>CAYOZR010000139.1:0-7876 GCA_964408555.1 uncultured Aestuariivirga sp.
AGGGCGGCCGCCGGCTTAGCTCAGTTGGTAGAGCACCTGATTTGTAATCAGGGGGCCACAGGTTCGAGTCCTGTAGCCGGCACCGAACGGGAGGTCCAACACGCGCCGCCGAGTTCGAGACGCGGGACGGGTTGGCTTGGCAAGACGTTGACCCGGCCGGCAGCAAACCCATCGACCCCGATCGGCCGGGGTCATGTCAATCCGCAACCTGATGCAGCGATGACCGAAACGGACTTGGAACGGCCACTGGCGGAATTCGACAGGGCGATGGCCCACGTAGCCAATCCGGATGCGGCCTGGAAGGCCTTGCAACATCTGACCGGCGCGGTGGCCGGCTTCAAGCTCTTCACCGTGATGACCGTGGACCTGGCCAATGAAGTCGCCCGCCGCGCCTATACCAGTCATCCGCTCGACTACCCGGTCTCGGGCACCAAACCGATTCGCCATGACAACTGGTTCGACATCGTGCACCGGCAGCGGAAACTCTTCATCGCCAACACCATCGCAGACATCGCCAAGGTTTTTCCGGATCATGAGAAAATCCGGGCGCTGGGCTGCGGCGCCGTGGTCAACCTTCCGGTCGTTATCGCGGGACATCTGACCGCCACGATCAATATGCTGCATCGGGAGCACCATTATGATGCTGGGCGCATCGAGCTGATCCAAAGGCACCTGTCCCTGCCGGCGCAACGCGCCTGCCTCGCGGCCCGGCAGTTTGAAGGATGGGCACCAACCCCCGGCCACGCATGAATTTGACTTGGCTGGTGAAAACACCGATGGAGTCGGGAGGGCATGGTTCTGGGGGCCGAGGATCCGGCATGAAAGACATGGGTTTCGGGCAGCGGACGCTGGCGCTGTCGTGGCGGCTCGGCTCGTTTCTCGGTTCGCTGTTGCTGACCTTTCTCGGACTGTCCGCGGTGACCTTCCTGATCGGACGGTTTATCCCCGTCGATCCCGTCCTCGCGGTGGTCGGCGACCGGGCAACCCAGGAGGTCTATGAGAAGACCCGCCTTGCCATGGGGCTCGACCGTTCGATCCCGGAGCAATATTTTCTCTATCTGAAGAAGCTGCTGTCGGGCGACTTCGGCCAGTCGGTCATGACCTCGCATCCGGTTCTGACCGACTTGCTGCAGTTCTTTCCGGCGACATTCGAACTCGCCACCATCGCCACGCTCCTCGGCGTTGTCATCGGCGTACCCGCCGGCATCGCGGCCGGGGCCCAGAAGGGGCGGTGGCCGGATCATCTGGTGCGGATCTTCGGACTCTTCGGCTATTCGATGCCGGTCTTCTGGCTGGGGCTCGTCGGCCTTTTCCTGTTCTATGGCAAGCTCGGCTGGGTCGCCGGGCCCGGGCGGCTGGACGTGGCTTATGACGATATCGTGACGTCCCGCACCGGGATCATTCTCATCGACAGCCTGATCGCGGGAGAGTGGGACGTTTTCCGCAACGCGCTCGATCACATCGTCCTGCCGGGCTGCATTCTCGGCTATTATTCGGTGGCCTATATCGCCCGCATGACGCGGAGTTTCATGATCGAACAGCTGAGCCAGGAATATGTGACGGCGGCCCGCATCAAGGGCCGCTCCTTCTGGGGCGCGGTGTGGCGGCACGCCTTCCCCAACATCATGGTGCCGCTGATCACCGTGATCGGCCTGAGCTACGCCTCGCTGCTCGAAGGCGCCGTGCTGACGGAGACCGTTTTCGCCTGGCCCGGCCTCGGGCTTTACATCACGCGCTCGCTGTTCAATGCCGACATGAATGCGGTGCTGGGCGGAACCCTGGTGGTGGGTGCCGTCTTCATCGGAGTCAATCTGCTCTGCGACCTCCTCTACAAGGTCTTCGATCCGAGGTTGCGCGTATCGTGACCAATCCCGCCCATCCCGCCACGCCAGCGACCCGCACCTCTGTTCGCCAATGGCTCGCCAGCGACGCGCCCGGCTCGCGCCGTCAGGCGGTGCTCGGCAATCTCTACCGGGCCGCCGCCGCGATCTGTACCAATCCGGCGGCACTCACCGGCCTGCTTATCGTGGCCGGGCTCGTGTTCATCGCGATGTTCGCAACCGCGATCGCCGGACACATTTCGCCGATCGCGCAGGATCTGGCCGCACGGCTTGCGCCGCCCAGTTCCGTCCACTGGTTCGGCACCGATGAGCTCGGACGCGATATCTATGCGCGCACCGTCCACGGTGCGCGGGTCACACTGACGATTGTCATGCTGGTGTCGGTGGTCGTGGCGCCCATCGGCCTGGCGGTGGGGACGACGGCCGGTTACCTCGGTGGCTGGGCCGACGCGATCCTGATGCGCATCACCGACATCTTCCTGGCATTTCCCCGTCTGGTGCTGGCGCTTGCCTTCGCGGCGGCGCTCGGTCCCGGCATCGAGAATGCGGTGATCGCCATATCGCTCACCGCCTGGCCTCCCTATGCGCGCATCGCCCGGGCCGAGACCGTCACCATCGCGCGCAGCGACTTCATCGCGGCGGTGGTCCTGCAAGGGGCTTCGACCACCAGGATCCTGTTTCGCCATATCGTGCCCCTGTGCCTGTCGTCGGTGATCGTGCGTCTCACCCTCGACATGGCGGGAATCATCCTGACGGCGGCCGGCCTCGGTTTTCTCGGTCTGGGGGCGCAGCCGCCGACGGCGGAATGGGGCGCCATGGTATCCTCCGGAAGAGACGTGATCCTCGATCAATGGTGGGTCGCGACCATCCCGGGGCTCGCCATCTTCATCGTCAGTCTTGGCTTTAACCTGCTGGGGGACGGATTGCGCGACGTCTTCGATCCAAAGAACGCATGAGCCAGCCTCCCCTACTCGAGGTCGAGGATCTCAGCGTGTCGTTTCCGGGGCGCGGCGGGCTCACCCGCGCGGTGCGCGGCGCCAGCTTCGCGCTGGGGCGCGAGCGTCTGGGCATCGTCGGCGAGTCTGGCTCCGGCAAATCCACCACGGGACGCGCCCTGCTCGGCCTGATTCCCCGTCCCGGCATTGTGACGGCAAAACGCATGACACTTGCGGGCCGGAATCTTCTGGCGATGCGCGACGCCGATTGGCTGGCGGTGCGCGGCCGCCGGATTTCGATGGTGATGCAGGACCCGAAATACTCATTGAACCCGGTCATCAAGATCGGCCATCAAATCCAGGAAACCTATCGCCTGCATCACCGCTCGACCGCGGCGGAAGCCCGCCGGCGCGCCCTGGCGATGCTGGAAGCGGTGCGGATTCGCGACGCCGATCTCGTCTATCATCTCTATCCGCATCAACTCTCCGGCGGCATGGGCCAGCGCGCCATGATCGCCATGATGCTGATCGCCGAACCGGACTTGTTGATTGCCGACGAGCCGACATCGGCGCTCGACGTCACCGTGCAGAACCAGGTGTTGCGCATCCTCGACGATCTGGTCACCGACCGCGGCATGGGCCTGATCTTCATCAGCCACAATTTGACGATCGTCTCCAGCTTCTGCGATCGCGTCCTGGTTATGTACGGCGGCAAGATCGTCGAGGAATGCAAGGCAAGCGAACTGCACGCGGCCAGACACCCTTATACGCAAGCGCTGATCAAGGCGGCGCCGTCGCTGGATCACCCGGTATCCGAACTCAGCGTCGTCATCCGGGATCCGGAGTGGCTGGCATGATCGAGGTCGGCGACCTCTCGGTCACGTTTCGCAATGGCGGGCGGCCGATCCATGCCGTGCGCGGCGTTTCCTTCGCGGTTGCCGATGGCGAGACCTTCGGGATCGTCGGGGAGTCGGGGTCGGGCAAGTCAACGATATTGAAGGCGATCGCCGGGCTCGTGGCGACCGCGGCGCCGAGCCTCAGGATCAATGGGCGGTCCATGGGCCTCAGGCGCAGCAAGGCCGACCGCCGCTTGATGCAGTTCGTGTTCCAGGATCCCTACGGGTCGCTGCATCCGCGCCAGACCGTCGACGATATCCTGCGCGAACCTTTGTCGATCCATGCGGTCGAGGGTATCGACGAAAAAGTCGCCGAGGCGCTGAGCGATGTCGGGCTTCAGCCGCAGCACAGGTTCCGCTATGCGCACCAGCTCTCCGGCGGCCAGCGGCAGCGGGTGGCCATCGCCAGGGCCCTGATCCTCAAGCCGCGCATACTTCTGCTCGACGAGCCGACGTCGGCCCTCGACGTGTCGATCCAGGCGGAGATACTCAACCTCGTGTCGCGGCTGCGGCGCAGCTACCGGCTCACCAGCATCCTTGTCAGCCACGACCTGGCGGTCGTCGCGCATCTTTGCAGCCGCATCGCCATCATGCAGCACGGGTGCCTGGTCGAGCTTCTCGATGTCGAGAGCCTGCGCCGCGGCGAGGCCAAGGAGGCCTATACCCTGGAACTCCTGGCGGCCAGCCGGGGCTATTGCCGGGCGGCGGAATAGGCCAGCGGAAGCTTGCCATCGACCCGAAAAGGGGCTCAGATGGCCATCCATTCCAGGGTGCCGCGGGTCCGCCGCAAGGCCTGGATCCAACAAGTTTCAGGGAGGTCTAGATGTTGCATCGACTGAAATACGCGCTGTTCGCCGGGGTGCTTCTCGCCATGGCACCAAACGCGCTGGCCGAAACCCCGGCCGATACGCTGGTGATCGCCAAGAACATTGACGACATCATCACGCTCGATCCCGCCGAGGCCTACGAGCTGACGGGCATCGAGGTGGTCACCAACGTCTATGACCGCATCATGCGGTTCGAGCCGACGGACATCAACAAGCTCGCCCCCGGCGTGGCCGAGAGCTACACGGTGAGCGACGACGGCAAGACCCTCACCTTCAAGATCAGGCCGGGACAGAAATTCGCCTCCGGCAATGCCATTACGGCGGCGGACGCGGTGTTCTCGCTGCAACGTGTCGTGAAGCTCGACAAGACCCCGGCCTTCCTCATCGGACAGCTTGGCTGGACCAAGGACAATGTCGACCAGCTGGTGAAAGCCGTCGACGACCAGACGTTCCAGATCACCATTACCGAGGACTTCTCGCCGTCGCTGGTCTTGAGTCTGATGTCGTCGGTGGTGGGCTCCGTCGTCGACATGAAGACCGTCATGGAACACGATGCGGGCGGCGATCTCGGCAATGCCTGGCTCAAGACCAATTCGGCCGGATCGGGCGCCTATACGGTGAAGGTCTGGAAGGCCAATGAGAGCGTGGTGCTCGAGGCCAATCCGGCTTACCGGGGTGGCATGCCCGCCATGAAGCGCGTGGTTATCCGTCACGTGCCGGAACCCGCCGCCCAGCGCCTGCTCATCGAGAAGGGCGACATCGACATCGCGCGCGACCTGACCGGCGACCAGATCGCCGGCATCGCCGGAAACAAGGATATCGTGGTCACGACGATTCCGCAGGCGACACTGCACTATGTCGGCCTCAACCTGAAGACGCCGCAGTTCCAGGACGTGAAGGTCCGCCAGGCGCTCCATTATCTGGTCGACTATGACGGCATGGCGAACTCGTTCCTCAAGGGCAGCGTCAAGGTTCATCAGTCCTTCTGGCCATCGGGATTCTGGGCCTCGCTCGACGACAACATGTATAATTTCGATCCGGCCAAGGCCAAGGCGCTGCTGGCCGAGGCGGGGTATCCAGACGGGTTTGCCGTTGAACTCGATGCCCAGAACTCGTCCCCGGGCGCCAATATCGCCCAGTCGATCCAATCGACCATGGCGCAAGGCGGCATCAAGGTGACGATCATCCCGGCCGAGCAGAAGACGCTGCTCACCAAGTACCGGGCCCGTCAGCATCAGATGCTGCTGGTCTATTGGGGGCCGGACTACATGGACCCGCACACCAACGCGGATTCCTTCGCCCGCAACCCGGACAATTCCGACACCCCGAAATCCAAGCCGCTGGCCTGGCGCAACAGCTGGGACATTCCGGAAATCACCAAGATGACGGACGCCGCCGTGCGCGAGCGCGACGAGGCCAAGCGCGAGCAAATGTATAAGGACCTGCAAAAGAAGGTGATGGAAGAAGGCCCCTTCATCATCATGTTCCAGGACACCAAGCAGGTGGCCGAGCGGTCCAATGTGCAGAACTTCGTCATGGGACCGAGCGCCGACGTCGTCTATTTCAATTTGACGACGAAGTAGGCGGATTGGTTTCCGGCTTTCTCGACCGGCACCGCGCCGGACGGCTGATGGCGGAACAAGGGATCGACGCCCTTGTTCTGGCCCAGCCGGAAAGTATCACCTATGCGACCGGCGCGTTTCCAGGGGTTGCGACATTCTGGAGACGCGCCGGTGCCGCTTTTGTCGTGGTGCCCGCCGACGCAAGCGCCGCGGTTGCCGCCATCGTCGGCGACCTGCAGGCCGAAGCCTTCAAGGCACAATCGCATATCGATGACGTCCGGACGCACCGCATCTGGGTCGAGACCGGCATGTTCGACCGCCAGTCCGACGATCCGGAGAATGTTGCCGGCGCGCTCGTCGGAAGAGATGTGGCGATCGGCAAGCGGCCGCGTGAATCCCGTCCGGCCCAGTACGATCTCCATGCTTCGGCCGGACTGCTTCGCGACCTTCTCGCCGAGCGCGGGTTGCTCAAGGGGCGTATCGGGCTGGAGCTTGGATTTGTGGCGGCGCGGGATCTTGCCATTTTCGGCGAAGTGCTGCCGCAAGTGTCGTGGGTCGATGCGACCCACCTCGTCGAGCGGCTGCGATCGATCAAGGCGCCGCAAGAGATCGAACGGCTGCGGACCGCGGCCGAACTGTCGCGCGCCGGCGTCGGCGCACTCACCCAAGCGATCAGTCCGGGCATGGATGCCGCCCGGATGACGGCGATCTGGCGCGAGGCGGCATTGGCGGAGGCCGCCAGCCGGGGGCTGCCGCCACCTGGATCGACTTGGGCCTATATCTCGGTCGGTGGCGACGGCTTCGCGCCGGGCGGTCCGGCGAAGCTTGGCGATCTTATCAAGATCGACGTTGGCTGCGTCATCGACGGCTACAGTTCCGATGGCGGACGGACGGCTGTCATGGGCCGTGCGGGCATTGCCGAACGAAAAGTCTTCGACGCGCTGCACCGGGCCTTCGAGGCCGGCTTCGCCAGGCTCCGGCCGGGCGTGCCGCTCAGCGATGTCTATCGGGTGGTGGCGGCAACCATGTGGGATGCGGGATTTTCGACCTATGGCCGGGGCCATTTCGGCCACGGTGTCGGCGCCAGCATCTGGAGCGAGGAATGGCCGTTCATCGCGGCGGACTCGACGGCAACGGCCGAGCCCGGAATGGTCATGGCCTTCGAGACGCCCTATTACATCAACGGACTTGGCGGTTTCATCATCGAGGACCAGCTGCTCATCAGCGAAACCGGCATCGAGGTGATGGCCCCGTCGTCGCGTGATCTGATCGAGATTGGGCGGTACTAACGTTGCAAATGACCGGTCGCGGCCTGACGCGGCTGAATGCGCGATCCAACCATTCTTCTGCTATCACGGGGTAAGCCGACACCGCGCGGACGGCGAGCGACCGGCACTGCCGACCTGACCTGTTGCTGAAATATTCGACTTGACCCAGGGCCGGCGCCTGTACCTTTTCCGCGAAGGCGGCGGTCAACTTTGATTTCGGCATTAGAGTTTCTTCAGGTGGCAATAGGCAGCAAATCCGGTGTGTTTTGTCCCGTTAGAATGTCTCGGCGGAATGGAAGAATGATCAATATAACGCGTTGATGCAAGACCTTTTCCCTTGATTGCGCGATATGAAATGTTCCACAATATGCCGTGGAATAGTATTGATTTGCAATCAGGGGTCACCGATTCGAGTCCTGTGGCGGGTACGGGGTGGAATGTTAGACGACGCACATGGATTTCATAACGTCCTTCGATCACAGCGCGATCCTCCTAGGCTGCATACTCATAAACTGTAGGCAAATCGGTTGAAAGATGATTCAAGCTC
>CAYOZR010000140.1:0-7853 GCA_964408555.1 uncultured Aestuariivirga sp.
CCACCATGTCGCCGCCGACGTCGGCGCCCTTGGTGAAGATGCCGCCGCCCAAACGGGCGAAGATCGAGATCAGCGAGGCGCCGAAGGACAGCGCCACCAGCGCGTCGATCACCGTGCGGTCGGTCGCCGCGAGGCCGAGCGATCCGGTCAGGAAGCCGAAATAGAGAGTGACGCCCAGGAGACCGAGACCGGCGACCAGAAGGCCCGTGACCGCGCCCGCCTTGAAGGCGAGGTCGAGGCCGCCGGCCAGCGACTTGGTGGCGGCCTGGGCGACGCGCACATTGGCCCTGACCGACACGTTCATGCCGATGAAGCCCGCCGCACCCGAGAGGATGGCGCCGATGGCAAAGCCCACGGCCGAGTAGATGCCGAGCAGCCACAGTGCCAGTACGAAGATGACGGCGCCGACCATGGCGATCGTCGCATATTGGCGTTTCAGATAGGCTTGGGCGCCTTCGCGCACGGCAGCCGAAATTTCCTGCATGCGAGCGGTGCCGGCATCGGCGGCGAGAAGGCCTCGCGTCGTCACAATGCCGTACACGATGGAGAGCGCGCCCGCGAGCACGATCAGCCAGAGTGTGGAAGTCATGGATAAACCCTTGTTTCGGTTGCTGTTGCCCGAAGCCCCTGACGGATGGACGCGATGGAATCACAGCCCATCCGGCCCCTGCCCCGGAATGTGGCGCGTGTATGCCAAATCGGGGGCAAGGGCGCAATGGTCAGAAGGCCTTGGCTTTGCGGACCAGACGGAGCCGGGATAGGCTTGGTTGGACTTCAAGGGAGGTAGGAATGAAAGAACGAGCAGCCAGCTGCAGCTGCGGTCAACTCACCGTGCGATGCGCGGGCGAGCCTGTCCGTGTCTCGATCTGCCATTGCCTGGCATGCCAGATGCGCACTGGAAGCGTTTTTGGCACGCAGGCGCGGTTCAACCGGGTTCAGATGCTATCGATTGCCGGTCAATCAACAGCTTATGTGCGAAAAGCCGATAGCGGCAATGAACTGACGTTTCACTTCTGCCCGATTTGCGGAAGTACGGTGTATTATTGGCTCAACCATGTGCCGGAGATTGTCGGAATTCCCGTCGGAGCATTCGCCGATCCCCAATTTGATGGGCCCAAGTTCTCGGTCTACGAAGCTCGCAAGCACGAGTGGGTCAGGCTGCCGGAAGGCCCGGGCATCGAACACTTGGACTGAGTCGGTTCAGGCCGCCAGGCAATGGGCAGAAGGTTATGGTCCACACGTCTTGAACGGATTGGCGGTTGTGCTACTATGTACACAGATCAACACTTGAGAGTACCATGGCCCCCTCCGAAACCATCACCGTGCGTCTGCCGGCCGATGTAAAGCAGCGGCTCGGTCGGCTGGCGGAGCGGACCAAGCGGACAAAATCGTTTCTGGCCTCGGAAGCCATCGCCGGCTTCGTCGAGCGCGAGTTGCAGATCGTCGAGGGCATCGAGCGCGGGCTTGCCGACCTGCGCAAGGACGACGTCGTCGAACACGCCGAGGCGATGGCCGAACTCGATGAGGCGATTGCCGCAAAGCCGCGATGAAGCGGCGCCTCGTTTGGTCGCGCTCGGGGCTCGACGATCTCAAGCGCACACTTTCCTTCATTGCGAAGGATGATGAAAAGGCGGCGCGCAAGGTGCGCATGGCAATCGACCGGTCCGCGCGGCTTCTGGCCGATCATCCAACCGGGCGCCGCGGCCGCGTTTCGGGAACCTATGAGAAGAGCGTCTTGGGCCTTCCCTATGTAATCGCCTATACACTGGCCACGGATCGCGGTGGCGCCGAAACGGTTGCCATCCTGCGCGTCATCCACACAAGGCGCGACTGGAAGTCAGGCCAATGGCCGCCGCCTTGAATGGGGCCGCCTTACAACGCAACGCCGCGGGCCGCGAGAAATTCGAGGAAGCGCTTCACCTCTTCGGGAGCGACTTCTGCGACCGCGCCGGAGTTTAGCTCGCCGAGATGGAACGGGCCATACTGCACGCGGATCAGCCGGTTCACCGCGCAGCCGAAATGTTCCATCAGCTTGCGGATTTCGCGGTTCTTGCCTTCGGTCAGGACCACCCGGTACCAGCTGTTGCTGCGTCCGCCCTTGTCATACTCCTCGACGAATTCGGCGCCGCGATAGTTCACCCCGTCGACGACAATGCCGCGCGCCAGGGCCTTGATGTTGTCCGGGCTGAGGCGGCCGCGCACCCGCACCCGGTAGACGCGCGCGAGCGCCGTCTCGGGGCTCATCATGGCCTGGGCCAGGGGCCCGTCGGACGACAGCAGCAGCAGGCCCTCGCTGTTCACATCGAGGCGGCCCACATTCATGATCCGCGGCATGGCGGGGCTCCAGCGCGGCGGCTTCAGCGCGGGCAGATCGAAGATCGTCCGCCGCCCCTTGTGGTCCCGGTGGGTGACCAGCACATCGAGCGGCTTGTTGAGCATGAACAGGCGCGGCAGCGGCTTGGTGGCAGGCGCCACGACCTTGCCGTCGAGGCTGACGGCATCGCCCTCTTCCACCGGGACTGTCGCGCCCGCGATCTTGCCGTTCACCTTGACGCGGCCCTCGGCCACCAGCCGCTCGGCCTCGCGGCGGCTGCCGATTCCGGCCTTCTGCAAGAACACATTGAGACGCATGATCGGACCTAGGCCGCAGCCGGCCGCGGGCGCGTGAGGAGCCAGCCGATCATGGCCAGCGCCGTCAGCACCATCGGGAAGACGGCGATATTGACGGCGTTCCAGCCGAACCAGGCGAGCAGCTTGCCGGCGCTCAGCGAGGCGAGCGCCGTGGTGGTGAAGATCACAAAGTCGTTGAGCCCTTGCGCCTTGTTGCGCTCGGAGGGCGCGTAGCAGCCGGTCAGCATGGTGGTGGCGCCGATGAAGCCGAAATTCCAGCCGAGGCCAAGGAGAATGAGTCCGATGGCGAAATTCTCGAACCTGATGCCGAGGAGCCCGGAAACCCCGGCCGAAGCCAGCAGCAGCATGCCGAAGGCGGCGACGCGCTCGGTACCGAAGCGGGCGATGATGTGGCCGGTGAAGAAGCTGGGAACGAACATGGCAAGCGCATGCCACTGGATCACCCAGCTCGAATCCCGGACCCCGAAGCCGCAGCCGAGCATGGCGACCGGGGTTGCCGTCATCACCAGATTCATGATGCCGTAGGAGAGCATGCCGACGACCATGGCGGCGGCGAAGCGCGGCTGCAAGGCGATCTCGGCCAGCGGCCGCGCCGGCTCGGCCGCGGCTGATGTTTCCTCCACCTTATGGCTTTCGAGGAAAAGCAAAATGACGATCGCCACAACGCATATCAGTGCCATCGCCGCATAGGAACCGGCGAAGATGACCGGCGCGAAGAGATCGGCGGTCACCATGACGATGAGCGTGCCGAAAAGCGCGGCGGCGACGCCGCCGGTCATCACCCAGGAGATTGCCTTGGGCCGGAATGCCAGGCTCGCCAGATCGGCGGCGGCGAAACGGTAATAGGAGGCGGAGGCCTGAAACACGCCCTGGAACATGGTGGCGAAGACGAACAACGGGAAATTGCGGGTAAAGATCGCCGCCACCGCCGTCAGCGCGCCAATCAGCCCGGCCACGGCGCCGAGAATGAATCCGGCGCGGCGGCCGATGCGCTTCATCAGCAGCGACACCGGCATGGTGGTCAGCGCCGTGCCGATCACGAAGGTCGAGACCGGCAGCGTCGCCCATGACATCGAGGGGGCGAGCTGGGCGCCCACCAGCCCCGCGGTGGCGATCAGGATGGTGGTGGAAGAGCCGTAGCAGGCCTGGGCGGCCGCCAGCTTTAGCGCGTTGCGCCGGGCCCGGACATCGTCATATGCCACGGCTGCGGTCACACGGCGAACTCGCCCGGGCGGCGCTGGCGGGCCAGGCGGTCGAGCACGCCGTTGATGAATTTCGGCTCTTCCGCCGCGAAGAAGGCGCCCGCCACATCGACATATTGGCTGATGGCGACGCGGGCCGGAACCTTGTCCATGAACATCAGTTCATAGGCCCCGGCCCGGAGGATCGCCCGTACCGTGGCATCGAGGCGGTGCAGCGGCCAGGTCTTGTCGAGGATGGCATCGACGGCGGGATCGATGGTCTTCTGCTCGCGCACCACGCCGTCCACCACTTCCTTGAGGAACTTGTAATCGGCCTCGCCGCACTGGCCGGCGTCGAAATCCTCGCCCATGGCGCGCAATGAAAATTGCGTCAGCGTCTCGCCGACATCGGTGCCGGCCAGATCCATCTGATAGAGCGCCTGCACCGCGCCCAGCCTGGCGGCGGCGCGTTCGGTGGGCTGCGGCCGGCGTTTGCCCGTCACCGGCGGCGCGCCTTCTTCATGGCGCGGGCAAAGCCGATCATGGCGAGTGCTGCATCGGCGGCGCCGCCGCCCTTGTCCATTTCGGAAACCCTGGCGCGGGCCCAGGCTTGGGCCTCGGTCTCGCAGGTGAGAATGCCGTTGCCGATGGCGAGACCCTTCATGGTCAGGTCCAAGAGGCCGCGGGCGCTCTCATTGGCAACGATGTCGTAATGCGAAGTCTCGCCGCGCAGCACACAGCCCAGCGCCACATAGCCGTCATAGCGCTTCGCCGCCGCGGCCACGGCGATGGCGCCGGGAATTTCCAGGGCACCCGGAACCGCCAGGCGCTCCCAGGTGGCGCCGGCGCTCTCGATTGCCGCAATGGCGCCGCGCGCCAGCTCGTCGCAAAGCGCGCCATAAAAGCGGGCTTCGAGAATGAGCAGATGCGCCTTGATGCGGCCGGCCGCGCCGGTTTTCTTTTGGGTTTTCATGGATTTCTGAATTCAGCCAGCCGCGCCACATAGCGCGCCAGCATGTCGATTTCAACATTGACCCGTTGACCTTGCCGCGCATGGCCCCATGTGGTGACTGCTTGGGTGTGGGGAATGATATTGACGCCGAAGTCGCGGCCTTCGACCTCGTTGACGGTGAGCGAGGTGCCGTCGAGCGTCACCGAGCCCTTGGGGGCGATGAACCTGGCAAGTTCCGGCGCGACACGGAAGCGGAAGCGCTGCGAGTCGCCCTCCGGCATGATCGAGACAATCTCGCCGACGCCATCGACATGGCCCGACACGACATGGCCGCCCAACTCGTCACCCATCTTGAGGGCGCGTTCGAGATTGATACGGGTGCCCTGCTTCCAAGCGCCCAGCGTCGTCTTCGACAGGGTCTCGGCCGAAACATCGACGCTGAAACTGCGCGGCGTCTTCGCCACCACCGTCAGGCAGCAGCCGGCACAGGCAATCGAGGCGCCGATCTCGACACTTGCAAGATCGTAACGGGTGGCGATCTCGAAACGCGCATCGCCGCGTTTCTCCACGCGGACGACTTCGCCGATGTCGGAGATAATGCCGGTGAACATCTCAATCCTCTATCGTCATCCCGGCAAAAAGCCGCAATGGCGGAGCTAATTGGTGCTCTCATAGACGCCCAGCCGGTCCGGCCCAAGCACTTCCTCTTCGCGGAGCCGGAACCGTTTCAGAATCTCGTTAACGCGAAGCCCGGCCAGCGCATCGACACCCTGCGGGCCGATTTCCCGGGGGCTGCGGAACAGGTGGATTTCATCGACCCCGCCCGCCTCGATGAAGCTGCGGGCGGTCCTGGCGCCGCCTTCCACCATGAGCCGGTTGATACCGCGCGAGGCCAGATCGGCAAGTACCGCCGCGATGCCGCCGCGCAGAACTTCAGCACCGCGGGCGGCCAGCTTCGAGGCCGCTGGAAGTTCACGGGTGTTGCTCAGCACGAAGGGCTTGGGCGAGCGCCCTTCCAGGCCGGGAAGACGGCAGGCGAGTTCCGGATCGTCGGCCAGAACCGTGTCCATGCCGACCAGGATCGCATCCACCTGGGCCCGCATGAGATGCACCCGGGCCCACACCTCCGGTCCGGTGATCGGGGTGCGTTCACCGGCCGCGGCGGCAATCTTGTCATCGGCCGAAATGGCAAGTTTTAGAACCACATAGGGGCGTTTCCTGGTCATCCGGGTGAGGAAGCCGGCCAGATCGCGCCGGACCGCTTCGGCGCCCACTCCGGTTTCGACCGCGATCCCGCCGGCCCACAGGATGGCATGGCCGCCGCCCGAGACGCGCGGGTCCGGGTCTTCCACGGCGGTGACGACCCGCGCAATGCCCGCCTTCACCAGCGCTTCGGCGCAGGGCGGCGTGCGGCCATGGTGGGCGCAGGGTTCCAGCGTCACATAGGCGGTGGCGCCGCGCGCCGCTTCGCCGGTCGTGGCAAGGGCCTCGGTTTCGGCATGGGGCCTGCCGCCGGGCCTGGTCCAGCCGACGCCGAGGACGCGGCCCGCCTTCACGATGACGCAGCCGACGGGCGGGTTTTCGGCCGTGGTTCCCAGCGCCCGGCGGCCCAGCCTGGCGGCGTAGTCCATCCAGCGGCGATCGCCGTTCACCCGCGCTCGACCTCGTTCTCCTCGCCGCTGAGTTCGCCCAGCAATTCCTCGAAATCCTTGGCCTCGCGGAAATTCTTGTAGACCGAGGCGAAGCGCACATAGGCGACATCGTCGAGCATCTTGAGGGCTTCCATCACCAGCTTGCCGATGGTCTCGGACTTGATCTCGCTTTCGCCGAGGCTTTCGAGACGCCGCACGATGCCGGAGACCATGCGTTCCACCCGCTCGGGGTCGACCGGGCGCTTGCGCAGCGCCACCTGGATCGAGCGCATCAGCTTGTCGCGGTCGAAGGGCACGCGGCGGCCGGAGCGCTTCGCCACCATCAGCTCGCGCAATTGCACCCGCTCGAAAGTCGTGAAACGGCCCGAGCAATCGGGGCAGTAACGCCTGCGGCGGATGGCGGTGCCGTCCTCGCTGGGACGGCTGTCCTTCACCTGGGTATCTTCATTGGAACAGAACGGACAGCGCATGCCCCACTCAGGAGTAGATCGGGAAGCGGTCGGTCAGCGCCTTGACGCGCTTCCTGACCGAGGACTCGACCTTACCATTGCCCTGTTCGCCGTTCTTCGCAAGCCCGTCGAGCACCTCGGTGATCAGCGCCCCCACGTCCCTGAATTCGGCCTCGCCGAAGCCGCGGGTGGTGCCGGCCGGCGTTCCCAGCCGGATGCCGGAGGTGATGGTGAAGGGGGCGGGATCGAAGGGAATGCCGTTCTTGTTGCAGGTGATGAAGGCGCGGCCGAGGGCCGCCTCGGCGGCCTTGCCGGTAATGCCCTTCTTGCGCAGATCGACCAGCATCAGATGCGTGTCGGTGCCGCCGGACACCAGATCGCAGCCGCCCTTGATCATGCTGTCGGCGAGGACCCGGGCGTTCGCCGCGACGGCCTTTGCATATTTCCTGAAGGCGGGCTTGAGCGCTTCGCCGAAGGCCACCGCCTTGGCGGCGATCACATGCTCGAGCGGGCCGCCCTGCAGGCCGGGGAACACCGCCGAATTGATTTTCTTGCCGAGGTCGTCGTCGCGCGACAGGATCATGCCGCCGCGGGGGCCGCGCAGGGTCTTGTGGGTGGTGGTGGTCACCACATGGGCATGTTCCAGGGGATTGGGATGAACGCCGCCCGCCACCAGCCCCGCGAAATGGGCCATGTCGACCATCAGATAGGCGCCGACGCTGTCCGCCACCTTGCGGAAACGGGCAAAATCCAGGATGCGCGGATAGCCCGAATCGGTCATGCTGCCGGGAAAGGGCAACGTGAAGCAGACCGGCAAGCTGGGCGACGTGATGCAGGAAAGCGTCTCCGCCGCCAGGAGCTACGTGCGCAGCCGCTCGATCCGCTTCGGCATCAAGCCGACGCTGTTCGAAAAGCGGGACATCCATGTGCACGTGCCGGAAGGCGCCATCCCCAAGGACGGCCCCTCGGCCGGCATCGCGATGGCGAC
>CAYOZR010000141.1:0-7821 GCA_964408555.1 uncultured Aestuariivirga sp.
CACCGCAAGGTGCAGCTCATCGTCTCGGGTGGCATTCGCAGCGGCGCCGATGTGGCGAAGGCCCTGGCGCTCGGCGCCGATGCCGTGTCGATCGGCACGGCGGCACTGGTGGCGCTGGGCGACAACGACCCGCATCACGAGGAAGAATACAAGGCGCTGGGAACCACGGCCGGCGCCTATGACGACTGGCACGAGGGCCGCGATCCGGTGGGCATCACCACCCAGGAGCCGGATCTCGCCAGGCGGCTCGATCCGGTCAAGGCCGGGCGGCGCCTGTCCAACTACCTCAAGGTCCTGACGCTCGAGGCGCAGACCGTGGCGCGGGCCTGCGGCAAGAGCCATCTGCACAATCTCGAACCGGAAGACCTGGTGGCGCTGACCGTCGAGGCCGCCGCCATGGCGCAGGTGCCGCTGGCCGGAACCAACTGGATTCCCGGTAAGGGCGGCACCTGAGCATGGCGTCCTACACGGCCAAGATCGGCTGGACGCGAAAGCCGGACGAAGTTTTTACGGACAATCGCTATTCGCGCGGACATCAATGGTCCTTTGACGGCGGCGTCACGTTCCGCGCCTCCGCTTCGCCGCACGTCGTGCCGCGCTTCTCCGATCCCTCGGGAGTCGATCCGGAAGAGGCCTTCATCGCCAGCCTGTCGAGCTGCCACATGCTGTGGTTTCTTTCGATCGCCGCGGCCAAAGGTTATGTAGTCGACAGCTATGCGGATGAGGCGGTGGGGGCGATGACCAAGAATCCGCAGGGCAAATACTGGATGAGTGTGGTCACGCTGCGGCCCAAAATCATATTCGGCGGCCCAAAGCTGCCGGATCGGGCCGCGCTCGATGCCATGCACCACGCGGCCCATGAAGAATGCTACATCGCAAATTCGGTACGCACGGAGGTCCGCTGCGAGCCGGTGGCGTGACCCGGCTTGCAAAACCGGCGCAATTCATCAACAAATGACGGCAACAAACGAACGGGAGTGAAATATCATGGCGGGGGATCTCGCGAAATACGCCAAAGACAACAAGATCAAGTTCTTCCTTTTCAATTTCACCGACCTGTTCGGTACCCAGCGGGCCAAGCTGGTGCCGGCGGAAGCGGCGGGCAGGATGCAGAAGGCGGGGGCGGGCTTCGCCGGCTTTGCCACCTGGCTCGACCAGACGCCGGCGCACCCGGACATTCTGGTGATGCCGGATACGGATTCGGTCATTCCCCTGCCGTGGCGGCCGGAGGTGGCGTGGGTTGCGGGCGAGCCGTGGATGAACGGCGAGCCTCTGGCCCAGGCGCCGCGCGTGGTGCTGCGCAAGCTCATCGAAAAGACGTCCAAGAAGAACATGAAGCTGATGGCCGGGGTCGAGCCCGAGTTCCATCTGATCAATGCCGACGGCACGGCGATTTCCGATCACCGCGATACCCAGGAGAAGCCCTGCTACGATCAGGCGGCGATCATGCGGCGCCTCGACGTCATCGCCGAAATCTGCACCACCATGACGCAGCTCGGCTGGGGCCCCTATCAGAACGACCATGAGGACGCCAACGGCCAGTTCGAGATCAACTGGAACTTCAACGACGCGCTGACCACCGCCGATCAGCTCGCCTTCTTCAAGTTCATGGTGAAGTCGATCGCCGAGAAGCACGGGCTGCGCGCCACCTTCATGCCGAAGCCCTTCATCAACCTCACCGGCAACGGCTGCCATGTGCATCTTTCGGTGTGGGACAACGCCCGCAAGTCCAATCTGTTCCACGATCCCAAGGGCGAGATGGGGCTTTCCAAGCTCGCCTATCATTTCCTCGGCGGCCTGATGCTCCACGCCGATTCGATGGTGGCGATCACCAATCCGACGGTGAACTCCTACAAGCGCATCAATGCGCCGCGCACCATCTCGGGTGCCACCTGGTCGCCCAACACCATCACCTTCGGCGGCAACAACCGCACCCACATGGTGCGCATTCCCGACGAAGGCCGGGCCGAATACCGGCTGCCCGACGGGGCGGCCAACCCCTATCTCATGCTGGCCTCGATCCTGGCGGCCGGCATGCATGGCATCGATGAGAAGATGGATCCGGGCAAGCGCCTCGACATCGACATGTATGCCATGGGCCACACGGTGAAGGGGGCGAAGAAACTGCCGCTCAACCTGCTCGACGCGCTGCGCAATTTCGAGAAGGACAAGTACCTGCACCAGATCCTCGGCGAGGAAGTTTGCGCGGCCTATCTCAAGCTCAAGCACAATGAGTGGAACCAGTTCTGCCGCCACCTTACGCAATGGGAGCGGGATACGACGCTGGATTGCTGAGACCGTCATCCCGGCGGAAGCCGGGACCCATTCAACCGCGTGAAGCGTTTGCGACCCGTATTGTAATTACTATGGGCCCCGGCTTTCGCCGGGGTGACATCAAAGGGGTGGGGGCTTGCCCTCCGGTAATTGGTCTAGTATTGGTTCAATTGGTCTGAAATTGGTTCCGGCATGAAATATTCGGTCTTCTCGCTGCTCAAGAACACCCTCTCCGGCCACCAGAACTGGGCGCCGGCCTGGCGCGAGCCCGCACCCAAGAAGGACTATGACGTCATTATCGTGGGCGGCGGCGGGCACGGGCTTTCCACCGCCTATTATCTCGCCAAGGAGCATGGCATCAGCAATGTGGCGGTGCTGGAAAAGGGCTGGCTCGGTTCCGGCAATATCGGCCGCAACACGACGATCATTCGCTCCAACTATATGCTGCCCGGCAACAATCCCTTCTACGAATGGTCGATGAAGCTGTGGGAGGGCCTCGAGCAGGACTTCAACTTCAACGCCATGGTGTCGCAGCGCGGCGTACTCAACCTCTGCCACACCGACCCGCAGCGCGATGCCTTCGCCAGGCGCGGCAATGCCATGCGGATCGACGGCGTCGATGCGGAACTGCTCGATACGGAAGCGGTGCGCGAGATGTATCCCTTTCTCGACTTCAGCAACGCGCGGTTCCCGATCAAGGGTGGGCTGTTGCAGCGGCGCGGCGGCACGGTGCGCCACGATGCGGTGGCCTGGGGCTATGCGCGGGGAGCCGACAGCCACGGCGTCGACATCATCCAGAACTGCGAAGTGATCGGCATCAGAACCGAGAACGGCAGGGTTCTGGGCGTGGAGACCAACCGGGGCTTCATCGGCTGCGAGAAGCTCGGCCTCGCCGCGGCCGGCAATTCATCGGAAGTCGCCGCCATGGCGGGCATGAAGCTGCCGATCGAAAGCCATGTGCTGCAGGCCTTCGTCTCGGAAGGCCTCAAGCCCTATATCGACGGCGTCATCACCTTCGGCGCCGGGCATTTTTACGTGTCGCAATCGGACAAGGGCGGGCTGGTGTTCGGCGGCGATCTCGACGGCTACAACTCCTATGCCAGGCGCGGCAATCTGCCGATGGTCGAGCATGTGATCGAGGCCGGCGTCGCCATGATCCCGGGGCTTGCCCGGGTGCGTGTCCTGCGCTCGTGGGGCGGCATCATGGACATGTCGATGGACGGTTCGCCGATCATCGACAAGACCCATATCGGCGGGCTCTACCTCAATACCGGCTGGTGCTATGGCGGCTTCAAGGCGACGCCGGCGTCGGGCTGGTGCTTCGCCTACACGATCGCCAAGAACGAGGCCCACAAGCTCAACGCCGCCTATCGTCTCGACCGCTTCCGCCGCGGCTACATGCTCGACGAAAAAGGCCAGGGCGCCACGCCCAATCTGCACTGAGGATCGCGCCCATGCTGATCAAATGTCCCCATTGCGGAACCCGGCCGGTCGAGGAATTCACCTTCCTCGGCGATGCCAGACCGGAGCGGCCCAATTCCAACGATCCCGCCACGATGGATCAGTGGTTCGACTACGTCTATCTGCGCGATAACCCAAAGGGACGCTTCGACGAATATGTCCACCATTCCGGCGGTTGCCGCGCCTGGATGGTGGTGACGCGCGATACCGAGAGCCATGAGGTGTTTGCAACCGTGACGGCGCGCGACTGGGCCAAGGCACGGAAGGGAGCCAAGTCATGACCTCCTTCCGGCTCGAAAAGGGCGGCCGCATCGACCGCGGCACGCAGCTGGACTTCACCTTCGACGGCAAGGCCTTCACCGGTCATCAGGGCGACACGCTGGCCTCGGCGCTGATCGCCAATGGCGTGCATCTCATGGGCCGCTCGTTCAAGTATCACCGGCCGCGCGGCGTGATCTCGGCCGGCGTCTCGGAACCCAACGCGCTGGTCGAACTGCGCGAGGGCGGCCGCAAGGAAGCCAATACGCGCGCCACCATGATCGAGCTCTATGACGGACTCACGGCGAGGAGCCAGAACCGCTGGCCGTCGCTCAATTTCGATGTCGGCGCGGTCAATGCGCTGGCCTCGTCGATCTTCGTCGCCGGCTTCTACTACAAGACCTTCATGTGGCCGAAGAGCTTCTGGGAGAAGATCTACGAGCCGATCATCCGGCGCGCCGCCGGGCTCGGCAGCGCCTCCAAGGAGGCCGATCCCGACAAATACGAGAAGGCCTATGCCCACTGCGATCTCTTGGTGATCGGCTCGGGTCCCGCCGGGCTGATGGCGGGGCTGGCCGCGGCGCGCTCCGGCGCCCGGGTCATGCTTGCCGACGAGGGCGCGGCGCTCGGCGGCTCGCTCATCAACGAGAATGAGGAAATCGGCGGCCAGCACGGGCGCGACTGGGCGGCGGGCGTCGTGGCCGAGCTCGCTTCCTTGCCCCATGTCACGCTGATGCCGCGCACCACGATATTCGGCTGGTATGACGGCAATATCTTCGGCGCCGTCGAGCGGGTGAACGATCATGTGGCGGAGCCTTCGCCTTACGAGCCGCGGCAGCGCTACTGGCGGGTGATCGCCAAGCGCGCCGTGCTGGCGGCGGGGGCGGAAGAGCGGCCGGTCGCCTTCGGCGGCAACGATGTTCCGGGCGTCATGCTGGCCTCGGCCATGCGGACCTTCGCCAACCGCTATGCCGCCGCCTCCGGCCGGTCGGTTGCGGTCTTCACCAACAACGATTCGGGCTACCGCACGGCGCGCGACATGAAGGCCCATGGCGTTCATGTCGAAGTCATCGTCGATAGCCGCAAGGATGCCAAGGCCGACGCGGGCGGCGTTCCGGTGCTGCGTGGACGGATGATTGCCAACGTCAACGGCCGCAAAGGTGTTGCCGGCATCGAGCTCACCGATCATGCGCATATCAATTGCGACACGCTTGCCATGTCGGGCGGCTGGAGCCCGATCGTCAATCTCATGTGCCATCGCGGCGCCAAGCCAGGGTGGAATGCCCGGATCGCGGGCTTCGTGCCGCCCGAGGTGGGCGGCGACTTCGTGGCGGCGGGGAGTGCGGCGGGCAAGATGCTGCTCTCCGAATGCCTGGCCGATGGCGCCGCCAAGGGCGCGCTTAAGGGCAAGATTCCGGCTGTTCCCAAGTGCCGCGACGAAGCCTTCGCCATCTCGCCCCTATGGTGGGTGAAAGAATCGACCGGCAAGGCTTTCATCGATTACCAGAACGATGTGACGCCCAAGGATTTGCCACTCGCGGCGCGCGAAGGCTACAGGGACATCGAACTCGCCAAACGCTACACCACCGCCGGCATGGCGACCGACCAGGGCAAGCTCGGCAATGTCAATGCCATCGCCATCCTGGCGGAAGCGACGGGCAAGAGCATGGAACAGGTGGGCACCACCACTTTCCGGCCCTACTACACGCCGGTTTCCTTCGGCGCCCTGGCCGGACCTTTCGTGGGCCACCACTTCCAGCCGGTGCGCAAGACGCCGCTGCACGACTGGGCCGACGAGCTTGGCGCCGTCTTCGTCGAAACCGGATTGTGGATGCGGTCCTCGTGGTTCCCGCGCCAAGGCGAGGACTGGCTGGCCGCCGCCTCGCGCGAAGTCGTTGAGGCGCGTTCGGGCGTTGGCATCTGCGATGTCTCGACGCTTGGCAAGATCGACGTGCAGGGCAAGGACGCGGGCGAATTCCTCGACAAGCTCTACTGCAACACCTTCTCCACCCTCGATGTGGGCAAGGCGCGCTATGGACTCATGCTGCGCGAGGACGGCATCGTTTTCGACGACGGCACCACATCGCGGCTGGCGCCCGACCACTATTTGATGACGACGACGACGGCCAACGCGGCGCGCGTCATGTCGCATATGGAATTCTGCCATCAGGCCCTGTGGCCCGACCTCGACGTGCAATATGTCTCGGTCACCGAACAATGGGCGCAGATGGCGGTGGCCGGCCCCAAGGCCCGCGCCACGCTGCAGAAAATCGTCGACGGCATCGAACTCAACGACACGAGTTTCCCCTATCTAGCGGCGAAGGAAATCGGCATTCTGGGCGGCATGACGGCGCGGCTGTTCCGCATTTCGTTTTCGGGCGAACATGCCTATGAGCTAGCGGTTCCGGCCGACTACGGCAACATGGCGGCCCGCGCGCTGATGCAGGCGGGCGAGGAATTCGGCATCGGGCCCTATGGCATCGAGGCGCTGTCGATCATGCGCATCGAGAAGGGCCATGTGGCGGGCGGCGAACTGAACGGCACCACCACGGCGGCGGATTTGGGCCTCGGCCGGATGATGTCCTCCAAGAAGGACTATATCGGGCGCATGATGGCAGGCCGCGAAGGCTTGGCCGACAAAACCCGGCAATGCGTCGTGGGCATCCGCCCGGTCGACACATCCGACCGGCTGCGGGCGGGCTCGCATCTCCTGAACAAGGGCGATCCACCCTCCCTGGTCAACGACCAGGGCTATATCACGTCGGTCGCCTGGTCGCCGATGCAGAACCTGTGGGTCGGCCTGGCACTGCTGGCGCGCGGCCGCGAGCGCCACGGCGAGATCGTCAAGGTCTTCGACGGCGTTCGGAATATCCACATCCATGCGGAAATCTGCGATCCTGTGCACTTCGACAGGGAGAACAAACGGCTTCATGTCTGAGATCATCCCTCGCGTATCGCCGCTCGCCGATGTGGCGGTGCAAGGCCGCTTCGGCGCCGACAAGGGCGCGCCGGGCGTGGAACTTTCGGTGCGCCATCCCATGACGATCGTCAGCGTCATCGCGCGGAAGGGCAAGGCCAAGGCGCTGGCCGAGGCGCTGAAGGCATTGCGCGGCGCCGACGTGCAATGGGCGGGGGCGGACCAGTATTATGTACTGGGAATGGGCTTCGCCAAAGTGAAGGAAGAGCTCGGCAAGCTCGCCTCCTGCTCCGACCAGAGCCATGGCCGGGTCATCATCCGCATCGAAGGCCCCAAGGCGCGCCAGGTGCTGGCCAAGGGAACGCCGGTCGATCTGCATGCCAGCGTCTTTCCCGTGGGCCAGTGCGCGGTGACACAAATGGCCCATGTCGGCGTGCATATTTCGCATCCCGGCAAGGACGCTTTCGAGCTTTCGGTGTTCCGCGGCTTCTCGGAAAGTTTCTGGGAATGGCTCACCGAACAGGCGGAAGAGTTCGGCTATCAGGTGAAATAGTAAATTCCGTCACCCCGGCGCAAGCCGGGGCCCATTCATCCGCTTACTGAGCGATTCAGATACGTTGCGTGTTTGCCATGGGTCCAGGCTTTCGCCGGGATGACGACGTTATTGTGGTTTCCCGGCAAGCTTGACGATCCTTCTGCACGCCTCGGCGATTTCGGATTCATCGACGGTGAGTGCGACGCGCAGGTGGCCGGCGCCGCCGGCGCCGAAGCTTTCGCCCGGCATGGTGACGACATTTTCCTCCGCCAGAAGCCGCATGGCGAAGGCCTCGCCGGAGAGGCCGGTCTTGCGCACGTCGACCATGACGAACATGCCGCCCTCGGGCATGCGGGCCGAGACGGTTTTGGCGCCC
>CAYOZR010000142.1:0-7804 GCA_964408555.1 uncultured Aestuariivirga sp.
TACCTTGAATCAGAACGAGACTGATTTGGGAATCCTGTTTGTCAACACGGCCTAGTAATGCGCGGCTGCTTTCATTCAATTCACCAATATTTCCAAGGATGCCACCTGGAGCCAACCATCGCCGGACGATCTCGACTGCGGGGCCACAATCGTGCAGGTAGCTGAGGCGGCGAGAGAAAGATCGGAAAAGGCGCTCGACTCCTTGCTGGTGCAATGCATGCTCAATATTGGCGTGTGGAATGTTTTCGAGAGCAGCCGACGCCAAGCGATTCGCGAGCGCGTGTGGGAGAACAGCGCGCCAGACATTTCTTTTTTGGATCAAATCGCGGCGCATGAGTTCCGATACATAACCGTAGAGTTCACTTGGGCTTAGTCCCGCAAGTGAAGCGAGAATAGGAAGCTCCGCGTCGGTTCCTACGAGTTTCTCACCGTGAAATGAATGGACCAGCGAACAAGTCTCTGCGGTTTGGCGTAACTTGTCGTCTACCTCATGCCCCTGTTGGAAGAGGCGACGAAAGATTTCAGCGCTAGTTAATTGGCTGGTAGCTCTGCCTTCGCTGGGTGTAGACGCCAATAGAAGCGCTATCCTCGAGTTGCCCCCTGATAGTTCCGCAATTCGCTCGGCGTCCAATTGTGACAACAAGGGGAAACGGTATCGGAGTAGATCGCGAAGAAACTCACGAGAGGATGGTTCCAACCGAAATACTTTGGTCTGCTCTGGTCGATCATCACGAACGTCGTATTCAATTGTCAGTATGCTTAAGCGGCTCGCTGGACTGTTGATGACTTCCGTCAAGCGGCTATGAAGCTCGGGAGGGCAGTTATCGACTATCAAAACCGCTCTCGCTCTTGCGGCAATGAGCTGCGAGGCGAGCGCCATAGGTTGTGGATTTGGATCATCCGACAGGTTTGTGTAGATTGCTTCGTGTCTCGGAAGGGCAGAACCGCCAACGCGATCATCGAATAGTGCTTGAACTAGACGGGTCTTTCCGACGCCAGACAGGCCGACCAGCCGCACGGAAGCATGATCTCTTGCTAGCAACCCCCTTATGCGCTCGATTCCGTCCACGATAACCAATGGGCCATCTTCAATTCGGCTCTCATCGATTAGACGCGCTTGCTGGTCTGCTAAGAACTGGGCATCCATGCCCTCTGCCGCGTAGGCCCATGGGCCATACGCTTGCCATCCTTGGATTGATCGGCCAACTCGATTGCGAACCCAAACTACCATTCCGGGATGCGTCCGCACCCATGTGGCAACTCGATTGCGATCAAAAAAATCGGTATGCAGACGACCTGCTTCCGCCAAGTCATTGAGCGCCTCGCGCATCGCGTTGCGGCGGTCGATCAATGCCTGATCGGCGACTGACCCGCGCGAGCTAGCGATTATGTAGGCCCCGGATCGCGCCGCCACGTCTTGTATTGAGGTCCGGAGCACTCCACCAGGTCGCATCTCATTAATAATGGATGCCCGAGGTAGGTCTTCTGCCTTGACCTGCAAGACGGTGGAGGCCCGTGGAATAAAGCCGACCGGTGCCTGGCCATCTGCAAGTTCAACACGGACGTCGACGCCCCCATCGGCTGCCCGCTGATCACCGCCCCATGTCACACTCGAAGCTGAAATCCCAGCAATGCGTAGATCAGCCTCGCACAGCAAGGCGACCAGTTCACGCAGGTCGCCATCACTGAGTGCGGCAATATCGCTTCCTGTAATTTCAAACATGACAATCCCACGGGATCACTCGCGTAAGGACCATCTTGCTTAGCCGAGCGGCGATGTTGTTGGTAGAGAAAACGTAGAGGTACCAAATCAGTGGCTCAACTTAAGTAATAGATGACCCCTACACCCCCGGCGGGCTCGCCGGACTATCCCCCGCCCCCAGCACCTGCTGGTCGAAATCGATGATCGATCCCGACATGAGGCCCGATTCATCGCTCGACAAATAAGCGACCGCGCGCGCCACCTCTTCGGGCTTGAGCAGCCGGCCCCACGGCCGCTCGGCCTCGGCCTTCTTGAGCCAGCCCTCCTGGGCGCCGTGATAGGTCTTCATGATGCGGTCTTCGCCGGGCGTATCCATCCAGCCGATGGTGAGCCCGTTGACCCTGATGTGATGGCGCATCGCCGAAAAGGCGACGTTCTTGGTGAGCGTGATCAGCGCCCCCTTCGAGGCGCAATAGGCGGTGATGAAGCTCTGGCCGCCATGCCCCGACATCGAGATGATGTTGACCACCGTGCCCTTGGTCTTTTCGCGCTTCATCAGCGTCAGCGCATCTTGCATCAGAAAGAAAGGCGCCCGCACGTTGATGGCGAACATGCGGTCATAAAGCTCCGGGCTGGTGTCCCAGATGGTGCCGCGGTCGGTGATGGCGGCGGAATTGACCAGCGCGTCGATGCGGCCGAATTCCTTGTCGCACGCCGCGACGAGCTTCCTCGTGTCGTCGAGCTTCGCCAGATCGGCCTCGACATAGACGCATCTCACCCCCTTCTTCTCGAGATCGGCCGCAACACGCGCGCCATTCCTGGCGTTGCGGCCGGCGATCACCATGCCTTTGACGCCGCGGTCGGCGAAAAGATGCGCGACGGCTTCGCCCAAGCCCTGGGTCGAGCCGGTGACGACGGCCACCTTGCCGTCCATCGAGAGTTTCGCGAGCGAGTCGATATTCATCACTGCACCTTGACGGCTTTGCCGCTCTGCCACGACTCCGTCGCCGCATCGGCGAGCTTCTGGGCCATGAGACCGTCGAAGCCGTTGGGCCGCGGCGCCTGGCCCGCCGCGATCCCGTCGATGAAGGCGTTGACCTCATTGGCATAGGCCTGGCCGTAGCGCTCGGTGAAGAAGTGCAGAACCGGATCGGCGTTGAAGCCCTGGGCATTGGCAATCTCGACGGTGGTGTTGTGGAGATTGCCGGCCCTGAGCATGCCCTTCGAGCCGTGCACTTCCATGCGCTGGTCGTAGCCGTAAGTGGCGCGGCGCGAATTGGTGATGACGCAGATCTTGCCGCTCGCCGTCTGCATCTGCACCGCGGCGGTGTCGACATCGCCGGCTTTGCCGATCTCCTTGTCGACCAGCGAGGCGCCGAGCGCATGCACGGTCACGAACTCCTCGCCCACCAGGAAGCGCGCCATGTCGAAATCGTGGATCATCATGTCGCGGTAAAGCCCGCCGGAGCGCGGGATGTAGTCGATGGGCGGCGGCCCGGGATCGCGGCTGATGATGGTGGCAAGCTCGACCTCGCCGATGTCGCCCTTGCGGATGCGCTTCTCGAGGGCGGCGAAATTCGGATCGAAGCGCCGGTTGAAGCCGATCATCAGGTTCGACTTGTTCTTCTCGACGATCTTCAGACAAGCGACGATGCGTTCGGCCGACAGGCTCACCGGCTTCTCGCACAGGATGCTCTTTCCGGCATGGGACGCCGCCTCGATCAGGTCGGCATGGGTGTCGGTCGGCGTGGCGATGAGGATGGCGTCCACGTCCTTCGCCTTGATGATATCGGCGACCGAGGCCACCTTCGCCCCCACCTCGCCGGCCAATTCCTCCGCCGCCTTCGGCATCGCATCGGCCAGGTAAGCCACCCTGGCATTCTTGGACGCGGTAATCGTCCGCGCATGAACCTTGCCGATCCGCCCCGCGCCGAGCACCCCAAACCTGATCATTGAGCTCCCTCCGTCTGCTGGATTCGTGCATGAAATTCGTTGAAAACGGCGAGAAAAAGCGAGGAAATGCGTAGCATTTCGCGAGCCTTTGCGCACCATGTCAAAATTGGGCTGTTTGGCCATCGGACCGCAGCCGGCGGATCGATGTGCCGGCCACCATAATAGAACAAACATTCCGAATTGACATAAGTTTGGAATTGTTGTTTCGTATTGTCAAGACGGCAAAGGGGCGAGGAGGCAGAAATGGTGTCGCAAGCAGGCAGCGCCCAGCACCTCGACGTCATCACCATGGGGCGCTGCTCGGTCGACCTGTACGGCCAGCAGATCGGCTCGCGCCTCGAGGACGTAACATCCTTCGCCAAGTCGGTGGGGGGCTGCCCCTCCAACATCGCCATCGGCACGGCGCGGCTCGGTCTCAAGTCCGGCCTCATCACCAGGGTGGGCGACGAACCGATGGGCCGCTTCGTCAAGGAGCAGATGGCGCGCGAGGGTGTCGCTGTCGACGGTATTACGACCGATCCCGTCCGGCTCACCTCGCTGGTGCTGCTGTCGGTGGAGAACGACAAGACTTTTCCGCTCATCTTCTACCGCGACAATTGCGCCGACGGCGCGCTGTGCGAGGACGATGTCGACGAGGCCTTCGTGGCGCGGGCGGGTGCGGTGCTGGTGACGGGAACGCATTTTTCGAAGGCCCACAACGATGCCGCCCAGCGCAAGGCCATGCGCATCGCCAAGTCGCGCGGCGCCAAGGTCGTGCTCGACATCGACTATCGGCCCAATCTCTGGGGCCTGGCCGGCCATGGCGCCGGCGAGGAACGCTACATCAAGTCGGACCGGGTTTCGGCGCATCTGAAGACCATACTCCCCGACTGTGACCTGATCGTCGGCACCGAAGAAGAAGTCCACATTGCCGCTGGCCATGAGGACACCTTGGAGGCACTCAGGACGATCAGGTCGCTTTCTGCGGCGGCGATTGTTTTGAAGCGCGGGCCGATGGGCTGCGTGGTTTATCCGGCGGCCATCCCGGCGCGGATCGAGGATGGCATCATAGGCACAGGCTTTCCGATCGAGGTTTATAATGTGCTGGGTGCGGGCGATGCCTTCCTGTCGGGCTTCCTGCGCGGCTGGCTCAGGGGCGAGGCGATCGAGACCTGCGCCACCTGGGCCAATGCCTGCGGCGCCTTCGCCGTCTCACGGCTCCTATGCTCGCCGGAAATTCCGACTTGGGAAGAGCTGCAATATTTCCTCAAGCACGGCAGCAAGCACAAGGCGCTGCGCATGGACGAGGCGATCAATCACATCCATTGGGCAACGACGCGGCGCGGCCATTGGCCGAAGCTTCTGGCGCTGGCCATCGATCATCGCATGCAGTTCGAGGCGATCGCCGACAAGGCGGGCTGCCCCCGCCAGCGCATCGCCGCCTTCAAGCGGCTCGCCGTCGCGGCGATCGGCCAGGTGGCCAAGGGCAAGCCGGGTTTCGGCACGCTGCTCGACGACACTTACGGCCGCGAGGCCATGTTCGACGCGGCCAGGCTCGGCCTGTGGGTGGCACGGCCGCTGGAGCAGCCGGGCTCGCGGCCCCTGCGCTTCGAGTTCACCCAGGATGTGGGATCGCGGCTTGCCGAATGGCCGGTGACCCATACCGTCAAGTGCCTCGCCTTCTATCACCCGGACGATCCGGCGGAGCTCAAGGCGGAGCAGGCGCAGAAGCTTTTCACTCTCTATCAGGCGGCGCGCAAGGTCGGCCGCGAATTGCTGATCGAGGTGATCGCCGGCAAGCACGGAGCCATGGCCGACGACACGGTGGCCCGCGCGCTTGACGAGTTCTATGGGCTGGGCATCAAGCCCGACTGGTGGAAGCTCGAACCGCAGGCCTCGTCCACGGCCTGGGACCGGATTGGCGCCGCGATCGCCCGCCACGATCCTTACTGCCGCGGCATCGTACTCCTCGGTCTCGAAGCGCCGGAAGCCGAACTCGACAAGGCCTTCCGCGCCACCGCCGGCCATGCCGCCGTCAAGGGCTTTGCCATCGGCCGCAGCATTTTCGGCGACGTGGCACCCGCATGGCTTGCCGGCAGGACCGGCGATGACGCGGCGGTGGCCGAGATGGCCGAGCGTTTCGCCAGCCTCGTCAAATTGTGGAACACGGCGCACGACAAGCGCGCCGCCTGAGCTGGAGACATCCGATGACCAAGACCATCCGCCTCACCACGGCGCAGGCGCTGATGAAATTCCTGACGCGCCAGATGACCGTCGTCGACGGCAACAAGCTGCCGCTCTTCGCCGGAATCTGGGCGATCTTCGGCCACGGCAATGTGGCGGGAATCGGCGAGGCCCTGTTCGGAGTCCGCAAGGAACTGCCGACCTATCGCGCCCACAACGAGCAGGCCATGGCCCATGCGGCGATCGCCTACGCCAAGGCCATGCGGCGGCGGCGCATGATGGCCTGCACCACCTCGATCGGACCGGGCGCCCTCAACATGGTGACGGCGGCGGCGGTGGCCTATGTCGACCGCCTGCCGCTGCTGCTGTTGCCGGGCGACATATTCGCCAACCGCAGGCCCGATCCGGTGCTGCAGCAGATCGAGGATTTCGGCGACGGGACCGCTTCCGCCAATGACTGCTTCAAGCCGGTGTCGCGCTATTTCGACCGCATCGCCAGGCCGGAGCAACTGATCCCGGCGCTTGCCCGCGCCATGGCGGTGCTGACCGATCCCGCCGAATGCGGGCCGGTGACGCTGGCCATGTGCCAGGACACCCAGGCCGAGGCCTATGACTATCCCGAAAGCTTCTTCGCCGAGAAAGTCTGGACGCAACGCCGCGTCCGGCCCGACGCGGCCGAACTGGCGCAAGCCGTCCGTGTGCTGAGGATGGCGAAGAAACCCGTCATCGTTGCGGGCGGCGGTGTCCTCTATTCCGAGGCTTCGCAGGCGCTTGCCGGTTTCGCCGAGCGCCACGGCATTCCGGTGTGCGAGACGCAAGGCGGAAAATCCTCGCTTCCCTTCCAGCATCCGCTCAACATGGGGGCGGTGGGCGTCACCGGCACGGCTGCGGCCAACCGCGTCTGCGAGGCGGCCGATGTGGTGCTGGCGGTAGGCACAAGATTGCAGGATTTCACCACCGGCTCCCGGGCCCTGTTCAAGAATCCGAAGAAGATTTTGATCGGCCTCAACACCCAGGTCTTCGATGCAACCAAGCATCGGTCCCTGCCGCTCGTTGCCGATGCGCGGGTAGGGCTCAAGGAATTGTCAACCGATCTTGGCGGCTACAGGGCACCTGCCGCCTGGACGCGACAGGCGGAGGTGGGCGTTAAATCGTGGCTCAGGGAAGCCGACAAATACACGCGCCCGACCAATGCCGAGCGCCCGTCGGACGCGCAGGTGATCGGCGCGGTGCAACGCGCTCTGGGCCGCGAGATTTCGGTGCTCTGTGCCGCGGGCGGACTGCCCGGCGAGATGCACAAGCACTGGCAGGCAAGCTATCCCTCCTCCTATCACATGGAGTACGGCTACTCCTGCATGGGCTACGAAATCGCCGGCGGCATCGGCTTGAAAATGGCGCAGCCCGAGCGCGAGGTCGTCGTCATGGTGGGCGACGGCTCCTACATGATGCTGAATTCCGAGCTCGCCACCTCGGTGATGCTCGGCATCAAGCTGACCGTGGTGCTGCTCGACAATCGCGGCTTCGGCTGCATCAACCGGCTGCAGCATGCCACCGGCGGCGAGCGCTTCAACAATCTCTATGCCCATAACACGTTGCATGCGGAAATGCCGGAGATCGATTTCGCCGCCCATGCCCGGAGCCTCGGCGCCATGGCCGAGAAGGTTTCCTCGCTCGCCGATCTCGAAGCCGCCCTGAAGCGGGCCAAGGGCAATACCCGGTCGACCGTCATCGTCATCGATACCGATCCGATGATTTCGACCGATGCGGGCGGCCATTGGTGGGACGTGGCGGTGCCGGAGGTGTCGGTCCGCAGAGAAGTGCGCGTCGCGCGCAAGACTTATGAAAAGGCGTTGCAGAAACAGCGCGCCGGTGATTGAAGACACTCATTCGAGGAACAGGAACATGACAATCCGCATCGGTTCCAATCCCATCGGCTGGACCAACGACGACATGCAGGAACGCGCGGGCTTGACTCCGCTAGACCAC
>CAYOZR010000143.1:0-7773 GCA_964408555.1 uncultured Aestuariivirga sp.
CAACAATCGGTTGAACGACGAACCACAGCGGGAAAGGCAGGGTGTTTTTGGTTCATGGGCCCTGTCTGGCTCCGGACACAAGTTCCGGCGCATCATGCGACGGAATTGCGGACATCGGCGCGTCTTGAGGGCGCAGGCAGGACATGAATATTCAGACCCTTCCCAATCCCGAAGACATCGAGGCCGTGCTGGGGCTCGACCGCAAGAGCCGCCGCCGCAAATGGGTGAAGCGCGGCACCTGGCTCGCCGTGGCCGCCCTCCTCCTGGCGCTCGGCTGGTGGTTCTGGCAGGCGCAAACCCAGACCGCCGCCATCGTTTACGAAACGGCTCCCGTGACGCGCGGCGATCTCATCATCACGGTGACGGCGACCGGCAATATCCAGCCGACAACCGAGGTCGATGTGTCGAGCGAAATGTCGGGCGTGGTGCGCAGCGTCAATGCCGACACCAACAGCCTCGTCCGGCGCGGCGATGTGCTGGCCGAGCTCGACACCGAAAGAGCCAAGGCCCAGCTCGATCGCGCCGGCGCCAGCCTTAACGCCGCCGAAGCCCGCATCGCCGATGCCCGCGCCACGCTGGCCGAGCAGGCGCTGGCGCTGGCCCGCGCCGAAACCTTGCACCAGAAAGGCATTGCGGCGGTCCAGGAGCTCGATCAGGTGCGCGCCGCCCATGACCGGGCGATTGCGGCGCTTGCCGCCGCCGAAGCCGATGCCGCGGTGGCCCGGGCCGATCTGGCGTTGCGCCAGACCGATATCGACAAATCCCGCATCGTCTCGCCGATCGACGGCGTGGTGCTGAAACGCAGCGTCGAGCCGGGCCAGACGGTCGCCTCGTCGCTGCAGGCGCCGGTCTTGTTCAAGCTCGCCGAAGACTTGCGCCGCATGCAGCTGGAAGCCGATGTCGACGAGGCCGATATCGGCGCGGTGCAGACGGGCCAGAAGGCGTCATTCACCGTCGATGCCTATCCGGGCCGGAGCTTTCCGGCGGAGATCAGCACCATCGAGTATTCGCCCAAGATCACCGAGAATGTCGTCACCTATACGGCCATCCTCAGCGTCGACAATGCGCAACTGCTACTGCGGCCCGGCATGACCGCGACCGCCCGTATCGTAGTGGCCGAAATCGGCAATGCCTTGACGGTGCCCAACGCGGCGCTGCGCTATGTCCCCGCGGAACCCAGGAAACAGGAAAGCTTCAGCCTGACGCGCCTGTTCATGCCGCGCATGCCGCGCTTCGAGAAGGCCAGCAGCAACGAGCCGGCCAGCGGCGAGCGCAAGATGTGGATTCTCGAGAATGGCGCGCCGCGCGCCGTCGCGGTCACGACGGGGGCGAGCGACGGGCTGGCGACCGAAATCCTCACCGGCGATCTGGCCGAGGGCGCCCAGGCGATCACCGCGGCCAGGCAGGCACCCAAGTGACGGCGGCGGCCCCCCTCCTCGCCTTCGACGGTGTTGAGAAAATCTATGGCGAAGGCGGCGGCATGGTGCGGGCGCTGGTCTCCGTCGATCTGGCCATCGGCCGCGGCGAGTTCGCCGCCATCATGGGCCCCTCGGGCTCCGGCAAATCCACCGCCATGAACATTCTCGGCTGTCTCGACAGTCCCAGCCGCGGCCGTTACCGCTTCGCCGGCGTCGACGTCAGCGGGCTCGACCGCGATGCCAGGGCGCTGCTGCGCCGCAATTATCTGGGCTTCGTCTTCCAAGGCTACAATCTGCTGGCGCGGACCACGGCGATGGAGAATGTGGAACTGCCGCTCATCTACCGTGGGCTGGCCAGAGGCGAGCGCCGCGAGCGGGCGTTGCGGGCACTGCATCAGGTGGGCCTGCAGGGCCGCGAGCATCACACGCCTTCCGAGCTTTCCGGCGGCCAGCAGCAGCGCGTGGCAATCGCCCGGGCCATCGTCACCGATCCTCTGGTGCTGCTCGCCGACGAACCCACCGGCAATCTCGACACCGCCCGCAGCCACGAGATCATGGAACTTCTGGCCCGCCTCAACGGCGAGCGCGGATTGACCGTCATCATGGTGACCCATGAGGCGGAAATGGCCGCCTATGCCAGCCGCCACATTCGCTTCCTCGACGGCCGCATCGCCTCCGACGGATTTCGCGAGGCCGCCTGATGCTGTGGGAAGCCATCAAGCTCGCCCTGCAGTCGGTCAGCCGCAATGTGCTGCGCTCGGTGCTCACTCTGCTCGGCATCGTCATCGGAGTCGCCGCCGTCATCGCCATGGTGACGATCGGCACCGGCACGACGCGGAAGGTCACCGAAGAGCTCACCAAGCTCGGCAGCAACATGCTGATCGTGCGGCCGGGGCAGAATATTTTCGGGCCGGGCGGAGCGGGGAGCGAGGCGCGCTCCTTCCAGGAGCGCGATATCGCCATCCTGCGCGCCAATCTCAGCGATGTCCGCGCCATCGCACCGGCGGCGGTGAAGCAGATCACCGCGGTCCACGGACCGGAGAATTATTCAACCATCGTCACCGGCACCGATGCCGAGTTCTTCACCGTTCAGGACTGGAACTTCAAGGCGGGCCGCCCGTTTTCGGCGGGCGACGTGCGCTCGGGTGCGGCCGTCTGCGTGATCGGCGAGACGGTGCGCCGCGAGCTGTTCGGCGGGCTCGATCCGGTGGGCGGGAGGCTGAGGCTCGGAACCGTTACCTGCGAGGTGATCGGCCTGCTCGAGCCCAAGGGCCAATCGGCCTTCGGCAGCGATCAGGACAATACCGTCATCATGCCGCTCAGGGCCTTCCATCGCCGCATCGCCGGCAACGACCGCATCGCGTCGATCTATATTTCGGTGGCCAGCCGCGACGCCATCGCCAAGGTGCAGGGCGAAACCGAGGCGATGCTGCGCGAATTGCGCCACGTGGCACCGGGCGAGGACGACAATTTCACGGTGCGCGACATGACCCAGGTGGTGAGCATGCTGACCACGACGTCGACGGTGATGACCGGCCTGCTCGGCGCCGTGGCGGCGGTGAGCCTACTGGTCGGCGGCATCGGCATCATGAACATCATGCTGGTGTCGGTCACCGAGCGCACCCGCGAGATCGGCATCAGGCTGGCGATCGGCGCGCTCGGCCGCCAGGTACTGACCCAATTCCTGGTCGAAGCGATCGTGCTGGCGCTGTTCGGCGGCGTGATCGGCGCCGTCACCGGACTGGCGCTGGCGGCATTGGCCTCCTACGCCATGAGCATCCCCTTCGCCGCCGACGCGCGGATCGTGGCTCTCGCCTTCGTGTTCTCCGGCCTCATCGGCGTCGCTTTCGGCTTCTTCCCGGCCCGCCGCGCCGCCCGCCTCGACCCCATCGAAGCGCTCCGGCACGAGTGATCACCCGCCGCGCAGCCGCTCCAGAAGTTCCGGCGTCGGGTAGGAATCGGCGGGCAGGCCCAGTTTCAACTGCACGTCCTTCACCGCCGCGCGGGTGCCCTTGCCGATCTTGCCGTCGAACTTGCCGACGTCATAGCCCCTGCCGGCCAGAAGCTTCTGCAGCTCGACGATCTCCTTGTAGGTGAGCGGCGTCACCTCGGCGCGGCCGCGGCCCGCTTTCGGCGCTCCGGCGATGCGGGTGGCGAGATAGGCGGCGGTGGTCGAGTAGACCAGCGACTCGTTCCATTTCAGATAGGCGGTGGTGAAATTCCCGTAGGCGAGAAAGGCGGGGCCGTTGCGGCCCATGGGCAGCAGCAGCGAAGCCGGGAAGTTGTCGGGCTTGAACGGCTTTCCGCCGGCACTCTCGACGCCCCATTTCACCCATTGCGAGCGCGGATGCCGGATGGCGATGTCGGCCTCCTGCCACGGCAAATCGCGCGGCACCCGCACTTCCTGCAGCCAGGGCTGGCCCGGCTGCCAGCCATGCTTGCGCAAGAGATTGGCGGAAGACGCCAGCACATCGGGAATGCTTTGGCGCAGATCGCGGCGGCCGTCGCCGTCGAAATCGACAGCACTTTCGTCATAGTCGAGCGGCAGGAACTGGGTCTGGCCGATCTCGCCCGCCCAGGCGCCGCGCATCTCCGAGGGCGCGAGGTCGCCCTTGTTGATCAGGTCGAGAGCGGCCATGAGTTGCGGGCGGAATTTCTCCGGGCGGCGGCAGTCCCAGGCCAGCGTTGCCAGCGACCGCAGGATCGGCAGATCGCCGATATTGGCCCCGAAATCGGTCTCCAGCGCCCAGAAGGCGGCGATCACCGGGGCGGGCACGCCGAATTCCTCCTCGACCCGGTCGAAGACGGCCCTGTGCTTGTGGACCAGCGCCGCGCCCTGCTTGATGCGATAGTCCGACACCATGCGGCCGGAGAATTCGAGAAAGCTCTGCGAGAAGACGTTCTGGGCGCGGTCCTTCTTGACGATCGCCGGGTCGTAGACGACATCGTCGAGAGCGGCGAGGGCGCGGCGCGACAGGCCGTTGGCGGCGGCTTCGGCGCGGAAGGACTTGAGCCAGACATCGAAGCCCTTGGCCGAATTGCCGCAAGTCGCGGCCGACGCCGGACCCGTCAGAACCAGAATTGCCAGTGCCGCGGCCAGCCGGTATTTCAGCATGCCATGCTCCCGAATCGCCTACGCTGCCCTCTCGCCTGCAACCGCTATTCGTCATGACGGCCGAATTCAAGGCCGCGGTTGTTGGATTCCTATCCGTGACGTCAAGAGGCCGATGCGCGGATCGGCGACGATCGCTGTCCGTCCCGCCAGCACCGCGGTGGATTTGAGGATTACGCCGTCGTCGAGAATCTTGAGATGGTTGGCGGCAAGCGTCGCACCCGTGGTGGTGATGTCGACGACCACCTCGGCGGTCCCCGCCGCCGGCGCGCCCTCGGTGGCGCCGGCGCTTTCGACGATGCGGTAGCCGGTCACACCTTTGGCCGCGAAGAAGCGCCGGGTGAGGTTGGGATATTTGGTGGCGATCCGCAGCCGGCGGCCGTGGCGCTCGTAGAAGCTCTCGGAGACCTCGTCGAGGTCGCTCATCGCCGCCACGTCGAGCCAGCACTGCGGCACGGCCACCACCACATTGGCGGGGCCGAAACCGAGGCGCGCCAACACCTCCGTGGAGGAATCATCCGGCGCTAGCGTCTCGCGCAGCACATCCTCGCCGGTGATGCCGAGATCGATCTTGCCGTCCTTGAGGTTCCGGGCGATCTCGGAGGCCGAGAGGAAGGCCACTTCGACACCGTCGAGGCCGGACAGCCGGCCGCGATAGCCGCGCGCCGCACCCTGCCGCTCGATGGCGAAGCCCGCCTTGCGCAAAAGCTCGGCGGACGCCTCCATCAGGCGGCCCTTGGAGGGAATGGCCAGGGTGAGCGGGCTCATGCCAGCACCGCCTTGAGGCGCTCGGTGTGAATGGCGCAGCCGACCGCCGGAACCTTCCGGGGCGCGCCCATGTCGGCGAGGAGATCGTCGTAGCGGCCGCCGCCCGCCACGGCCACCGGGCCATGGGCGTTCTCGGCCTCGATCTGGAAAACTAGCCCCGTGTAATATTCGAGGTCGCGGCCGAAGGTGGCGGAGAATTGGAAGCGGCGCGGATTGAGACCCAATTCCTCCATCTCGAAGATGCGCCGGGCGTAATAGTCCCGCGCCCCGGCAAAGCGTTGGCCGGCCTCGATCCCGGCCAGCGCCTCGCCCAATCCGGCGGCCTCGCCGCTCACGGTGAGATAGGCATCGAGGGCCTCGGCTTTGGCCTTGGGCAGCGGCTGTTCGTGGCGGTCGGCTGCCTTCTCCGCTAGCCGCCCGGCGATTTCGGCAATGTCACGGCCGCCGGCCAGCGGGATATTCCGTGTACTGAGTTCCTCGCCGACAATCTGCGCCGCGTCGCCGCCGTCGATCCGGTCGACGATATCCGAAATGCTGGTGCGTTTGGCGGCGCGGCCGGCGGTGAAGCCCTCAAGAAGATCGCGGAAGGCATGGGGCCGCCAGAAATGGTGGCGCAACCTGCGGCGCCAGCGGGCCGGCATGTCGGTGTCGTCGAGGAGGGCCGCGAACAGGCCGAGATCGCCGAGCGTCACCTTGAAGCGGGTAAGGCCTGCCGCCTCCAGCGCCGCGATGGCGAGTTTCAAAATGCGGGCCTCGGCGGCCACCGGATCGGGGCTGGCGAACCATTCGAGCCCGGCCTGGGCGAATTCCTGCGGGCTGAGAAGCTCGTCGGGAAAGCGGAAGGCGGGCCCCAGATAGCAATAGCGCGCTTCCGCCTCGGGCCTTTCCGCATGGCTCAGATGATAGCGGCAGGCGGGCACGGTCAAATCGGGACGCAGGCACAGCTCGGCGCCGGACGGATCGGTAAAGACGAAGGTCCGGGCCCGGGTGTCCTCGCCGGAGCGTTCGAGGGAAATGTCCCCCGGCCGGATGAGGTCGGGGGCGATGTGGGCGAAGCCGGCGCGCTCGAACACCGCCATGATCGCCGCGTTCTGGCGCTCCAGCGCCTCGCGCTCGGCCTTGGACTTACCGGCCACAGCTAAACCGTCACCCCGGCGAAAGCCGGGGCCCATTGAGCCGTTTGCAAGCAACCCGATCCCTGTCGTGCGGGGTCAGTGGGTCCCGGCTTTCGCCGGGATGACGATTGAAGCAGAAGCGCCATCATTGCGAGTTCAGAGCCTTCTTCACTGCGGCGACGAGGTCTTCCTCTTTTACCGAGAATTGCGCCAGACGCTGGCCGGCATATTCTTCATGGGAGGCGATGCCGGCGGCAAGTTGGGCGCCCAGCGCCAGATCCTTGATCTGCACTTCGCCCCTGGCCTTCTCGTCGCCGCCCTGGATGACGACGAGGGGGGCGCCGCGCTTGTCGGCATATTTCATCTGGGCCTTCATGCCGGCGGTGCCCACATACATTTCGGCGCGCACCCCAGCGGCGCGGAGTTGCATGACCATCCGCCAGTAATCGCCCTGTCTGTCCTTGTCCATGACGAGGATGACAACGGGCGCGAGCGTGGCAGACTCCTCGGCCTTGCCGACCAGCTTCAATGCCGCATAAAGCCGCGACACGCCGATCGAGAAACCGGTGGCCGGAACCGCCTGCCCGGTGAAACGGGCGACGAGATCGTCATAGCGCCCGCCGCCGCCCACCGAGCCGAAACGCACCGGGCGTCCGTCCTCGTTCTTCGTCTCCATCAGCAATTCGCATTCGAAGACGGGACCAGTGTAATATTCGAGGCCGCGGACGACTGTGGGATCAATTCTGATACGCCCATCATAGCCAGACTGACTTGTAATGCTTGCGATAGACCGAAGTTCTTCCAAACCCTCTTTTCCAGTTGGCCCAAATTTAACGTGGTCTTCGAGCCATTGAATCCATATGGAGTTTTCGATGGATTGCGGTTGGAGCAACTTATCAAGCTTGTAGCCAGACTTTGATGGATCTTGATCGACTCTGTAGCTAAAGCCGAGAAACCTCATAACATTGTCAGCTTGGTCATTCGTCAAGTTCGCGCCCGGTGTGAAATCACCGCTATCGTCTTTGCGACCATTGGTCAGAAGTTCAAACACACCGCTGGGGCCGAGGCGGTCAAGTTTATCCGCCGCTCGCAGTACGGCGAACCTTCGTGTTTGATCGATTGCTCCCCCCACCGAAAGAGATTCTAGAAGGCCGTCGAGTATTTTTCGATTACTCACCTTCATCACATACTGCCCGCGCGCAATTCCCAGCCCCTCCATGGTATCGGGCGCCATCCTGCAGGCTTCGGCGTCGGCGCCGGGACAGGCGGTGCCCGCCGCTTCGACGACGCATTGCATGACCTGGCGCAAGCTCCACGGAACCGGCGTTTCGTTGCGGGAACCCACCCCCGTGCGGCGACG
>CAYOZR010000144.1:0-7772 GCA_964408555.1 uncultured Aestuariivirga sp.
ATTACAATCTCGAGGGTGCCGTGGGTGGCGTGTTCCTGCCCAAGGACGGCCAGGTCAATCCCATCGACGTGACCCAGGCGCTCGCCGCCGGGGCTCGTTCGCGCGGCGCGAAAGTCTTCGAAAACACCAAGGTGACACGCGTGCTCGTCGAGAACGGCAAGGCCGTGGGTGTCGAGACCGCTTCCGGCACCATTCGCGCCGACAAGGTGGTGATCGCGTCGGGCATGTGGTCGCGCGAGCTCGGCCGCTCGATCGGCGTCAATATCCCGCGCCATGCCTGCGAGCATTTCTACATCGTCTCGGAACCCATCGCGCAACTGCCGCGCAACATGCCGGTGGTGCGCGTTCCCGACGAATGCACCTATTACAAGGAGGACGCCGGCAAGCTGATGGTCGGCGCCTTCGAGCCCAAGGCCAAGCCGTGGGGCGGCGGCGGCATCGACGAGGAGCATGCCTTCGTGACGCTCCCCGAAGACATGGATCATTTCGAGCCGATCCTCGCCGCCGCCATCAATCGCGTGCCGCTGCTCGAGACCGCCGGCATCCAGCTCTTTTTCAACGGCCCCGAAAGCTTCACCCCCGACGTGCGCTATTATCTCGGCGAGGCCCCGGAAGTGCGCGATCTCTTCGTCGCCACCGGTTTCAATTCGATCGGCATCCAGTCGTCGGGCGGCGCCGGCCTGGTGCTCGCGGACTGGATCAAGAACGGTCATCCGCCGATGGACGTGAATGCCATGGACATTCGCCGCATCCATCCCTTCCAGTCGGTGCGCCGCTATGTGCACGACCGGGTGAGCGAGAGCCTCGGCCTCCTCTACGCCATGCACTGGCCCTATCGCCAGGCGGAGACGGCGCGCGGCGTGCGCCGCTCAGCCCTATACGAGCCGACCAAGAAGCTCGGCGCCGTGTTCGGCGAAGTCAACGGCTGGGAACGGCCCAACTGGTATGCCCGCGATGGTGTTGCGCCGGAATATGAATACAGCTACGGCCGCCAGAACTGGTTCCCCTGCGCCGATTACGAAGCCAAACGGCTGATGACCGACTGCGCCTTCTTCGATCAGGCGAGCTTCGCCAAATATTCGGTCGAAGGCCGCGACGCCTGCAAGGTGCTGAACCGCATCGGCGCCAACAATGTCGATGTAGCACCTGGCCGCATCGTCTACACCCAATGGCTCAACGAGCGCGGCGGCGTCGAGGCCGATCTCACCGTGACACGGCTTGCCGAAGCTAAGTTCCTGGTGGTCACCGGCGCCGTGCCGCAGACCCGCGACATGGCCTGGCTCAAGCGCCACACGCCGGACGCTGCCCACTGCATCGCCACCGATATTACCTCCGGCCTGCCGATGATCGCCGTGATGGGCCCCAAGTCGCGCGCCCTGCTGCAGAAGCTTTCCGGCGCCGATCTCTCCAACGCCGCCTTTCCCTTCGGCACCTCGCGGGAAATCGAGATCGGCTATGCAAGGGTGCGGGCCAGCCGCATCACCTATGTCGGCGAACTGGGCTGGGAGCTTTATATTCCGGCGGAATTCGCGCCCCATGTCTTCGAGCGCCTGTGGGAGGCGGGAGGCGAATTCGGCCTCACCCCCGCCGGCATGCACACCATGAACAACTGCCGCATGGAGAAGGCCTACCGCCACTGGGGCCACGATATGTCCGATGAGGAAACCGTACTCGAAGCCGGCCTCGGCTTCGCCGTCGCCTGGAACAAGACGGGCGGCTTCATCGGCAGGGAGGCGCTGGAAAAGCAGCGCGCCCGCGCCGTTCAGCCCAAACGCCTCGTCTGCCTGGCGCTTGCCGACAATTCCGTCCGTGCACCGATGATCTATCACGAGGAGCCCATCTACCGGAACGGTGTCATCGTCGGTGCGACGACCTCGGGCGCCTGGGGCCACCGCGTCGATCTCTCGCTCGGCCTCGGCTACGTCAAGCACGACGGCGGCGTGACCAAGGAATGGATCGAGTCTGGCAAGTGGGACGTCGAACTCGCCTGGCAGCGTTATCCGGCCAGGGTGCAGTTGCAGGGCTTCTACGATCCGAAGGGCGAGAGGATTAAGGCCTGAACGCTCTTCACCCTTGTCTTCACGGCCCGTGCCGAGGCAAGGCTGCGATCGAGGATCGTTGAGGGCTCGCGCTTGGTGAATTCTTAACCGCCGCGCCCCGCCGGAATGCCGTACGCCCAAAGCACCTTCCGCTTCGTTCCAATCGGCGGTAACCTTCCCCTCTCTAACATAATGGAGACTCCCATGACCTCCCGGCTCTGGCTTATCCTCTCCGTCTTCCTTTCCCTGATGGTTTTCGCGCTTCCGGCCCAGGCGCAGGCGACCCGCACCTGGGTCTCCGGCGTCGGTGACGATGTCAATCCCTGCAGCCGCACCGCGCCGTGCAAAACCTTTGCCGGCGCCATTTCCAAGACTGCGGCCTTTGGCGAGATCAACATCGTCGATCCGGGCGGCTTCGGCGCCGTCACCATCACCAAGTCGATCAGCATCGTCGGCGAAGGCGCCACGACCGGCGTGCTGGCCGCATTGACCAACGGCATCATCGTCAATCTGCCCGCCTCGACGGACCGGGTGGTGCTTCAGGGCCTCGATATCGAAGGCGCCAATACCGGCCTGAACGGCATCCGTATGATCGGCAACGGCCGGTTGCTGGTCAAGAACTGCGACATCCGCAATTTCACCGCCGTCTCCAGCGGCTTTGGCATCGACATCCAGGCCGCCGCCGGCGGCCGGGTAATGATCGAGAACACGACCTTCACCAACAATAACGGCGCCATCAATGTGAAGGCGGCATCCGGCGGCAATATCGTTCTGGTCGAGGATGCGCTGATCGACAGCAACAAGTTTTTCGGCATCAAGGTCGACGGCGCCAGCACCGTATTCCTGAGTTCGTCTTTCGTGGCTGGTCAGCCGGCGAACCTCACGACGCTCGGCGGCGGCACCATCACGTCCTACGGCAACAACGTCATCCGCGGCGGTGCGCCGACCAATACGACACCGTTGCAGTGACGGCGGCCGCGCCGTTCACGGCGAGCTGAGCACCAGCATCGTCGAGTTGCGCGAGAAGGGCGCTGCCGGCGTGTTGGTGCAGGTGACGCGCAACGGAAATTCCGCCGTGGTGGCGGCAAATCCGGTCTTCGGCGTGATGGTGAGGCGGGCGTCGGTCGAGCCGCCCGCCGCCACGCTGAAGGCCTCGCCGGCAAGCCCCACGGGGTTAGCGGAGGCATCCAGACGGCGGAAGACCACGGCGGCGAGGATCGGCCGGTCGAGCGACACGCGGCAACCCACCGCCCTTGCGGTTCCGCCATTCCTCACGGTCACCCGGAAATTGCTCGCCTGCCCCGCCGCCATCGTGCGCACCGGATTGGCAACGCTCGCCGTCACCTCGCTGGCCGAAATGGACGCGGCGACCACGAATGTATGTTCCGCCGATTGGCCCGCGATGGTCACCCGCGCCCGCCACAACCCGGCCGGCGCATTCGACGGCAGGCCGTAACCCATGTACCAGTAGGAGGCGACCCATACGCCCGACGACGGGCTGCCGGTCTTCCACGATGCCGCCGTCGAGCCATTCGGCCGCAGGATCGAGATGACGGCATTGGCCCCGGCATACTGGTCGCGGAAGACCCCCATGGCATAGATCATCTTGCCGCGCTGAAATTCGTCCTGGTAATTGGCCGGCGAATCCTTGCACTGGCTGCCGCCGCTTGGCGCGGCCGAATGGGTCGAGACATCGATAATTGCCGTGTCGACGGTGGCCGCCTGGTGCGTCCAGCTCGTGGCGGTAGCGTTGCACGAGCCGCGTGACGGCTCGATCACTTTGCCGCCCGGGTCGCGAATCTCGAAATGCAGGTGGGGACCGCTCGAAATGCCGGAAGATCCCACATAACCCAGATAGTCGCCGGTCTTCACGCGGCTTCCCACCGCCCGCGCCGTCACCGATCCCTTCTTCAGATGCCAGTAGTAGCCGGTGAGCCCGTTGTCGTGCTGGACGATGATGTAATTGGCCGCCGTCGTGGTCGACGTGCTGCACTGCCGGTCATATTCGCCGTCGTGCTTGCCGATGATGGTGCCGCCCAGCGCCGCCACCGCCGCCAACTCCTGGCGGTCCATGGACCGCCAGGGGAAGGGCCAGAGAAACAGATCGGTGCCGGTGTGATTGTTGTAGGCGCGGCCACCGCAGGCGAAGTCGCGCACCGTGTCGCCGGAGGTCATGTCCACATGGCTTGAGAGGGCATGGCTCTGCAGCGATCTTTCCGCTCTCCCGGCCTGCAAGGGAAATTGCAGTTGCGCCGCCGCGCCTTTGGCGGCCGTGCCGGCATCGAGCATCGGCAGGCCGAGTTCGCGCACCCGTTGCATCATGGCGGCTTGAACCGCATCGATTTCGGCGCCGGCATTGTCGCTCACCGCCGCCACCGGCCCGCCGCCGTTGCCGGCAATGGCGGGCCCCCAGACCGCCAGCCACGCGACCAGCGCCGCGGCGGCCTTCCACCGGTCGAACATGCTCAATCCCCTGCACACCGCGTCATGGACCGCCCCGTTCGCCGCCGGGTTGCGGATCCCCGATTCGAGAAATTGCTGAAGATTGTGTTTAACCGATGGCACTTGCCAAACTCTTACCGGGCGAACCGTCCGGTCACCATCTGCCGTTCGGCGGCAAGGGCCTGCTCGTTCTGGCGGCTCGCCATGTAGAACAGCCCGCCGACCAGGGTTGCAATGCCGAGCAGTCCCGCCAGCGGGACGCCCCATCCAATTCGCGAAGCAAGCCTGTGCCGCATGTTGATCTCCAGCCGCTCGGGCCGCGGCCAAAGCGAGGCGGTAGGTGCTAAGGTCCGATTATCTTGGCTCCATGCGGGACTTTCCGTCCGGTCCGAATTCCTTGATCGTATCGGCATGGACCTCGAAGGGCTCGCGCGGCCTGAGCTTGCGGGCCTGGCCGGCCGTGATCAGGGGAAAATGCGCCGCGGCGTCGATCTCGCCCGCCATATCCCAGCAATTCTCGTCCGTGGTCACCCAATAGGCCGGATCATAGGCGCCGATGTCGAAGGGCCGCGACACCCGCCTGAGGCTCTTTCTCTCCTTCAGCACATACTCGTGAAAATAGCTCATGGCGAGCTCGCGTGGGGATGCGTAAACCGGATCGCGCCAGCGTAGCCAGATCGAATTGCTCTTGGAAATCGCCCCCCAGTGCCGGCCGCGCTTGAACAGCGCCAGCACATGGTCGTCGTCGCCTTTCGCCTGAAAATCCATGAGCAGCGCCGGCTCGCCAATGAGCATGAGCGCGCAGGCGGCGACGAAGGCGCCCTCGATGCAGTGGCAGCAGTTCCGGGCCAGCGCGGTGCGCACCGAAAAGCACGTCTCGCCGCCTGTTTCGGCATTGCCCGGCATCGCTGTCACGAAATCCTGGATTTTCTCCGGCGTCGTCAGCCGCCGGAAAATCGCCGTCTCCTCCGCCGAAAGCCCGATGTCGCGTGCCAGCCGCGTCTTGAATGCCATGTGTCACCACCCGCCGCGGCGATGCCCAAATCGAGCGATTCCCGCGGCGGCGAATTTGTTCTTTATTGCGAACGTTTGTAAACGCCTATAAAATAAACCGGACGCATGGAGGTCCACATGACTCTGCAACTGGGCGACATCGCCCCCGATTTCGAAGCCGACACCACCGAGGGCCGGATTAAGTTCCACGACTATATCGACGGCTCATGGGCGGTTTTCTTCTCGCATCCGAAGGATTTCACTCCCGTCTGCACCACCGAGCTCGGCTCGATGGCCAAGAGCAAGCATGAATTCGACAAGCGCGGCGTCAAGCTGATCGGCATCTCGATCGACAGCGTCGCCGATCACCAGCGCTGGAAACAGGACATCAAGGACGTGACCGGCGCCACGGTGAATTATCCGATGATCGGCGACAGCGATATGTCGGTCGCCAAGCTCTACGGCATGATCCATCCCAATGCCAGCGGCGACGCCATGACCCGCACCGCCGCCGACAATCAAACGGTGCGCAATGTTCTGGTCATCGGCCCCGACAAGAAGATCAAGCTCATCCTCACCTATCCGATGAGCACCGGTCGCAATTTCGATGAAATCCTGCGGGTGATCGACTCCCTCCAGCTCACCGCCAGCAAGTCGGTCGCCACACCGGCCAACTGGAAACCGGGCGAGGACGTGATCATTCTCGCCTCCGTCTCCGACGCGGCCGCCAAGGAGAAATTCCCCGACGGCTGGAAGACGCTGAAGCCGTATCTTCGCATGGTGCCGCAGCCCGGCGCCAAGTGATAGATCGCAACCCTCTCTGGAAACCTGCAACCCCAGCCGCAATGCCGGGGTTTGCTTTTGCCTCAGAACAGCTGGCCGCGAATGGCGCCGCCGGAGTAGTTTGAAGTATGCACGTTGATATAGAAATTCTGCGGGCTTGCAGCAATCGCCGCAATGATCGCAGAATCAACGGTCGCGCATCCCGAAGACGTGCCCGGATTGCCGCTCGTCGGCGCAGGCAGCGTGACTCTAACCGGCCCATTGACCGCAGACGGCCCCAAATGAATATGCGCCGCCGTTGGCGTCGCGATATTGTCCACCACCAGCCCGGCGCACAGCCGGGTTTCCGAGATGATCGTCACCGTGGCGGAACCCACTCCGTCGGTATCGCCCACGCCGCAGACCATTCCGACCAGACTCTTGCATTCATTGCCGCCATTCAGCACCGCGAAGAATGTCGCCGATTGGGCATTTGCAGCAGGCGCCAGCCAGATCAACGCCGCCAGGGCCAGGAGCATTGAACGCATCGTCATGTCACACCTCATCACGCCTGATTACTCTACCACCATTGCGGCGCCTGGTAACGTCCGGCCGCTTGCTCGATCGCCGCCGCCGTCTGGAACAGCGTCTCCTCGCCGAAAGGCTTGCCGATGAGCTGCAATGCGAGCGGCAGTCCATCGCCCGACAGCCCCGCCGGCACCGCGATGCCGGGAAGCCCCGCCATGTTCACCGTCACGGTGAAGATGTCGTTCAGATACATTTGAACCGGATCGGTGATCTCACCCGGCGCGAAGGCGGGGCTCGGTGTCGCGGGGGTGAGCACCACATCGACCTTGTTCCAGGCCTCGTCGAAATCGCGTTTGATCAGGGTACGGATTTTCTGCGCCCGGACGTAATAGGCGTCGTAATAGCCGGCCGAAAGCACATAGGTGCCGATCATGATGCGGCGTTGCACTTCGCGGCCGAAGCCCGCGGCGCGGGAATTCTCGTACATCGACACGATATCGTCGCCCGGCACTCTGAGGCCGTAGCGCACGCCGTCATAGCGGGCGAGATTGGAAGAAGCTTCCGCCGGCGCCACGATGTAATAGGCGGGGAGTGCATATTTCGTATGCGGCAGCGAGATGTCGATAATCTCCGCCCCCTGCTCTTTCAGCCACTTCGCCCCTTGCGACCACAGCGCGTCGATCTCGGCCGGCATCGGATCGACCCGGTATTCCTTCGGGATTCCGACTCTCAGCCCCTTGATCGGCCGGCCGATCGCCGCCTCGTAATCGGGCACCGGCATGTCGACCGAGGTCGTGTCCTTGTTATCCACACTCGCCATGGATTTGAGCATGATCGCCGCATCGCGCACGTCGCGGGCAATCGGCCCCGCATGATCGAGCGAGGAGGCGAAAGCGACGATGCGCCAGCGCGAGCAGCGGCCATAGGTGGGCCTGATGCCGACGGTTCCGGTACAGGCGGCGGGCTGGCGGATCGAGCCGCCCGGATACGTCGCGGGCGCCGCCGCGC
>CAYOZR010000145.1:0-7771 GCA_964408555.1 uncultured Aestuariivirga sp.
TGGTGATGAAATAGGGCGAGAGATAGCCGCGGTCGAACTGCATGCCCTCGACGACTTCGAGTTCGGTCTCGGCGGTCTTGGCTTCCTCAACCGTGATGACGCCTTCGTTGCCGACCTTCTGCATGGCCTTGGCGATCATGTCGCCGATGGCTTTCTCGCCATTGGCCGCGATGGCGCCGACCTGGCCCACTTCTTCCGAAGACTTGATCTTCTTGCTGCGCTTCTTGAGATCCTCGATGACCGCCGCGACGGCGAGATCGATGCCGCGCCGCAGGTCCATCGGGTTCATGCCGGCGGCAACCGACTTGGCGCCTTCGCGCACGATCGCCTGGGCGAGCACGCAGGCCGTGGTGGTGCCGTCGCCCGCCACGTCGTTGGTCTTGGAGGCGACTTCGCGCACCATCTGGGCGCCCATGTTCTCGAACTTGTCCTCGAGCTCGATTTCCTTGGCGACCGTCACACCGTCCTTGGTGGTGCGCGGAGCCCCGAAACTCTTGTCGATGACGACGTTGCGGCCCTTGGGGCCGAGGGTGACCTTCACCGCATTGGCGAGAATGTCGACGCCGCGCAGCATGCGCTCGCGGGCTTCGCCGCCGAAGCGGACTTCTTTAGCAGCCATTATGCTACTCCTTCAATGTGTTGCAGTTGATGATGTTCAGAGAGTGGAGCTCAGGCCGCCTTCTTCGACGCCGCTTTTCCGACGAGAACGCCCATGATGTCGCTCTCCTTCATGATCAGGAATTCGGTGCCGTCGATCTTGACCTCGGTGCCCGACCACTTGCCGAACAACACGATGTCGCCGGCCTTGACGTCGATCGGGATGAGCTTGCCGGCTTCATCGCGGCCGCCCGGGCCCACGGCGACGATTTCGCCCTGCATGGGCTTCTCCTGGGCGGTGTCCGGAATGATGATGCCACCCTTGGTCTTGGTGTCTTCTTCGACCCGTTTGACGACAACGCGGTCGTGCAAAGGACGGAAATTCATGTGCTAACTCCTTGTCTTGGCGTTATTTTTTAAGATTTTACGGCCGGCGTCCCCAATGTGGCCCAGCCCCTGTTGGCACTCGTGACAGGTGAGTGCCAACAGCTGACGGCTGACATAGGTCCAGCGCGCGCTGCCGTCAAGGGGCGGGAAACATCGAATTGTGAGTTTTCCGGCCCGGCCACCGCCCCAACTTGGCCCCGATTGCTGGCGACAAACGGCAGGCCATGATCAGGATCGTAATTGTTCTCGCCTTGCTGCTGCCGGCGCTAGCCGGGGCCCATGCCCAGACCCTCAGCACCGGTTCCTTCCAGATCGAATGGCAAGTGGTGAATCGCTTCCGCCTGTTTCGCGATCCCGCGCTGTTCAAGCAGCACGAGAATGCCTGGCGGCAATATCTCCTGTATGTCGAGAACCGGAGCCTCGCCGCCCATGAAAAGTCAGCCCTGGTCAGCCGGACCTCGGTGCTGGGTTCCGAGCATGTGCTGAACGACCGCCACATCGCCTTCACCCGCCTGCTGCGGCAGAATTTCGATTGGCGCGGCTGGGCGGCGGCGGCCTCGGGCGGGCTCTGCTACGATTCGGAAACCCGGCGCCATTCGGCCTGCGGCGGCATCGATGACTGGCTCAATCCGCCAAGCCACGGCATTGAGCTGTGGCTGACGGCGCGGGACGGCAAGCCTCTCCCCGTCAACAAGCAATGCGAATGGCGGATCGGCGGCCAAATGGCAGCCACCGCCCCCTGCGGCGAGCGGGTGTCGGGGCCACAGGTGGCGTTGTCCTACCCCTCGGGGGCGGAGATTTCGGTGGCCGTGGCCGGCGAACAGCCGATCATGCTTCAGGCCAAGGTCCGCGACATCGTCATCGTGGGTCTCGGCGACAGTTTCGCCTCGGGCGAAGGCAATCCCGATGTGCCGGTCGAATTCGCCGAGGCCCGGCGCTACCGCAATCTCTATCCGCTGCGCAAGGTGAACGGCACCGCGGGCTCCGCCCAATGGACCGACCGGCTCTGCCATCGCTCGCCCTATGGCCACCAGTTCCGCGCCGCATTGCAGATCGGCATCGAGAACCCGCAGGCCGCCGTCACCTTCCTCGACTATTCCTGCTCTGGCGCCGGTGTCGAAGAGGGCATTCTCGGGCCCCAGCAATATGTCGAGCGCGAGAGCATGACCGAGGTGACCTCGCAGCCCGCCGCCGTGCCCCTTTCCGGCGGCAGCAAGGATTCGCAGCTCTACCGCCTGCTGCGCGAAGTCTGCCTGGAGAAGCCGAAGGAGAAGGAGGGCCTGTTGACCTGTCCCGGTGGGCAATACCGGCGCAACATCGACTTCGTGTTCCTGTCGGTTGGCGGCAACGATATCGGCTTTGCCAATGTCGTCGCCTGGGCCACCTTGCGCGATGGCGCCTCCGCTGCAATCGCCAAATTCTTCGGCGCCACCGTTTCGGCCAAGCAATTCACTGAGAATATCCGCGACGTGCTGCCCGGCGCCTATGCCAGGCTCGCCAAGGCGCTTGCAGCCGCACTGCCCGTCTATTCGGCCGAGGAACACGTCTTCGATGCCTCGCGCGTCGTGCTCACCGCCTATCCCGACCCGGTCACCGGCGAAACCGGAAACATCTGCAAATCGGGCGGCGATGAGGAGGATCTTTTCCCGGCCAACCAGTCGCTCGATGCCTTCTCGTCTTGGCTTGCCGCCAGCAACCGCCGTCTGGCGGCGGTGCACGACAAGCTTGGTACTCTCCATGAAATGATGCGCGATCTGGCCGGCGATCATGGCTGGAGTTTCGCCGGCCGCATCTATGGCGAGCGCATGTTCGAGGGCCACGGCTTCTGCGCCCGCAATCCGGAATTTGCCTTCGATCCGCCGGAAGTGCTGATGATCCCCTGCTGGGGCGATGCCACAAGGCCCACCCTCACCTGCCAGTCGAGTTGGACCGGCAAGGTGAAACAGTGGCGTCCCTACAATCCGGCCATCCAGAATTACCCCTATGCACTGCGCCAGCGCTGGGTGCGCAGCTTCAACGACGCCTATATGGCGATCAACCAGAAAGTCGTCGACCGCCGCGGCAAGATCGATGAGCGCACCTCGGCCGGCGTGTTCTCGGAGACGACCGGCGCGCTCCATCCCACCGCCGAAGGCCAGGCCGCCATGGCGGACGCGCTGCTACTCGATGTGCGGCCGATGGTTGCGGAGCTATTGGGCGAGCCCAGCGGCGCGCTTGCCGACCCGCAGTAGAATGCCGTTCTCCGACCTGACCGTCAGGCGGCCGACCGGCTTCGGCTCGAAGCCCGGAACGGAATCGAACTTGAAGCGCCGGGCAAGACCCGAGAGAATGATGGTCGCCTCCTGCAACGCGAAAGCGGCACCGAGGCAGACCCGCGGGCCCTTGCTGAACGGCATGTAGCAGTGCCGCTGCGCCTCGATGGTTGTGGGATCGTCGAAACGGTCGGGATCGAAGGCGTCGGGCTCCTGCCAATAGCGCCGGTGCCGCTGGATCAGCCAGGGCGACACCGAAACGATGGACCCCGCCGCCACGGTCTTGTCGCGCATCGGACATTGTACTTCGACGACCCGCGGCAGGAAGGCGACCGGCGGATAAAGCCGCAGCGCCTCGGCGAAGACATTGCGCGCCACCCCAAGCCGCTTCATGTCTGAGAATTGCGGCGCGCGGCTGCCCAATACCGCGACGGCCTCCCGGTGCAGCCGCTCCTGCACCTCCTGGTCCATGGCGATGAGGTAGAGCGCCCAGGACAGCGAACTGGCCGACGTCTCGTGGCCGGCGAGGAACAGCATCGCCACCTGCTCGCACAATTCACGCAGATCGAAATGGGTGCCCGTCACTTCGTCCTTCACCGAGACCAGCGATTGCAGGATGTCCTGGTGCGGCTGCGGCGCGCCGGCATGGAAGCTGTCGTAGCGCTTCTTGACGATGGGATCGAGCACATCGCGGATTTCCTTGGCCGCCTTGCGCGCCTTGCGGTAGCCGAAGAACGACACCCATTTGGGCAGGCCGACATGCCGGGTCATGCCGTGCGCGAAGGCGGCCTCCTGAAAACGCACGAATGCGTCATAGATGATCCGCGCCTCGTGGGCGGCAAGCGGCTGAGAGAAGATGGTGCGGAAGATGATGTCGGCGGTGACATGAGTCATCTCGATGTCGATGGCGAGATCGCCGCCGGTTGCCAGACGGTCCATGCGCTCGAACAGGGCGTCCGCCGCCTGCAGCATCAGGTCGAAGACGATCTTGATCCGCGCCTGTTCGAAGGCCGGGTCCATCATCCGGCGCTGGCGCTTCCACACCTCGCCGTTGGAGACGAAAATCGAATCGCCGAGCAGCAGCTCCAGCATGTCCGCCATCATGCGGCTCTTGGGGAAATTGCCGGCATCGTCGACCAGGATGCGCTTGATCAGGTCCGGCTGGTTGGCGATCAGCACATTGCGGTTCGGCAGCTTCAGTTCGCCCAGATGCATGCCGTAAGCGCGGTCCGACAAGATGGCGATCGAGCACGAGCGCGACCGCAGAAATTTCAAGGGTCGCAGCAGGATCTGCAGCGGCAGCGAGCGCTTCGGCATCGGCTTGGGATAGGGCGGCGTGAAATGAGTCATGACTTCCAAAGTCTGAAGCGGTCGAAATTCCGCACGCTGTCGAGATGCGCGAAGCGTTCGCCGAGCCTGCGGTTGCCCGCGGTGATCAGGAAGTAATCGTAGTCGCCCGCCAGTTCGGCTGACAAGAGATATTGGAAATGGGCGCGCTTGAACTCGCGCCGCAGCATTGCATAGCTTTCGGGCCGGAACAGTTTCGGGAACCGCGCCGAAACGATCTTGGGGCTCGGATGGGCGGCATCCGGCTGGGCGAGCCCCGAGGCGGTGAGCGGATCGCACAGCGGAAAACAGGCGCTGTCGATGGCGGCGCTGACGTCGATCCAGGTGACGCGGGGATCGCGCGCCACCGCCATGATCTCGGAACGGAACTTGTGCGCTTTGGGATGCAGCGCCTCGAGCGGAATGGTGTGGCCAAGCGTCAGCAGGCTGAGGCGGTGATCGCGGTCCCCCAGAAGGACGAGCGCCCGCGCCACCGCCGCAACCGCGATCTGCGTGCCGACGCTGTGGCCGGCGATGAGAAACTCGTCGGCGTCATCCTTGCCGATGCTTTCGGCGATGCGGCCGGCGAAACGATCGATGCGCGCATCCATGTCGGGCAGGCTTTCGGTTCCCTGATCGGCGATGAAAGACAGGATACGGGCGATCCAGAAGGCGTTGATCCGCGATTCAAGCGGCGCGCGCAGCATGACCAGCAGCGCGAAAACCGCGGCCGCCGCTCCCGTGCCGGCCAGCGGCCCCACAACATAATTCACCGCCAGCCCGGCCAGCACCGCGGCGGTCGCGGCCAGCAGCACCAGCGCGAAAGGATGGGCTATGGTGGCGAACATGGGCCATGAGGTGAGCAATACGCGATGCGCCACGCCGCGGCTCGTAAACAGCCAAGAATAGCGCAGGATTTCGCCGAGCACCGCCCAATTGCTCCGCGCCCAGCGCTGGCGGATCAGATCGTCGTAACGCAGGAAACTGTATTGGGCTTCGGCCTCCGCCGATGCCGCCTGCCAGACGCTTTCGATGTCGCTGACCGTCACCCGGGGGCCTACTTCGACGGCCAGCCCGTTGACCGCCGCCTGTTTCGCGGCCTCCTCGGCATAGAGCCGGTGATAATGCGAGGCCCCGCGCGGATCGAATCCGGAAATGTAGAAAATGCGGCGGCGGAACCCGGCCGTTTCCCGCTTCTTGTGTTTTCTCACGCGCTCGTCCCGCTCCCGCTGCCGGCGCGACTTTCACCGCAAAAGTCTCAAGCGGTCAAATGCCGAATGGCGGCCGGCCCCGGGCGTTCAATCGGTAAGGAAATAGGTGATGGTGGTGACCACCCGCACCTTCTTGTCGATCTGCTTTTCCGGCCGGTCGTTGGGAATCTCCACCGCCGGGTTGATTTCGATGATGCCCTGATTGGCGCTCTGGATGTCGCCCACCTTGGCGCCCGATTCGGTAGCGAATTTCTCCGCCGACTCGCGCGCCCGCTTGGTGGCTTCGGTCAGCATGTCGCCCTTGAGATCGTTGACCTTGGTGAAGACGAAGGAAGGTCCGGCATTGTAGGCATCGGCGGAAAACACCACGCCTGACTTGAGCAGATCGCCGATCATCCGCGAGGCATCCGAGAGTTTCTGTACCTCGGAGGATTTGACCAGCAGGTCTTCGGTGAGCACGAAGCGCGTATCCTCCGGCGTCTGGTTGGCGCTATAGCCGGCCATGCGGTCTTCGACCTGGATGTTCTGCACCTGCATGTCGTTGTCGGTGAAGCCATGCGCGGCGAGAAACGCCTTGACCGCGGCTTCCGAGGCCTCAAGCTTGCCGCGGGCATCTTCCAGCGTGGCGCCGGTGACAACGAAACGCACCGGCCAGAAGCCGAGATCGGCCTTGACCTCGCGCTCCGACAGGCCCTTCACGGTCACCACCCGGTAGCCGAGCCGGCTCTTCACCAGCGCTTCGCCCGCCAGGAATCCGCCGCTGGCAACGCCGAGGCCGATGAGTCCGCCGGCGATCACTCTGGAAATGGCTGTCATGGAGTGTCCTTCGACTTTGAGAAAGCGCCATGCTGCAGGCCGATTATGTCCCGAATTTGACGGTGCTGCAGCAAGGAAAAAGCCGCCCCGGCTTTCCGGGGCGGCCGGATGCGTGGAGTGGGCCGCCGTCAGATGTTGTTCTTGGCCATCTGATCGGCGATATAGTCGGCCTGGCGGATGGCAAGCGCCACGATCGTCAGGGTCGGGTTCTCGGCGGCGCCGGTGGTGAATTGGCTGCCGTCGGAGATGAACAGATTGGCGATATCGTGAGTCTGTCCGTGCTTGTTGACCACGCCGTCGCGCCCATTCTCGCTCATCCGGTTGGTGCCGAGATTGTGGGTCGAAGGATAGGGCGGCGTGTGGAAGGTCTTGAGCGCGCCAACCGCATCGTAGACCGCCGAGCCCTGCTTGTAGGCATGCTCGCGCATGGCGATGTCATTGGCATGGTCGTCGAAGTTGACGTTGGGCACCGGCAATCCGTATTGATCCTTCTCGGTCGGATGCAGGCGCACGCGGTTCGTTTCCTGCGGCATGTCTTCGCCGACGATCCACAAGCCCGCCATGTGATCGTAGGCGTCGAGCGCCGCGGCGAAATTTCGTCCCCATTGGCCCGGATTGAGGAAGGCCGCCATGAAGGGCAAGCCCAGCGACAGGGTTTCCAACTCAAAACCACCGGCAAATCCACGCGCCGGATTGTGGCCCGCCTCGTCTTGGATGATGCCTGCCATCGTCGTGCCGCGATACATGTGCACCGGCTTATCGAAAATGGCGTAGACCGAGCCGGTCGTGTGGCGCATGTAGTTCTTGCCCACCTGACCGGAGGAATTCGCCAGCCCGTCCGCGAACATGGAGGATGCGGAATTCAACAGCAGGCGCGGGCTTTCGATGCTGTTTCCGGCGACGCAAACGATGCGGGCCTTCTGGAAATACTGGTTACCGTCCTTGTCCGCATAGACGACGCCGGTGACTTTGCCTGATGCGTCATGTTCGATCTTGAGCACCTGGCTGTTCGGGCGCACTTCCAGATTGCCGGTGGCCTCGCCCTTGGGAATTTCGGAAACCAGCGTCGACCACTTAACCCCCGACCTGCAGCCCTGGAAGCCGAAGCCGAACTGTCTGCAGGAGCCCCGCCCCTGCCCCGGTTCGGAAATGTTCACACTTCCACCCGTAACGCCCCTTCTT
>CAYOZR010000146.1:0-7741 GCA_964408555.1 uncultured Aestuariivirga sp.
GAACAGAATAGCCGCGTGCCTGAAGAAGTGCCCCAAGAGCCGCTGAAGCCAGCCCTTTGCCGAGCGAGGAGACCACGCCGCCGGTGATGAAGATGTACCGCGCCATGGGCTTTCAGCCTACCCCTTCCCCGATACGATTCGAAGCCCGGAATTTATCTTTCCGGGCCCCTGTGGACAGCCGTGAAACAATTACTGTGAAACAGGCACTTGCGGTGCGTCCGGCAGCTTCGGCAGCACGCTGCCGCCCGGCTCGGCCGGCTGGCTCGTGGCGGGTGCGGAACCCGGCCGCGGCGCCAAAGTATCGAACACCGATCCCCCGGGCCCGCCGCGCGTCGCCAGCAGGGTGAGGCTGATCGAGGTGATGAAGAAGGCCACCGCCAGATAGGCCGTGGTCCGGGTCAAGGCATTGCCGACGCCGCGGGCCGAAAACAGATTACCGCCGCCGCCCGAGCCGATGCCGAGCGCGCCGCCCTCGGAGCGCTGCAGCAGCACCACGCCGATCAGGGCAAAGGCGACGATGAGATGAATGACGAGAATAACGGTTTGCATGGGACTGTCCGGGGCCGGTGGCGATTTGCGGGGCGTTTAGCCGTTATCTGGGGGAGACGCAACCCAGCAGCAAGCCCATTGTGGCACGGGTCCGGTTTTGGCTGCTCGCCAGTCGTCTCTTGCAGGTGGGCAACCGGAGGGTTAGGCTCCCCGCCGTTTGGGGGCCGGAAATACCAACGGAGGACGCCATGTCTTGCATTTGCCGGCCCATCTTGGCCGTATTTTGGCTTTTGTTACTGGTCACTGCGAGCATCGCGGCTCCCGCCGCCGCCTTGGTGCCGGCAGGGGGCCCGCCGACAACAAATGTCAACGTCAATGGCACCGGCTTCGGAGCCAATGCCGCCGTCGACATCTACTTCGACCAGACCGATTTGTGCCTGGCATTGGCGAGCGGCACCGGCGCCATTAGCTGCGTCATCAAGGTGCCCAAGGATGCCCAGCCGCAGAACCATTGGATAACCGCTTTGCAGCGGAGTACCAGCACGGGCGCCCAGAAAGCCTTTCTGGTGCGCACCGACATGGCGCAGTTCCATGGGCGGAACGCCGCCCATTCGGGCGTGAACCCCTTCGAGAACACCTTGAACGCCGGCAATGTGGGCGATCTCGATACGCTGTGGCAGGCGCCCATCGGCGCGGGCGGCAGTACTGGCAGCGCGGTGGTGGCGGGCGGCAGGGTCTATGTGGGGGGCGCCAACGGCAAACTCTATGCTTTCTCGGCCACGACTGGCGCCATCCTCGCGGGATTTCCGGTAACGACCGGCGCTGGAAGCATTTTGCTCTCAACTCCAGCTGTCGGCGGTGGCCGGGTGTTTGTCGGTGGCGATGACAGCAAGCTCCATGCCTATGATGCCGCCACCGCTGCAGCGGTTGCCGGCTTCCCGATCACGCTTGGCGGTTTGGTCCGGTCATCGCCGTCGCTGGCGCTTGGCAATGTCTATGTGGGCTGCAATGACGGCAAGCTCTATGCGTTCAGTGCGACGACGGGCGTGGCAGTGGCGGGCTTTCCGGTGGTCATGGGCGGCCCTGGAACTTCTATCATCGCATCTCCGACCGTCGCCGGCGGCAAGGTCTTTATGGGGTCGGGAGATACCAAGATTTATACCTTCGACGCCCTGACCGGCGCGGCCATCGCAGGCTTTCCCCTGACGACTGGAGGCCCTGTCTACAGCACAGTGGCCGCCGCCAGCGCCATGGGCTTTGCCGGGTCTGACGACCATAAAATCTATGGCTTTCGTCTCGCCACTGGTGCAATTCTTCCCGGTTTCCCGGGGGTGACCGGAGAGAAAGTAGAAAGTAGCCCGGCCATTGCCGGTGGCAAGAACTTCCAGGGATCGGGCGACGGCAATATCTATGCCGACTTCACCAGTGGAACCCATGCCTGGACCACGACTTTGGATAGCGGGGCCTACGGCTCGCCGATGGTGACGAATGGCGTCATCTATACGAGCAGTGGCTCCCGCCTTTACGCTCTCTCGGCCGCCACTGGCGCCATCCTGTGGAGCGCGGGCACTTTCGGCCATGGCCTTAACTCGCCGGTGGTTGCCGATGGCATCGTCTACTACGCCTCGGACGACGGCAATCTCTACGCCTTCAGTGTCAACGGGCTCTTGCCCGCGTCGAGCCTCCCCGGTGGTGCGCTCGGGGTGAAGCCCGCCCTCTCGATGCTGAAGCCCGATTATTCGCTGAAGCCGGTCAGGCAGTAGGCTTGCCGTAACTATAGCGGAAAGTGCAGCAGGGCGCACCCTGCATGATGGTCTGCTGGCGATCGAGCGCGATCGCCGGATCGTAGCCCTCGCAGAACGTGCCGTCGCGGTTGCAGGACAGGAGATGGCCGATATGGCCCAGGCCCATCTCGCGGTACATCTCGGCGTATTTGCAGCGGGTTACGTCGAAATCGAATTTCGTATCGCTCGCCTCCAGCACCTTCACTTCGAGGGCGCCGTCGGCTGTCCACAATTCGTAGAGCCTGATGAAATCGGCCATCGAGGTGACGCCGCCCGGTGCCCTCCTGGCAAATTCCTTGCCCTCGGCGATCGCCGCCTTGCGGATCGCCGCGTCGAGAATGGACGCCGCCTTCGCCTCGCCCACCTGCCGCACCATTTCCTCGTAAATGGGCCCGATCACCTGGGCCTGCAGGCGGCGTTTCGCGATGGTGGGGATGTCGGCCATGCCGGTTCTCCGATGATTGCGGTCCAAAGGAAATGACGCTTCTCTTCCCGCACTTGTCATTGCCGGACTTGTTCCGGCAACCCATCGTCCCAGATGGACGAATTTCGAAATTGTATTTCCGATGGGTCCCCGGGACAAGCCCGGGGATGACAAGGTAAAGGAGCGAGTTGCTTCAAGTGAGCCGATTGTGGCGCTAAAACGAGGCAATTCGTCGTTATGGTGTGGACACCGCGCGGCGGATCGTCAGCATGAGGAAAGCCAATGACCGCGAACAAAAAATCTACGCGGCGCGTCTGGCGTGATCCCGACGACGCTCCGGACCTGTCGAAGCGAAAGTGGAGACGGCGGCTGGCAGACCCGGCTCAATACCGCCTTGCGCAAAGCCGCCGGACTCCGAGACCTACATATACGCCTTGATGATGCCGATGAAATCGGCCGCCTTGAGGCTGGCGCCGCCGACCAGGGCGCCGTCGACATGGGCCGCGGCCATGAGTTCGGCGGCATTCGACGGCTTGACCGAGCCGCCATAGAGAATGCGCACCCCCGCTCCCCCGGCGCCCATGAGTTGGCCGAGATCGGCGCGGATATGGCTGTGGACTTCCGCCACTTCGGCGACCGTTGGCGTGAGGCCGGTGCCGATGGCCCAGACCGGTTCATAGGCGATGACCGTAGTGGCGGCGGCCGAGCCTTCCGGCAGCGAACCCTTGAGCTGGCGCGAGACCACCTCGAGCGTCTTGCCCGCCTTACGTTCCTCCAGAGTTTCGCCGATGCAGATGATGGCGGTGAGACCAGCCCGGTGGGCGGCCATGGCCTTGGCCGCCACCATGGCGTCGGTCTCGCCATGGTTGCCGCGCCGTTCCGAGTGACCCACGATTACCGCCGTGCAGCCCGCGTCCTTCAGCATGTCGGCGGAAATATCCCCGGTATGGGCGCCCGCGGCCGCCGCATGGCAGTCCTGGCCGCCGACCTTGATCTTCGTCCCCTTCATCACCGACTTGACCTCGCGGATGAGGGTGGCCGGCGGGCAGACCATGACCTCGCATTTGAGTTTCACGTCCCTGAGCATGCCGGCAAGAAGCCGCGGCTCCTTGAGCATGGCGGTGGTGCCGTTCATCTTCCAATTGCCCGCCACCAGCGGGCGCGGCCGTTGCGCTGTCATGTTCGTTCTCTCTCCCACGCCATTTCGGCTTGAGATAGCAGACACATCCCGCGCTTGCGAGGGGGTCACCGGCTACCTATGATGGCGTCGACGACAAATGAGGATTTCCCGATGCTCGACGTTTTCCGCAATGCTGCCAGAGGTTGGACGGCCAAGATTCTGATCGGCCTTCTGGCGGCCAGTTTCGGCGTCTGGGGCATCGCGGACGTATTCCGCGGCTACCGGGCCGGCGCCCTGGTCACGGTGGGAGCTGAGGAAATCAGCGCGGCCGAATTCACCCGCGCCTTCAATCAGGCCCTGCAGAACCTGGCCAAGCAGACCGGCCAGAGTTTCACGGCCGCGGAAGCGCGCCGGCTCGGCATCGACCGGTCGGTGCTCGGCAACCTGATCCAGTCGGCGTCACTGGATGCGCAAGGCACCAATCTCAAACTCGCGGTTTCGGACGCCGCGATCGCCCAGGAGGCGATGGACAACCCCGCCTTCAAGGGCAGCGACGGCAAGTTCGACCCCGCCCTCTTCCGCCGGCTTCTGGAACAGAACGGCCTGAACGAGGCCATGTATCTGGCCTCGGAGCGCCGCTCGAAGCTCCGCCAGGCGCTGGCGGGGACGGCCGACGGCGATCTGGCCGCACCCAGGGTTCTCGCCGAGGCGCAGCACCGTTACCGCAACGAGGAGCGCGATGTGCGCTATTTCATCGCCAAGGCGGCGGAGACGGAAATCGCTCCGCCCACCGACGATGAACTCAAGAAGCACTACGAGGCCAACCCGCAAAGCTACACGGCGCCGGAATACCGCAGCATCGCGATCATGAAGGCGGAACCGGCCGACATCGCCGCCAAGCTGACGCTGACGGACGAGGAGATCAAGGCCGGCTACGAGAAATTCAAAGGCGACTATTCCACCCCGGAACTGCGCACCGTCCTGCAGATGACCTTTCCCGCTCTCGAGGAAGCGAAGAAGGCCAAGGAGAGGCTTGCGGCGGGCGAGGACTTTCTCGTCATCGCCAAGGAGCGCGGCCTGACCGAGGCCGATGCCACGCTGGCCGACCGGACGAGAGCGGATTTCTTCGATCCCAAGGTCGGCGAACAGGCCTTCAGCCTGGCCGAGGGCGCGGTGAGCGATCCGATCGAGGGCAGCCTCGCCATCACGCTCATCAAGATCGCCAAGGTCAAGCCCGCATACCAGGAGAGCTTCGAAGAGGTGAAGCTGAAACTCACCGAGCGGCTGCAATTCGACAAGGCCCGCGAGGAGATCCAGTCGGTCTACGATGCGGTGGAAGATGCGCGCGCCGCCCAGACCGCCTTCGAGACGATCGCCGAGCGGGCCGGCATTCCCTTCCAGCTCATCGCCGCCGTCGATTCCTCGGGACGCGACAAGGATGGCAAGGACATCGAAATTCCGTACAAGGCCGAGATTCTGAAGGCCTCATTCGAAAGCGATGTGGGGGTTGAAAGCGATGCCCTTACAATCGGCGACGGGTTTGTCTGGTACGAGGTGCGCGAGGTCATCCCCTCGGCGCTGCGCGCCCTCGATACGGTGAAGGACAAGGTGAAGGCCGACGTGATCGCCACCAAGCTGCGGGCGCTTGCTCTCGACAAGGCCAAGAAGCTGGTGGAGCGGGCCAAGGCGGGCACGGCTCTCGATACGCTCGCCCAGGAAGCGGGTGCCGAGATCAAGACCGCCCTTGACCTCAAGCGCAACGAGGCGACGGCCGAATTCGACGGGCCCGCGGTGACCGCGGCTTTCAGCGTCAAGGAGAACGGTATCACCTTCGCGATGGAGGGCGATGGCAAGGGCGCCCGGCTGATCCAGCCGACGGCGGTCAGGCTTGCGCCCTTCGTGGCGGGGTCGGAAGCGGCCAAGAAGCTTGCCGACGATACCAAGGAGGGCATGGGCAAAGACGTGATGGCGCTCTATCTCGGCGCGCTGCAGCAGGAACTCGGCGTCAACATCAACGAATCTCTCTGGCGACAGATCGCGGGAACACCAACACCTTAACCCCGATCTGAAATCCGTCCAGAGTCCGTCACCATGCAAGTCTCACCCGATTACGAAAGCTTCGCCCGCGCCTATGAGAAGGGCGCGGCACAGATCGTTTCGACGCGGCTTGTCGCCGATCTCGAAACGCCGGTCTCGGCGATGCTCAAGCTCGCCCGCAATGCCCGCTACTCCTTCTTGCTCGAATCGGTCGAAGGCGGCGCGGTGCGCGGCCGCTATTCGATCATCGGCATGAATCCCGATCTCATCTGGAAGGTGGAAGACGACCGGGCCTCGATCAACCGCAAGGCGTCGAACGATCCGCAGGGAGGGTTCGAGCCCGTGGCATTGCCGCCGCTCGAGGCACTCAGGGCGTTGCTGGCCGAAAGCCGCATCGCGCTACCCGCCGATGCGCCCCCCATGGCGGCGGGGGTCTTCGGCTATATGGGCTACGACATGGTGCGGCTGATGGAAGAACTGCCGCCGCCCAACCGCGACGTGCTGGGGCTTCCCGACGGCATGCTGATCCGCCCCACCGTGATGGCGATCTTCGACAGCGTGCGCGACGAGGTGACCGTCACTTCGCCCGTCTATATCGACAGGGCCGTGGGCGCCAAGGCCGCCTATGCCCGGGCCCAGGAGCGGCTCTCGGAAATCGTCGATGCCCTCGACCGGCCGCTCGACCACGTGGCGCAGCGCGGCGAGGATGCCCCGCCCATCGTGGCTCCCCAATCCAACACCACGCCCGAGGCCTACAAGGCCATGGTGCTCAAGGCCAAGGATTACATCGCCGCCGGCGATATCTTCCAAGTGGTGCTGTCGCAGCGCTTTGAAACCGAATTCACGCTGCCGCCGTTCTCGCTGTACCGGTCGCTGCGGCGGGTCAATCCCTCGCCGTTTCTCTATTATCTCGACTTCGACAAATTCGCGGTGATCGGCTCGAGTCCGGAAATCCTGGTGCGGGTGCGCGACGGCGAGGTGACGATCCGGCCGATCGCCGGAACCCGCCGGCGCGGCGCCACGCCGGCCGAGGACCGGGCGCTGGCGGCGGAGCTTCTCGCCGATCCCAAGGAGCGGGCCGAGCATCTGATGCTGCTCGATCTCGGCCGCAACGATGTGGGCCGCGTCGCCGAGATCGGCTCGATCAAGGTGACCGACCAGTTCATTCTCGAATATTACAGCCAGGTCATGCACATCGTTTCCAACGTCGAGGGCACGCTGGCCAAGCAGCACGATGCCATCGATGCCCTGGTCGCCGGCTTTCCGGCCGGCACGGTGTCGGGTGCGCCGAAGGTCCGGGCGATGCAGATCATCGACGAACTGGAACAGGAGAAACGCGGCGTCTATGCCGGCTGCGTCGGCTACTTCTCGGCCGACGGCGAAATGGACACCTGCATCGTACTGCGCACGGCCATCGTCAAGGACGGCCGGATGTATGTGCAGGCCGGCGCCGGCATCGTCGCCGACAGCGTGCCCGAGAGCGAACACCAGGAATGCATCAACAAGGCCAAGGCCCTGTTCCGCGCGGCGGAAGAGGCCGTGCGCTTCGCTGGCCGGGCCGGGAGGGCGCAATGATCGTCCTCATCGACAATTACGACAGCTTCACCTGGAACCTCTATCACTTCCTCGGCGATCTCGGCGCCGAGACGGTGGTGCATCGCAACGACAAGATCTCGGTGGGCCAGGTGATCTCCGCCAAGCCGCAGGCGATCGTGATTTCGCCGGGGCCCGCCACGCCCAACGAAGCCGGCATCTGCCTCGATCTCATTGCCAGGGCGGCGGATACGATCCCGATTCTCGGCGTCTGCCTCGGCCATCAGGCGATCGGCCAGGCCTTCGGCGGCCGGGTGATTCGGGCGCCGCAGCTCATGCACGGCAAGCTGTCGG
>CAYOZR010000147.1:0-7713 GCA_964408555.1 uncultured Aestuariivirga sp.
CGCCGCGGCGGGCGCGCCGCGTGGCGCACCCGGGGTTGGCCGTGCTGCACCGGATGGTCCTCGGTGCGCGGGGCCGGCCCCTGGTTGGTGCGGGGGATGTCCGCGTCGCGCCCGATCACCGGATCGGGCTTGCGGGCCGGCGCGGCCTCGGTGAGGTCGCGGGCATATTTCTTGAGGGCGTCGTAGCCCTGCTCGGCGGAAGCCGTATCGGCGGTGCGGCCCTTGCGGACCGCGTCAATTGCCTGGTTCAGGTCCTGGGCCGTGACGCCGGCCGCCTTGAGGGCCTTCGCGGCCTCGCTCTGTTCTATAGCCAGCGCCTGCAAAAGCCGTTCGGCGGTGACATAGCTGTCGCCGGTCTTGGCCGCGAGTTTCTCGGCTGCCTCGAAGACCCGCGCCGTCTCGGGCGCCAGATAGACCTGGCCGGCGCCGGCGCCCGAAACCTTGGGCATTTTCTTCAGCGCCGCTTCGGTGTCGCGCAGCGCCAGGCGCGAATCGCCGCCCGCCGCCTTGATCAGTCCGGCCGCCAGGCCTTCCTCATCGTCGAGCAGGACTTTCAGAAGATGTTCGGGGCTGAAGCGCTGATGGCCCTCGCGCAGCGCCAGCGCCTGGGCCGACTGGATGAAACCGCGCGAACGCTCGGTGTATTTCTCGAAATCCATGACCTCTCCTCCTCGGCGCGTTCAGGAGGTCTCGTTCGAGCCCCCGCCGGAACGCCGTCATCGGCTGAATGGCAGAGATATAGGAAGGCGGCGGTTAAGAAAAAGGGCCGGAAACCCGGCCCTTTGCCAAAATGATATGGATCAATCGGCTCGCGGGGGCAGCACTGGGGCACCGGGCTCCGGGGCAGCTTCGGCGCCTTCCGGGCGCGGCCGGCGCTCATAACGCGAGCGGCGTTGCCCCGGCTCCTCGCCCGCCTCCGGGGCAGGCAGCGGCGCCGGACGGCGCAGGAAGGACGGCGCCTCCCACTGGCCGGGCTCGGCTGCCTCGCCGTTGCCACTGCCGGGCTGAGCCTCGCGTGGCTGCTCGTCCTGGCGCGGCTGCTCGCCAGAGGGCGGGCGCTCGCGCCGCTCCTGCCAGCGCGGCCGGAAACGCTCGCGGCCACCTTGTTGCTCGCGGCCGCCCGGTTGTTCGCGCGGCCGGAAATTCTGCTGCTGGCGCTCGCCGTCGGAGCCGCCCTGGGGTGCCGCGGCGTCGGGCTGATCGCTCAATCCCGGCGGGCTTGCCGCCTGGGGCTGGGCCTCGTCAGCCTCGCCCTCCGGTCCATCGTCGTCGAACTCCTCGCCCGGACGGCGCAATTGCGGCTGCACCTGCTGATAGGCCTGGGCGGCGGCGACGATGCGGAGATAATGCTCCGCATACTGATAATAACTCTCGGCCATGACGATATCGCCGGAGACTTGCGCGTCGCGGCCGAGTTGCAGGTATTTCTCCGCCACCGTCTGGGCCGTGCCGCGCACCTTCACGTCGGGTCCGTTGCTCTCGTAAATCCGGCTCAACGGGTTGCCGCCGCCGCCGGCTCCGCCCCCGCCGCCGCCGCCACCACCACCTTGATGGCGACTACGGCCGCGGCCGCGCTTGTTGTGCTGCACAGGTCTCATGCGATATCCATTTGTTTTACGTTTGAATGTTCATTGCGGCCAAAGCCGTCCTATCCCGCCAAGCCGCGGGCGATGAAGGCAAATCGACTCAATCCTGAGTCTTCCCAAAACCGAACCCTGTGGTTGTGGTAAGCTTTTCTTCTGCCGCTGGCATTTCCTGGCCCGGAAGTGCTGTTCCTCAACTGCGCCAGAAACCAGCGCGATCGCATAGGGCAGAATGATTTACCGACTCCTATTTAGCCCAGCCGCGGGCGCTTTCCAATGGCTATTTTGGCCGGTGTCCACAGACCGCAGCATTAAGCCTTACAAAAGGTAAGGCAGCGGACGTGGCCGGCGAGGTCGCGGGCCCGGCCCTGGCAGGTTAACCCCGATGCCTGGAAGATCGCCTCCACCGCCGCACTCTGGCCAGCGCCGATTTCCACCAGAACCAGCCCGTGGGGTGCAAGATGGCCGCCCACGCCCGCGGCAATGCGCCGGAAGGCTTCCAGCCCGTCCGGCCCGCCATCCAACGCCCGCCGGGGATCGAATTCACGCACATCGGCGGCAAGCTCGGCAATCTCGCCCAGCGGAATATAGGGGGGATTGGACAGGATCAGGTCGAAACGGCCGGTCACGCCCTCGAACCAGTTGCCGTGCACGAATGCCACCCGCCGGTTAACCTTGTGCCGCCCGGCATTGCGCTCCGCCACCTCAAGCGCCGCCGCCGACAGATCGGTGGCCACCCCGGTGGCGTCGGGCCATTCGGCCAGCAGGGTGACGATGATGGCGCCCGAGCCGGTGCCGAGATCGAGCAGCCGCCTGGGCGCAGGCCGCCGTGCCAAGGCGGCATCGATCAGCGTTTCCGTATCGGGCCGTGGATCGAGAACGGCAGGCGTCACCGCGAAGCCGCGGCCATGGAATTCGCGTTCGCCCAGGATGCGCGACACCGGCTCGCGCGAAACACGCCGCGCCGCCAATTCGCGGAAGCGCGCTGCCTCGGCCTCACCGACCACGCGGTCCGGCTCGGCGACGATCTCCTCATGGGCCAGGCCCGCCGCGTACTGCAGTAGAAGCCTGGCATCGAGTGCCGCCGTCTCGATCCCCGCCGCCTCGAAGCCGCGCCGCGCTTCGGCGATGAGCCGCCGTACCGTGTCAGGCGGCATCGGCATCCTGTGCCGCCAGGAGTTCCGCCTGATGCTCGGTCATCAGCGCCTCGATCAGCTCGTCCAGCGCCGGCCCCTCGATGATCTGGTCGAGCTTGTAGAGGGTGAGATTGATGCGGTGGTCGGTGATCCGGCCTTGCGGAAAATTATAGGTGCGGATGCGCTCCGAGCGGTCGCCGGAGCCGACCTGGCCCTTGCGCTGGGCCGAGCGTTCGGCGTCGATGCGCTGGCGCTCCTGCTCGTAGAGCCTGGCGCGCAGGATCTTCAGCGCCTTGTTCTTGTTCTTGAGCTGGGATTTCTCATCCTGCTGGATGACCACCAGGCCGGTCGGCAGATGGGTGATGCGCACCGCCGAATCGGTAGTGTTGACCGACTGGCCGCCCGGCCCCGAGGCGCGGAACACGTCGATGCGCAAATCCTTGTCCTCGATCTTGATGTCGACCTCCTCGGCTTCGGGCAGGACCGCGACGGTGGCGGCGGAAGTGTGGATGCGGCCTTGCGTCTCGGTATCCGGCACCCGCTGCACCCGGTGCACGCCGGATTCGAATTTCATCCGCGCATAGACGCCGGCGCCGGAGATGCTGGCGATAAGTTCCTTGTAGCCGCCATGCTCGCCGTCGCTGGCCGAGATGATCTCGACCCGCCAGCTCTTGGAGGCGGCATAGCGCTGGTACATGCGGAACAGATCGCCGGCGAAGATCGCCGCCTCGTCGCCGCCGGTTCCGGCCCGTACTTCGAGAATGACGTTGCGCTCGTCGGCGGCATCCTTGGGCAAGAGCAGCAGGCGGATGCCGTGTTCGAGCCGGACGACGGTCTCGTCCAGCGTGGAGCGTTCGGCCGCCGCCATCTCGGCCAGCTCGCCACCGGTTTTGAGCATGTCCTCGACGCCGCGGCGCTCGTTATAGGCCTTGACCAGCGCCTGGGCGGCCTTGGCGGCCGGTTCGATTTCGGCATATTCCTTGGACAGCCTGACGAAGGCCTCGCCCGAGGCACCGCTCGACAATTGATGCTCGAGGGTGGCGAAGCGCTGGATGATGCGGTCGAGTTTTTCCGGCGGAACGGCGGTCATGGCCGGGGCTTCTACTCGAAGCCGCGCCGCTTCGCCAAGGCTTCCGAAAATATCAGCCCGGCTGGTCGAGCGACTTGAGATCCAGCGGGCGGCCGACCAGGATTTCGCCGGGCGGGCCCAGGATGCCCTTTTCCTTGCCGTCGATCACATAGCTGAGCAGGCCGCCATCGCGGGCGATGACCACCAGGCCCTGGCGGTCGGGCACCGCATAGGTCTCGCCCTTCATCAGCATCCGGGTCATCACCACGTTGCCTTGGCTGTCTTCAATCCGCACCCACACCGGCGCCTTGGCCTTGAGCACGAGACGCGAAGCGCCATTGCTGGCGGCGGGCGCGGTGGTAGAGGCCGTTGCCTCCTCCACCGGAATGCGGTCGGCGATTTTCGCCGGCGGCTGCGCGCCACCGCCGTCTTCGATCAGCCCGGCCAGGCCCGTCAGATTCGTGCCCGCCATTTCGTCCGGCGCAGGCCCTTGATCGTCGGGCATCGCCTCCTGGGTGATCTTGATTTGCGCCGTTTCCTTGGCCGTGGAAGCCGTTGCCATCGGGTCGCCCGCTTCCGCCGTCTGCAGCTTGACGGCGACATGCTCCCGTGCCGGCAGCATCACGAAGCTCGCGCCGGCAATCAGGAAAATGGCGCCCGCCAGCGAGGCGACGAGCCCGCCGGGACCGCCCGGCAGGTGGGACAGCTTGAAATCGATCCGCGGCATGCGCGGCAGCTTGCCGAAACTCAATATCTTGGCGCTCGACAGCGGCGCCGGATTGGCCGGATGGCGGGCCGGCGGCGCCACGGTTGGCCGCGGCAGGAAGCGGGCATAATGATGCACCAGCGGATCGGGATCAAAACCCAGATATTGCGCATAGACGCCGATCATCTCCAGCGCCTCGAGCCGGTGCGGCATGCGCGTCAGGTCGCCGTATTCGATGGCCGCGACATGGTAGGGATGGATGCCGGTGGCCTCGCCCGCCTGCTCCAGGCTTTCGCCGCGCCGCTCGCGCTCGCGCTGCAGGAACCAGCCCGCTTCGCCGGCCGGATCGAGCCCGCCGTCGGGTTTCTGGCGGAAATGCACCGGGGCTTCCACGAAGCTATCGCTGTCGTCGCGAACCTGGCTGTTTTGGGCGTCCATGCTGCAATACTCTCGGCTTTACCGGACCTTAACGGTCCACTAACCTAATTATCCCCAACAATGACCGAGAATGGTTAGCAGGCCGCTAACGGGACGGATTCAATTGTCCGTTCAAAGAACGACGCCGTTGCGCTGGGCGAATTCCAGAAGTTCCGGGCGGATCGAATGCAGCGGGCTTTCGAGTAGCGGCTTCATGAAGTCCCACAGCCTGCCCCGGTCGAGCGACAGGATCATCGCCTTGACCGGCCCCACCGCCGAGGGAACCATGGAAATCGAGGTAAGCCCGATGCCGACCAGGCCCATGGCCTCGAGCGGACGCCCGCCCAGTTCGCCGCACAGCGTCACCGGCTTGCCATGCCGGGCCGCCTTCTCGACGATGAGCCGCATCGCCCCCAGGGCCGAGGGGCTCAAGGGATCGTAGCGCCCGGCAAGCCGCGGATTGCCGCGGTCGGAGGCGAACAGGAACTGCACCAGGTCGTTGGAGCCGATCGAGGCGAAATCGACGAGCGGCAGGAGCTGGTCGAGCTGCCAGATGAGCGATGGAATTTCGATCATCACGCCAAGCATGAGCTTGGCCGGCAGGTCATGGCCGCGCGCCGTCAGATAGGCCTTCTCGGCCGCCACCGTCTCCGCCGCCCGCCGGTATTCCTCGACATCGGCGATCATCGGAAACATGATTTTCATCGCCCGGCCGGCGCCCGCCATGAGCAGCGCCCGGACCTGCAGGCGAAGCAGGGCCGGCCGGTCGAGCGCCATGCGGATCGAGCGCCAGCCCATGGCCGGATTGTCTTCCCTGGGCTGCCTGAGATAGGGCAGAAACTTGTCGGCGCCGATATCGAGGGTGCGGAAGACCACCGGCTTGCCGTTCGCCTGTTCGATGATGGTCGAATAATGGCGCACCTGCGAGGTGAGCCGCGGGAAGCGCTGCGCCATCATGAAATGCAGTTCGGTGCGGTAGAGGCCGATGCCGTCGGCGCCCGAATCGTGCAGATGCGGCAGATCGACGATGAGGCCGGCATTGATGTTGAGTTCGATCCGGCTGCCGTCGCGGGTGACCGCCGGAACCTCGCGCAGTGCCGCATATTGCGCCTGCCGGCGCGCATAGAAGCGCACCTTCTCGGCATAGGCCTTCTGCAGATCGTTGGAGGGTCGCACGAAAATTTCGCCGGTGCCGCCGTCGACGATGATGGGACTGCCGGTATCGATCAGGTCGATCAGGCCCGCCGCCTGGCCGACGGCGGGAATGCCAAGCGCCCGGGCCACGATCGCCACATGGCTGGTCTTGCCGCCTTCCTCAAGCACCACGCCGCGCAATTTCGCCCGGTCGTAATCGAGCAGCTCGGCCGGGCCCATGTTGCGCGCCACGACGATGGCGTTCTGCGGCAGACCGCCGCGCGAGGCGGTGGCGATGGCGCCGGTCAAGATGCGCAAGAGCCGGTTCGACAGATCGTCGAGATCGTGCATGCGCTCGCGCAAATAGGGATCGGGGGTGCGCTGCATGCGGGCGCGGTTGTCGTTCTGCACCCGCTCGACCGCCGCCTCGGCGGTCAAGCCGGTATCGACGGCCTCGCACAGCCGGCTCACCCAGCCCTTGTCATGGGCGAACATGCGGATCGTCTCCAGCACGTCGGAATAATCGCCGCTCCGCTGCACCTCGGAGCCGTCGACCAGCGCATCGACATGGGCCCGCAACTGCGCCACCGCCTCCTCGATGCGTTTTTTCTCCTTCGGGATGTCCTCGGCGATCAGGTTCTCGATCACCACCCGCGGCTCGTGCAGCACCGCGTGGCCGAGAGCCACGCCTTCGGCCAGCGCGTCGCCGCGCAGATGGTGGCTGCGCATGTGGGCGACGTCGGCGGCCACCTCGCGCGCCACTTCCTTGAGTTCGCCCGAGGCGATCACCTCGGCCAGCACCATGGCGGTGGTCTGCAGTGCCTCTTCTTCCTCCTCGGTATAGTGGCGCCGGGTGCGGTTCTGCACCACCAGCACGCCGATCACCGTGCCGCCGCGCATCACCGGCACGCCGAGGAAGGAATGGTAGATTTCCTCGCCGGTCTCCGGGAGATATTTGAAGGCGGGATGGGACTGGGCCTCGGCCAGATTGAGGCCGATCGCCTGCTCGGCGATGGTGCCGACCAGGCCTTCGCCGATCTTGAGCTTGGACTTGTGCACCGCCTCGCGCTTGAGGCCCTCGATGGCATAGAGCTCGAGCACGTCGCCGGGGCGCAGCACATAAATCGAGCACACTTCCGCGACCATATTGGCCGCGATCAGCGAGACGATCTTGTCGAGCCGCTTTTGCGCCGTCACCGGCTCCGCCATGACCTCGCGGAGCCTTCTGAGCAGGACGCGCGGGCCAAGGGCGGAGGTCGCCATCAGCCGCTCCCCTCGCGGACCGCTTGTCCGCGGCCCGCCGTCATCACGTTATGGCGATTGCCCGGGTTCATCGGATCAATGCGTGCCCTCGAGACCGTAGGCCTGATGCAGGGCCCTGACCGCGAGCTCCGTATAGGCCTCGTCGATCAGCACGCTCACCTTGATTTCCGAGGTGGTGATCGCCTGGATATTGATGCCCTTCTCCGCCAGCACCCGGAACATCTTCGCCGCCACGCCGGCGTGACTCCTCATACCGATGCCGACGATCGACACCTTGGCGACGTCGGCCGAGTGGTTGAGTTCCTGGAAGCCCACCTTGTCCTTGACCCCGTTCAAGACCTCGATCGCCTTGCGCAAATCCTTGCGGGCCACGGTGAAGGTGATGTTGGCATTGGTGCCGTCGGT
>CAYOZR010000148.1:0-7706 GCA_964408555.1 uncultured Aestuariivirga sp.
TCCAAGGCGATGCGGCCGCTGCGCAAGGACATGCAGATCGTCTTCCAGGATCCCTTCGGCTCGCTGAGCCCGCGGCTGTCGATCCAGCAGATCGTCGAGGAAGGGCTCTTGGTGCAGGGCAAGGGACTTTCCGAGGGCGAGCGCCGCGCCCGCGTTACCCAGGCGCTCAGCGAAGTGGGGCTCGATCCCGAGACCATGGACCGCTATCCGCATGAATTCTCCGGCGGCCAGCGCCAGAGGGTCGCGATTGCCCGGGCGCTGGCGCTCGATCCCAAATTCATCGTGCTGGACGAGCCGACCTCGGCTCTCGACATGTCGGTGCAGGCGCAGATCGTCGACCTGTTGCGCGGGCTGCAGCAGAAGCACAATCTCGCCTATCTGTTCATCAGCCACGATCTCAAGGTGGTGCGGGCGCTCGCCAACGAGGTGATCGTCATGCGCGACGGCATCGCGGTGGAGCGCGGCGAGGCGGCGCAGATTTTCGAGGCGCCGAAGACCGACTATACGAAAGCGCTAATCGCCGCGGCGCTCAATCTGAGAGCGGCGCCGGATACAATCGTGAAGCAGTAATCATGGCTTTTCTGTTCATTCTGCCCACCTGGCCCATCGACGTGTGGAGCAAGGCGATGCGCAAGGCCGCGCCCGCCCTCGATGTGCGCGTCTGGCCCGAGACAACCGGCCGGATCGAGGATATCGAGTACACGGCGGCCTGGTTGCCGCCGCCCGATGTGGTGAAGAGTCTGCCCAATCTGAAGGTCATCTTCTCGCTGGGAGCGGGCGTCGATGCGATCCTCAAGGACCCGACGCTGCCGAAGGACATCCCCATCGTGCGGGTGAACGAGCCGGACTTGACCGCGCGGATGACCGAATATGTCGTGCTGCATGTGCTGCTGCATCACCGCCAGCAACGCCGCATCGACGAAAACCAGAGACGGAAAGTGTGGGACTCCTTCCCCACCCACGCGGCCTCCGATTTGGCGGTCGGCATCATGGGGCTCGGGGTCATGGGGCGCGAGTCGGCCGGGCGGCTGCGCGATCTCGGCTTCAAGGTGGCGGGCTGGAGCCGGACGCGCAAGCATATCGACGGGGTTCACTGCTATGCCGGGGCGGCGGAGTTCGATGCCTTCCTGCGGCGCACCGACATTCTGGTGTCCCTCCTGCCGGCCACGCCCGAGACCGGCGGCATCATCAATCGCGAGACGATCGGCAAACTGTCGCGCAAGGGCCCGTTCGGGGCGCCCATCGTCATCAATGCCGGGCGTGGGCGGCAGCAGGTGGAAGCCGACATTCTCGCCTGCCTCGAGGCCGGCGAGCTCCATGCGGCGACCCTCGATGTCTTCGAAACCGAACCCCTGCCCGCCGGCAGCCCGCTGTGGAGCCATCCGAAAGTGACGGTGACGCCGCATTGCGCCGCCGATTCCGATCCGGAAACGATCTGCGCCTATGTGGCGCGGCAGATCGAACGACATAGAGCCGGTCAACCGCTCGACAATGTGGTGGACCGGGCGCGCGGTTACTGAAGCCGTTTGACCGAGGTGACCTGGCCGTAGCTCCGGGCGATGCGGTCGACGGCCTCGCGCAAGGGCTCGGTAACGGTCAGCATGTGGTGGCCGTTGGCATGCAGCAGGGTCTGGTCGCCGGTCATGATGCCGGCATGGCCGTCCCAGAACACCAGGTCGCCGCGCTTCAGCCCGTCGAGATCGTTGAGGCGCAGAGAGACGCCGAGATCGCGCTCCTGCATGTCGCTGTCGCGCGGGCAGGCGATGCCGCAGGCCTCGAGTGCCAGTTGCACCAGGCCGGAGCAATCGAGACCTTGGACGGATTTTCCGCCCCAGTAATAGGGAACATGGCGGAACATCTCGGCCACCGCCACGAAATCGTCTTCCCATTCGCCCCGCGGCTTGAGGTGCCGGGCGAAGATGAAACGGCCGTTGGCGAGGCGGGCGTATTTTTCATCGCCGCCGGTCACCGCCACCATGGCATTCATCGGCAGCATCACGGCCGGCTGCGACTTCAAGTCCGGCGCCGGATAGGCGAAGGTGGCCGGAACCGCGATGCGGTGGGTGGGCTCGGTGAGCCGTTCCGACAGCGCATCGGAGGCGACATAGCCCACATAGCCGTCGCGTTCGAGCCGGCCCCAGGCCCAGCCTTCGCGGCTTTCGAAGACCCGGAGCTTCTCGCCCATCAGAGCCTGGCTCACCTGCATCGCATCGAAGCGCGGCTGGCGGTGGACGGAGGCCAGGGGAGCGGCGATCTGCATGAGCGTGCCGTCGGCGTAGCGTTCCGCCTTGACCCGCGATTGCAGCCGCCGGTCGGCCAGATTGGGGCGGAAGGCATTGAGGCGCGGATCGAGTTCACTCATCGCCGCTCCGCCCTCCTAGGCCTTTGAAAGATTGCCAATGGTATCGGCCAGGCGTTCGAGATAAAGGGCGCCCTTCACCGTTCTCTGGACCAGCACATTGCGCCGGTCCTTGTCGTCGCGGCGGCGCGACACCAGCTCCAGCTTGCCCATCGAATCGAGGGCCCGGGTGATCACCGGCTTGGAGACGCCGAGCTTGGCGGCGAGATGGCGCACCGTGTGCGGCGGCGCTTCCAGATAAATGGTGAGCAGAATGGTCATCTGGCGCAGTGACAAATCGGGCTCGTCGTCGCGAACCATGGCCAGGTTCACGTCGTGCCAGAGCTTCAACGCCTGTGCCGCGGTCAATCCCGATGACATTCGATTCGCTTCCGTAATCCCGATTATTGTTACGGACCCGTATCATTCTTGCGGAATTTTTCATGGCGCGCAAGCTACTTCGCATAACGATCGCGGATCACGGCGAAGAGGGCGCGCATGGCCTGGGCTTCGCCGCCCCTGGGGCGGCCCGGCCGGGGGCTCGGCGTCCAGGCGAAAATGTCGAAATGCACATAGGCCTTGGCCCGCTCGACAAAGCGCTTGAGGAACAATGCCGCGGTAATCGAGCCGGCAAAGCCCGACTCGGAAGAGTTGTTGAGGTCGGCGACCGGCGATTCGATCAGGCGGAAATAGGGCGCCCACAAAGGCATGGGCCACAGGGGATCGTTCTCGGCCGCAGCGGCACGGCGGATATCCGCAGCGAGCCGCTCATCGTCGGTATAGAAGGGCGGCAGATCGGGGCCCAGCGCCATGCGCGCCGCGCCGGTGAGCGTCGCCATATCGATCAGCAGGTCGGGAGCCTCCTCATCGGCCAGCGTCAGGGCATCGGCGAGGATCAATCGGCCCTCGGCATCGGTATTGCCGATCTCGACGCTGAGGCCCTTGCGGCTGCGCAACACGTCGCCGGGGCGGAAGGCGTTGCCCGCTATGGCATTTTCGACCGCCGGAATGAGAACCCTGAGGCGCACGGGAAGCCCGGCCCGCATGATCATCTGGGCCAGACCCAGAACCGTGGCCGCCCCGCCCATGTCCTTCTTCATCAGAGCCATGCCGGAAGCGGGCTTGATGTCGAGGCCGCCGGTATCGAAGCACACGCCCTTGCCGACCAGCGTCACCTTGGGGGCGCGCGGCCTCCCCCAGGTGAAATCGATGAGGCGCGGAGCCCGCGGGCTCGCCTTGCCAACCTCGTGGATCATCGGGAAGCCGCGGCGGAGTGCTGCTCCCTTGGTGACGCGAAACCTGACACGATGCGCAGCCGCCAGATTGCGGGCGGCTGCCTCAAGCTCGGCCGGGCCGAGATCGGAGGCCGGCGTGTTGACCAGATCGCGGACGGTGTAGACGGCGCGCGCGGCGCGGAGGATTTCGGCGCGGTCGACACCGCCTGGGCAGACGAGACGCGCCGGCGCGGCGCCGCTTTTGCCATAGGCCGCGAAATCGTAGGCCTCGAGACACCAGGCGAGCGCCACCAGCCGCGGCTCTCCGGCATCGCCGCCAAGACTGTAGAGACCGGGCGGCAGGGCGCGGGCGAGCTTTCCGAGGGCGAAGGGATCGCCCGCGGCGGCGGCGGCGCCGGCGAGGACTTGGGCGATCCTCCCGTCCGGTCCGGGAACCGCGAGATGGCTGCCGGGTTCGGCGGCGAAGGCATGGGCTTCGACCCATCGGCGCGCCGCGCTGGCAAGGTTTTTCCGGCGCTCGCTCCACGCGGCATTGGCGATCACAAGGATCGGAATCGTCCTTTCCCGCCGGCCGGTGGCAGTCAGCAGCCTGTCGAGATGCATCATGATTTGCCCCCTGCCGGATGCGTCAATATAGACGGAAACAGCCTATGGTTAATGATTTATTGACGACTGGCGGACATGATCGGCCGACGTCGCTGCAACCTCGCGCGATTCTTCGGGAGTCTCGGCCATGCGGTCAATCCACCAACGGCGGCCACACCGTTATCTCACTCCGGCTCTTGTCCTGGTCACGGCATTTGCAACCGCCGCCTGCCAAGGCAAGACGGCCAGTCTCGATTCACTCGATTCGATGAGCACCGCCAGCACCGCCAAGCCGTCCTTTACGGCCACCGCCACGCTGGGAAAGAAGTGGGAGGCCGATCCCTCGAACATCGAAGCAGGCATCGCCTACGCCAACGGCCTCGAAGCCCTCGGCCAGACCGATCAGCAGATGCAAGTCTTGAAGACGCTCGCCGAGCGCCATCCGGAAGACCCCAAGCTGCAATCGCTCTACGGCAAGAAGCTGCTGGCGGCGGGCCGCGCCGGCGAATCGATCGCGGTCCTCGAAGGCGCCGTGGCATCCGGCAATGCCGATTGGCGGCTGTTGTCGGCGCTGGGCTCGGCCTACGACCAGCAAGGCCGCTATGCCGAGGCCCGCGCGCAATACGGCAAGGCCCTGCAACTTGCGCCCGACGAAATCACGGTCCTCAACAACTTGGGCATGTCGCATGCGCTCGAGGGCGACCTGAAGCAGGCGGAAACCACGCTGCGGCAGGCCGCCATGCTGCCCAAGGCGGCATCGGAGCCGCGCATCCGGCAGAACCTGGCGCTGGTCGTCGGCCTGCAGGGCCGCTTCGACGAAGCCCGCAAGATTGCCAGCGAAGACCTGCCGCCGGATCAGGTCGAGGCCAACATGGCCTATTTGCAGCGGATGCTGTCGCAGCCCAATACCTGGCAGCAGCTCTCGGGCGAAACCCAAGGCTGATCCACCCATCGCTTCGCGGATACAAAAAGGGCGCGGGCACCGGGCCGCGCCCTTCCGGTTCCATGTGCGACCCGAGACTATTCCAGCTTCATGACCAGGATGACCGACGGTCCGAGGATGATGACGAAGATCACCGGCAGGAAGAACAGGATCATCGGCACGGTCAGCTTGGGCGGCAGGGCGGCCGCCTTCTTTTCGGCTTCCGACATGCGCATATCGCGGTTTTCCTGGGCCATCACGCGCAGTGCCGTGCCCAGCGGCGTACCGTAGCGCTCCGACTGGATCAAGGTGGTGACGACCGATTTCACCGTCATCAGACCGACACGCTTGCCGAGATTGTCAAATGCCTTGCGGCGGTCCTGCAGATAAGACAGTTCGGCGACGGTAAGGGCGAGTTCCTCGGCCAGCGGCACGGAGGCGCTGCCGATTTCGCGCGCCACGCGCTGCATGGCGGGCTCGATGGCCATGCCGGATTCCACGCAGATGAGCAACAGATCGAGGGCATCCGACCAGGCGCGCTTGATCGAGAATTGGCGCCGCGAAATCAGGTTCTTGAGAAATATCGTCGGCAGATAATAGCCGAAGATCAGGCCGATGCCGGTGGCCGTCACGCGCATCGGCGGGGCGACGCGGTCGGCGAAAACCGTCGACGTGTAGATGAACACCACAATCGCCAACACCAGCGGCGCGATCAGCCGGGCAGCGAGGAAAGTCATCAGATGACGCTCGTTACGCAAGCCGGCCTGGCGCAACAGTTCGCGCGAGGCTTCGGTATCGAAAACCCGGCGCAGGTTCAGCGCATCGACGAGCTGGCTGACGAGGCTGGCCTTGGGTTTTTCACGCAGCCGCGCTTCCGACGACGCCATCAGCTGGGCGCGCTGCGCGGCCCGCAGTTTGTCGCGCTCCTGGCCCACGGACTTCATGCGCGCCGCGAGCAGGTCGGTTTCGAAGTAGGGCGCGGCAATGGTCAGAATGGTGGCGAAGGCCGCCAATCCGACCAGCACGGTGATGAGCGTTTCGACCTGCAGGAGACTGGAGACGAGATCAAGCATGGCTGTGAGGGACCGCGGTCATATCTGGAAGTTGATCATCTTCTTGATGATGAGCACGCCCATGCCCATCCACGTTCCGCAGCCGACCAGCAGCATGTTGCCGGTACCGGTATAGAATAGCGGATCGAGATAGGTGGGGTTCAATACGGTCAGGGCACCCATGGTGACAAATGGAAGGGCGCCGGGGATGGCCGCCGAAGAGTTCGCTTCCTGGCTGATCGCCCTGATCTTGGCCTTCATCTTCTTGCGGTCGCGCAGCACCTTGGAGAGATTGCCGAGGGCTTCCGAGAGATTGCCGCCGGTCTTCTGCTGGATCGCCATGACGATGGCCAGGAAGTTGACCTCGGGCAGGGGAAGACGCTCGAACATGCGTTCGATGCCCTGGTCGATGGTGATGCCGATGCGCTGGCCCTCGACGACGTCGGAGAATTCGGGACCGACCGGCGGACCCGACTCGGCGGCGATGATCTTCATGGCGTCGGAAACCGGCAGGCCGGCCTTGAGGCCTCGCACCATGACGTCGATGGCATCGGCAAAGTCATTGAGAAAAACGTTCTGCCGGCGCCGGCGCAGAAAGCCGAGAAACCAGCGCGGCAGCCCCAGGCCGCCGACGGCGCCCGCGACAAGCGAAACATACCACGGAATGCCGCCAATCAGCGCCGCCGCCAGAGCCGCAACGGCGCAGCCCGCCGAAATCATCCAAAACACCTTGACCTGCATGTCCAGCCCGGACTGCATGATCAGTGCACGGATCGTAAGCCGCTTCTTCCGCTGCTTCGCGCGTTCCTCGACCTGCTTGAGCGACTCCTGAACGACCTTGCGCTTGCTCTCCTTGGCATCCTCGAACAGACGCGACTTCCACGACGTCCTGGGCGCGGCGATCTTGCCATTTTCGGCGATGGCCTTGACCCGCCTCGAGGCGTTGCCGCCGGACAGCATCGGATAGACGAGGGCCAGCACCGCGCCGGCGACGGCCACGGCGATCATCGCGTAAATCGCCAGCTCGGTGATGTCTTCTCCAAAGTACATGTCGTCCCAATGCCTCCCGTCCGGGGTGCTCAGTCTTCGTTGCGCGCTTCCGCCTTCTCCAGGGCTTCAGCGAGGCGCCGCTCCTCGTTGAAGTAGCGGGCCCGATCCCAGAAATGCGGGCGGGCGATGCCGGTGGAGCGGTGGCGGCCGAGGATCTTGCCGTTGGCATCCTCGCCGAGGATTTCGAAGACGAAGAGATCCTGGGTGATGATCACTTCACCCTCCATGCCGACCACTTCGGTGATGTGAGTGATGCGGCGCGAGCCGTCGCGCAGGCGGGCGGCCTGCACGATCACGTCGATCGATCCGCAAATCATCTCCTTGATGGTCTTCGGCGGCAAAGCGAAGCCGCCCATGGTAATCATCGATTCAAGACGCGAAATCCCTTCGCGCGGCGAGTTGGCGTGCAAGGTTCCCATGGAGCCGTCGTGACCGGTGTTCATGGCCTGGAGAAGGTCGAAGGCCTCCGGGCCGCGGACTTCGCCGACGATGATGCGCTCGGGACGCATACGCAGGCAGTTCTT
>CAYOZR010000149.1:0-7652 GCA_964408555.1 uncultured Aestuariivirga sp.
AGCCCGCGCGATTACTTTTCCGGGATATTGTAGGTACGCACCGTCAGCGTGCCGCCGTCGGGCATGGCATCGCGGGCATTGACCGCCAGATTGATGATCACCTGCTCGAACTGGTGGATGTCGGCCAGCACCAGTCCGAGATCGCGGCCGTGGCTGATCTTCAGGCCCACCTTTTCGCCCAGCACCCGGCCGAGCAGATTGCCGAGATCCGACATGGCTTCGGCGAGCGAATGGACCTTCGGCTGCAGCGTCTGGCGCCGCGAAAAGGCGAGCAACTGGCGCACCAGATTGGCGGCTCGGTTGGCATTCTGCTTGATGTTCATCACATCGGCGAAGGCGGGATCGGTGGGCCGCATCTTGGCGAGCAGCAGATCGGCGAAGCCGATGATCGGGGTGAGCACATTGTTGAAGTCGTGGGCGATACCGGAGGCGAGCTGGCCGACGGCCTGCATCTTCTGGCCCTGGGCGAGCTGGGCCTCGAGCGCCTTGCTCTCGGTCTTGTCGACGGCGAAGACGACGGCGCCGTCGTCGCCGCCGGCCAGTTTCGCGAAGGTGAATTGCACGGTGCGCGGCCTTTCGCCGGCGATCGTCACTTCCGCGGCGTGCAGCGTGGCCTCGCTGGCCAGCGCCGCGGCCAGCCCGGCATCGAGCTCCGCTCTGCCCGCCTCGGTGACGATGCCCGCGAGCCGGGCGCCGCGCCGGGCGCCGGGCGACAGAGCCAGAAAGGCCGCATTGGCCTGGCGCAGAATGCCTGCCGCATCCACTTCGGCAATGCCGATGGGCGCACCGTTGACGAGACGTGCGAGCCTGGCCGAGGATTCGGAACCGGCGCGGCGCGGCAGCCCGCTTCGCGGAACGACCAGCGAGCGCGTCGGCAGGGGCTCGGCCCCGGCGCCGAAATCGGCGCGGTGCAGAATCAGCACCGGAAACGCTTTGCCATCCTTATCCTTGAGGTCGAGTTCGAAGCTTTCCGTCACCGCCTCGCCGGTTCGCGCCGCAATGCCGCCGAGAAGCCGCGCGCCGTCTTCGCCGGCGATCGCCGCCAGGGTCAGGCCGCCGTTCTGCGTCTGCGCCACGTCGAGGCCGAGCCAGCCCGCCAGCGTGGCATTGAGATAGTCGATCTTGCCGCCGGGCTTGGCCGAAAAGAAGCCGGCCGGGGCATGGTCGAGATAGGTGATGATGAATTGCAGGCGGGCGAAGGCCTGCTCCTGCTTGGCCCGGTCGGCGCCGATATCCTGCAGGCGCCACAAGGTGTAATGGCGCCCGGCCGCATCGGCGACCGGCGCCACATTGAGGCGCAGCCAGGTGGGGCTCTCGGGCCCGCCGCCCGGCGCCGTGGAGCCGGCCGGCAGGCGGATTTCCCTCTCTCCGGTCTTGCCTTCGAGCCCCGCCTGGGCCAGCCGGTAGATGGGCTCGGCCAAATCCGGATGACCGGAATAGAGCATGTCCATGCCGACGAGACGCCCGGCGGCGGATGCGGCGGCGAGCTTGATATAGGGACCGTTGGCATAGACCGCCCGGCCGCGCCCGTCGGTGACCACGAAAGGATCGCCGATCGCATCGGACAGACCGTCGAAGAACTCGCGCTGGCGCGGCAGGCGTCCGAGATGCATGACGCCCGCCATCATCGCGAAGGGCACGAAGAGGCCGACCAGCGCCAGCCCCGCTCCGGGCACCAGCAACCATAAGGGAGTGGCCGTCCGCAACAACCAGGCGGCGGCCGCGACGGCGATCGCCAGCAGCAATGCCAGCGCCAGCGCCAGCAGGGCATCGGTCCTGCCGCGGCCCAAGGCCGCCGGCCCGGCTCCTTCGGCTTTCACCGCTGCCCCACTCTTGGTCATACTCTGCCCATCCCCGAATCATGGCCAGTATAGGCATTGTCGCGCCCCGCCCAAATCGTGCTAGATTTGCGCCGCGGATAGCGCCGGGACGCGTGCATGGAGGGGAATAGCCCATGGAGTTTGTCAACCCGTACATGAACTACATTATCGCCACGCTGGCCGTTGTGGCGGCGCTGATCGTCGCCGTCTTGATTTGGCGCGCCCTCAATCTGAAGGTCCGCGGCCGCCGCGGCCAGCGCCTCGGCGTCAGCGAATATCACGAGCTCGACAAGACCCGGCGGCTGGTGCTGGTGCGGCGCGACAACACCGAGCATCTGATTTTGATCGGCGGGCCGCAGGACGTCGTGATCGAACAGGGGATCGGCATTCCCGGAGCCCAGTCCTTCGCGCCGCGCGACGAAGAGAACCCGCCGCCTATTCCGATGCGGGCGGCGCCGCGTCCTCCGGTATTCGGCGACCGGCCGCCGCCCTTGCGCACCGTGGAGCGCGGCGAACCGCAGCTTGCCGGTACGCGCAGCTACGAGCCGGAACAATCCTGAACGAGAAAGGCCCGGCCGGAGCCGGGCCCTGAAATTGGGTTATTGCGCCGTTGACGGGCCGGGGCCTTTGTGATCGGCCATGAAGCGGTCGAACTCGTCCTGGTCCTTGGCGCGGCGCAGCCGTTCGACGTATTCGCCGAAAGCGCGCTGTTCCTCTTCCAGCTTGCGCCGCTCCGCCTCGAGCCGCTGCAACTGGGCGCGCTTGTAGTCGTCGAAGGCGGCATTGCCGCTCGAGGCGAAGCCGTAACCGCGATGGCTGCGCCAGCTTTCGAAGTCCGGCTTCTTGAAGGAGGCCCACGGCGCCTGGCTCTCGGAACTGCGCGGCCACATCTCCCCCTTCTTCAACTTGAGGAGCAGCGCCACAAGGCCGGGCGGCCAGAACGCCGCGAAGCCCGCCACCATGGCGCCAATTTCCCACGGCGACCAGCGGCTCTTCAGGCCGCCGCCACATCGGCGGCGCTGGGTCTCGCCGAATTCCCGTTCGAACGTACCGGATGCTGTCTGCGTCATGTCGGGCCTCCTGAGTTGCGACATCATTCCAGATAGGAAGCCGTGGCCCGGCTTCAATGGCGAATCGGACGCTCCGCCCCGGCCGGCTTGCGCATTTCGATGCAACTTCGTAGTGCTTGTCGAAACGGCAGATACGGAGACCAGGCGTGTGCAAACACAAGATTGCATTGCTGACGGCGGGTGGCCTCGCGCCTTGCCTGTCATCGGCGGTGGGCGGATTGATCGAGCGCTATACGGAGATTGCACCCGATGCTGAAATCATCGGTTATCTCACCGGCTACAAGGGTCTGCTCAAGGGCCAGCAGGTCGCGGTGACACCGGAAATACGCAAGCGCGCCCATGTGCTGCACGGCCATGGCGGAACCCCCCTCGGCAACAGCCGGGTGAAGCTCACCAATGCCGCCGACTGCGTCAAGCGCGGCCTGGTCAAGGAAGGCCAGAATCCGCTCGCCGTGGCGGCGGAGCAGTTGACCAAGGACGGCATCACCATCCTGCATACGATCGGCGGCGACGACACCAACACCACCGCCGCCGACCTTGCCGCCTATCTCGCCAAGAACGGCTACGCCCTGACCGTCGTCGGCCTGCCCAAGACCATCGACAACGACATAATCCCGATCCGCCAGTCGCTCGGCGCCCACACGGCGGCGGAACAGGGCGCCATCTTCTTCGCCAATGTGGTGAACGAACAAAGCTGTTCCTCGCACATGTTGGTGATCCACGAGGTGATGGGCCGCAACTGCGGCTGGCTGACGGCGGCGACGGCGCGGGCCTGGCGCCAGCGCCTCGACGGGCTCGCCTTCCTGCCGGAGTTCAATCTCTCCCGCCGCCACAAGGATATCGACGCCGTCTATGTGCCCGAGATGGCGATCGACATCGCCGCCGAAGCCAAACGCCTCAAGCGGGTGATGGACGAGAAGGACAGCATCAACATCTTCGTCAGCGAAGGCGCCTGCGTCGGCGAGATCGTCAAGGAGATGGAGGCGCGCGGCGCGACGGCGGCGCGCGATGCCTTCGGCCATATCAGGCTCGACACCATCAAGGTGGGCGACTGGTTCGCCAAGCAGTTCGGCAAACTGATTGGCGCCGACAAGACGCTGGTGCAGAAATCCGGCTATTTCGCCCGCTCGGCCGCCGCCAATAAGCAGGACCTGGCGCTGATCCGCACCATGGTGGAGCTTGCCGCCGATTGCGGCCTCAAGGGCGTCTCCGGCGTCATCGGCCACGACGAAGACCGCGGCGGCGAACTGCGCGCCATCGAATTCTCCCGCATCAAGGGCGGCAAGCCCTTCGATGTGACGGTTGCGTGGTTCGCTGAGATGCTCGACCAGATCGGCCAGCCGCGCTCCGCACCCGCGGCGGACCCTATTTAAGAAAGTCGATGCCGGTCAGATTGGCCAGATTGGTGAAGCCGATAAGCCCGATCTGGAAATCCGCCACTGAATCACCGTTGACATCGCCGCTGACGATGGTGGTGGAACCGGAAAGCGAAATCCTGAGTTGGCCCGAAATGCCCGAGAAGGCGCTGGTGCCGATAAAAGTGAATGCCTGATTGCCGGCGACGTTGGTCCTGGCATCGATGGGCCTGAGATCGATCTTGTCGACACTCGTGCCCGATGAACCGGCATTGAAATCGACGATCTGGTCGCGCGAGATTCCCACGATGCTTTCCGTCTGCTTGCTGAACAGGAAGATGTCGGCGCCCGTCCCGCCCGTCTGAACATCCCTGCCCGGACCGCCGATCAGCCTGTCGTTGCCGCCGCCGCCCCGCAGCGTATCGGCGCTTTTGCCGCCGGTCAGCGTATTGGCAAGGCCGTTGCCGGTCAGCGTGTCGGCGAATCTGGAGCCGATGAGATTCTCGATCGAGACATATCCATCGCCCGCTGCATCGCCGAAATTGCCGGCCGGCGAAGCGAGGTTTGCCACAATACTGGTGACGGCATGAGCATAGCTGGCCGCGTCGATGCCCGCACCGCCATCGAGGCTGTCGGCCCCGGCACGGCCCTCGAGCCGGTCATTGCCGCCACGCCCCGCCAATATGTCGGTAAAAGCCCCGCCGCTGATATATTGGCCCGCCGCCGAGCCCACCCGCGTCACCGGCCCGTCGGGGGCGCGGCCGAAGAGCACATAGCTCTCTCCGGCAGCGGAAGCGCCGCCATAGGCGCCGATCACAACGTCTGCAAAGCCGTCGCCGTTTACATCCCCCGCCGATGCGGCGGAAAAGCCGCTGACATCGGAGGCATCGATGCCGTCGAGCCGGAAGCCGGTGGTGCCATTCAGGCCGCCGAGATCGATGGCCGAGGCAAAACCCGAGGCCTTGCCGAACACCACGTAGCTCTCTCCGGCATCGAAATTCCCGTTCGGATCGCCGCGATTGGCGCCAATAACGATGTCGCCGAAACCATCGCCATTCACATCGCCTGCCGCAGCAACGGAACAGCCGCTGCGGTCGCTAACATCGATGCCGTCGAGCCGGAAGCCGGTGGTGCCGTTCAGGCTGCCAAGATCGATGGCCGAGGCAAAACCCGAGGCCTTGCCGAACACCACGTAGCTCGCCCCGGTAACGGAATTGGCGCCATAGGCGCCGACAATAACATCGCTGAAGCCGTCGCCGTTCACATCCCCCGCCGAGGCGACGGAACGGCCGCTGCGGCCGCCGGCAACGCCGTCGAGCCGGAAGCCGGTGGCGCCATCGAGGCTGCCAAGATCGATGACCGAGGCAAAGCCCGCGGCCTTGCCGAACACCACGTAGCTCTCCCCGGCAAGGGAATTGCCGCCATAGGCGCCGATCACAATTTCGGCGAAGCCGTCGCCATTCACATCCCCCGCCGAGGCGACGGAAAAGCCGCTGACGTCATTAGCATCGATGCCGTCGAGCCGGAAGCCGGTGGTGCCGTTGAGGCTGCCGAGATCGATGGCCGAGGCAAAGCCCGCAGCTTTGCCGAACACCACGTAGCTCTCTCCGGCATCGGAATTCCCGTTCGGGTCGCTGCGCCAGGCGCCGATAACGATGTCGGCAAAGCCGTCGCCATTCACGTCACCTGCCGATGCAACGGAACGGCCGCTCAAGTCGTCGATATCGATGCCGTCGAGCCGGAAGCCGGTGGCGCCATTGAGGCTTGCGAGATCGATGGCCGAGGCAAAGCCCCCGGCCTTGCCGAAAACCACGTAGCTCTCTCCGGCGGCGGAGTCCGTGTTCGGGTCGCCGAAATAGGCGCCGATGACAAGGTCGGCGAAGCCGTCGCCATTCACATCCCCCGCCGAGGCGACGGAAATGCCGCTGAAGTCATCGATATCGATGCCGTCGAGCCGGAAGCCGGTGGTGCCATTCAGGCTGCCGAGATCGATGGCCGAGGCAAAGCCTGAGGCCTTGCCGAACACCACGTAGCTCTCTCCGGCACGGGAATCCGTGTTCGGATCGGCCCATGGCGCGCCGATGACGATATCGGCGAAGCCGTCGCCATTCACATCCCCCGCCGAGGCCACGGAAAAGCCGCTGAAGTCGCCGGCATCGATGCCGTCGAGCCGGAAGCCGGTGGCGCCGTCGAGGCTGCCGAGATCGATGGCCGAGGCAAATTCCGCCGCCCGCGCAGCCTGAGTCAGCGCCGTCGAGGCCAAGGTGGCGAGCGCCAAAGCCATCGCGCGCGGCAGGTGCGATTGCCTGCATCCTGCAACAGGAGACACGATCGGCATGGGTCGTTCCTCCACCCAAGGCATGTCCCACCCGCAAGCGGGGATACGAATTCCGTAAACCGCACCTCTTTTTTAGCTTAGCCCTCTTTCAAGCCCGAAACAACGGCGCCATGACCCGGTACAGCGCGCGGCAACTCCGAGGCCAAATCATAAAGGCCGCAGTCACCAGGGCTTCGGTCCGCTAGACCTTCATCCCCTCCGCACCGCGGCTGATGCCGGCAACGCCGGTGCGGGCCACTTCGACGAGGCCGAGCGGGATCATCAGCGAGATGAACTGCTCGACCTTGTCGCTCTTGCCGGTGATCTCGAAAATGAAGCTGCCGGTGGCGGCATCGATGACCCGGGCGCGGAAGGCTTCGGCCAGACGCAGCGCCTCGACCCGCTTTTCACCCTTGCCCGCCACCTTCACCATGGCGAGCTCGCGGGCGATGGAATTGCCCGCAACCGTCAGGTCTTCGACCGAATGCACCGGCACCATGCGCTCGAGCTGATGCTTGATCTGCACGATGACGTTGGGCGTGCCGGTGGTCACGATGGTGATGCGGCTGATGTGGGCCTCGTGCTGGGTCTCCGAGACGGTAAGCGACTCGATGTTGTAGCCGCGGCCGGAGAACAGGCCGATGACGCGGGCCAGAACGCCCGGCTCGTTGTCGACGATGACGGCGAGCATGTGCGACTCGACCGCCACCTTGGTGGTGTCGAGGAAATAGGCCGAGCCGGTGGATGGAAGATGCGCGTTCATGTCTCTCTCCTCACACCAGCATCTTGCCCTTGGCGTCGATGGCGGTTCCGACCTCCTCGTCGGACACGTCTTCGCCCAGGAGCATTTCATTGTGCGCCTTGCCCGACGGGTTCATCGGGAAGCAATTGGCCAGACTCGCCACCCGGCAATCGAAGATCACCGGATGCGGCGTCTTGATCATTTCGTTGATCAGCCCGTCGAGTTCGGCCGGCTTCTCGGCCTTGAACCCGACGCAGCCGTAGGCCTCGGCCAGCTTGACGAAATCGGGCAACGCCTCGGAGTAGGAATGCGACAGCCGGTTGCCGTGCAGCAATTGCTGCCACTGGC
>CAYOZR010000150.1:0-7578 GCA_964408555.1 uncultured Aestuariivirga sp.
CGCGGCGCCATCTTCGATATCCTGAAGCGCACCACCTGGGGCTATGCCACCAACCCGAACATGGGCGGCGTGCTGATGGTGGGGCTGGGCTGCGAAGGCTTCCAGATTCCCCGCTTCAAGGAGGCCTATGGCATCGTCGAGAACGAGACCTTCCGCACCATGACCATCCAGGAGACGGGCGGCACCCGCAAGACCGTGGCGGCGGGGGTTGCCGCCGTCGCCGCCATGCTGCCGCATGTCAATGCGGTCAGGCGCGAAACTTGCCGTGCCTCGGAACTGATTATTGCCCTGCAATGCGGTGGCTCCGACGGCTATTCCGGCATCACCGCCAATCCGGCCCTGGGGGCGGCCGTCGATATCCTGGTCCACCATGGCGGCACCGCCATTCTCTCCGAGACTCCGGAAATCTACGGCGCCGAGCACCTCTTGACCCGCCGCGCCGCCACCCCCGAGGTCGGCCAGAAACTCGTCGACATCATCCACTGGTGGGAGGACTACACCAAGCGTAACCTTATGGAAATGAACAACAATCCGTCACCTGGCAACAAGCTCGGCGGGCTCACCACGATCCTCGAGAAATCCCTCGGAGCCGCCGCCAAGGGTGGCACCACGACGCTCCGCCATGTCTATCGCTATGCCGAGCCGGTGACCGGCAAGGGTTTCGTCTATATGGATACGCCGGGCTACGATCCGGTCTCGGCCACCGGCCAGGTGGCCGGCGGCGCCAATCTCATCTGCTTCACCACCGGGCGCGGCTCGGCGTATGGCTGCAAGCCCGTGCCTTCCATAAAACTTGCAACCAATTCAGACGTTTACCGCCGGATGATCGACGACATGGACATCAATTGCGGTGACATCCTCGAGGGTGTTTCGATCGCCGGCAAGGGCCGCGAGATTTTCGACCGCATCCTCAAGGTTGCTTCAGGCGAGCGCACCAAATCCGAGGAACTGGGTTATGGCGACAATGAGTTCGTGCCCTGGCAGGTGGGCGCCGTCATGTAGCCCCGCCCCAGCCTTGATTGGACCATGTTTTCCGGGATTCATTCCCTGGCAAGGCTGAGCCGCTAGAAATATTCCAGGGCGGGCCAAGGCCGGGACTGGAATGGGTATTTTCACCACACGCAAGAAGCGCAAGCGCCGGCAGCGCATCGAGCCGCGCCTGTTTGCCGGCCGCGTCTCCGAGCCCGCGGGCAAGCGCCGGAGACAGCGGCGCTCGCTCGGCCGTGTGCTGTTCTCCGTCTTCCTCCTCATCGGCTTCTGGAGCACGGTCGCGGCCGGCCTCGGCTTCGGTTATGTCTGGTTCACCCTCGATGCCAAGGGACTGCTGCAAATCCCGGCCCGCGAGCCGGGCATCATGCTGCTCGCCGCCGATGCCAGCGTGCTGGCCGAGCAGGGTGCCTTTTATGGCGACGAGGTCCGCCTCGGCGATCTCCCGGATTATGTGCCCAATGCGGTGATCGCCATCGAGGACCGCCGCTTCCGCTCCCATTGGGGCATCGATCCGCAGGGTCTCGTCCGCGCGGCTTACGAGAATTTCCGCGCCGGCCACGTGGTCCAGGGCGGCTCCACCATCACCCAGCAGCTGGCCAAGAACCTGTTCCTCGAGCCCGACCGCACCTACCGGCGAAAAGTTCAGGAAATGGTGCTGGCGATCTGGCTGGAGACGCGCTTCTCCAAGGACGAAATTCTGCAGCTCTATCTCAACCGCGTCTATTTCGGCGGCGGCGCCACCGGCATCGACAAGGCGGCCCAGGTCTATTACCGCAAATCGGCCCGCGATCTCAGCCTCGCCGAGGCGGCAACCCTTGCCGGCCTGCTCAAGGCGCCCGCCACCTACAATCCCGTCACCCATCCCGAAGCCGCCACCGAACGCGCCCGGCTGGTGCTCGCCAGCATGGCCGATACGGGCGCCATTTCGCCGAAGGAAGCGGCTCGCGCCATCGACAATCCGGCCGAGGTCGTGGCCTCCAATTATGTTCCCGCCACCCAGTATGTCGCCGACTGGGTGATCGAGCAGTTGCCCGAATTCGTCCGCGACTACGACCAGTCGATCGTCGTCGAGACCACCATCGATCCGTCGCTGCAGTTTGCCGCCGAGAAATCCCTGCGCCGCCATCTGGCCGAGGAGGGCGCCAAGCTCGATGTCACCCAGGCGGCCTTCGTGATGCTGGATACCTCCGGCGCCATCAAGGCCATGGTCGGCGGCCGCTCCTACAAGAAGAGCCAGTTCAACCGCGCCACCAGGGCCAAGCGCCAGCCGGGCTCGGCTTTCAAGCCCTTCGTCTATCTCGCGGCCATCGAACAGGGTTACACGCCGGATTCGGTCGAGATCGACGAGCCGGTGCGGATCGGCGACTGGGAGCCGGAAAACTACAAGCGCAAGTATCTGGGACCGGTGACGCTTGAGAAGGCGCTCGCCCTGTCGCTCAACACCATTGCCGCCAAGCTCACCAGCTATGTGGGCCCCGACAGCGTCGGCGCCGTCGCCCACCGCCTTGGTATTACTTCACCGCTCGGCCGTGATGCTTCGATTGCACTCGGCACCTCGGAAGTGACCCTGCTCGAAATGACCGCGGCCTTCACCCCCTTCGCCAATGGCGGGGCGCCGGTTGCGCCCTTTGCCGTGCGCCGCGTCCTTAACCGCGACGGCGTGGTGCTCTACGAGCGCAATGGCGACGGTTTCGGCCAGACGATCACCATCTACGATCTCGGCTCCATGAACCGCATGCTGCGCGCCGTCGTCACCGAAGGCACCGGAAGGCGGGCCCAGTTCGGCGGTTTCGACCTCGCCGGCAAGACCGGCACCAGCCAGGATTACCGCGATGCCTGGTTCATCGGTTATTCGAGCTATCTCGTGGCCGGCGTCTGGGCCGGCAATGACGACAATTCGCCGACCCGCAAGGTGACCGGCGGATCTATCCCCGCCGCCATCTGGAAGGACGTGATGGAACAGGCCCATCAGGGCTTGATCCCGCGGCCGCTTCCCGGTGCCGATGCAACGGGCGATCTCGATGCCATCGCCATGCTGCCGGGCGAGCAGGATTTGGCCGGACTCGGCGATGCCGAGCCCTCGAGCGGCGGCTTTCTCGACACCATCGGTGGCTTCTTCGGCGGCGACCCCGCGCCACCGCCGAAATACAAGAAGCGCAAGAAGAAGTGGTGGGAAGGCAATCGTAACCAGTGATCAATGCGCCGCGATGCGGTGCACCTCTTGGCCGTGCGACTTCAGCCATTTCTTGGCCCGCGATGCCTCCGGGCAATGCGTGAGCACCAGCCGCCAGAATTGCGGCCCGTGATCCATGTGCTTGAGATGCGCCACCTCATGGGCGGCGACATAATCGAGCACATGCGAAGGTGTGAGGATCAGCCGCCAGGAGAAGGACAGGTCGCCCGCCGCCGAACACGATCCCCAGCGGCTCTTCTGGTCGCGGATGGTAATGCGCCGGATGGCCACGGCCATCGCCGCGGCGTAGCGTTGCGTGGCCGCCGTCAGTTCCAGCCGGGCCGCGATCTTCAGCCAGTCGGTGAGCCTGCGGACGAGATGCGGCAGCTCGCCCGGCACATGGATGACCCGCGCCAGGGGATCGGCCGTCACCGTGCCGCGCCGCGCCGGGATGTGACGAATTTCATGCGGAATGCCGCGCAGTGGAATGGCGCTGCCGGGCGCCAGAGCGATCATGTCGCCCTTCTGGGCCAGCCGCGCCTCCAGCCAGATTGCCGAGCGTTCGGCGAAATCCAGCGCCCGGGCCCGCGACACGCCCCTGGGCACGGTGACAATCGCCGCCGTGCCTTCGCCGTTGAGCCGCAAGACCAGTCTTCGCGCCTGGCCATGCCGCCGGAACACCACATCGAGGCCGGCGGGTCCTATGGCGAGCCGCGCCGGCTCAAGCGGTTTCGGCGACAGCAACTGCCGCAGGCGTCGGAGTGCTTTCGGCATCAGGCGTTGGCGTTCACGAACGATACGATTTTCGGCACCACTTCGTTGCGGAAGCGCGAGCCGTTGAACACGCCGTAATGGCCCACATGCGCCTGCAAATGGTGCAGCTTCTTTTCGGGTGCTAGCGCACTGCACAGATCCTGCGCCGCTTGCGTTTGGCCGACGCCGGAGATATCGTCGCGCTCGCCCTCGATGGTCATCAGCGCGGTCACGGTGATCTTGGCGGGATCGATGCGGCGGTTGCGGTGCACGAAGCTGCCGCGCGGCAGGTCGTGGTTGACGAAGACCTTCTCCACCGTTTGCAGATAGAATTCCGCCGTGAGATCCATGACCGACATGTATTCGTCGTAGAACTCGCGGTGTTTTTCGGCCGAATCGCCGTCGCCCTCGACCAGATGCCAGTAGAGCTCGCGGTGGGCGTCGACGTGGCGGTCGAGATTCATGGTCATGAAGCCGCCGAGCTGCAGGAAGCCCGGATAGACGTCGCGCATGGCGCCGGCATGCAGAAACGGCACTTTCATGATGACGTTCTGGCGGAACCAGTCGGCGCCGCGCTGCTCGGCCATCCGGTTGACGGCGGTGGGATTGCGCCGCGTGTCGATCGGCCCGCCCATCAGGATCATGGTCCTGGGGGCCGCCTTGTCCTTGTCCTCGTTCATCAGCGCCACTGCCGCCAGCACCGGCACCGAAGGCTGGCAGACGGCCATGACACTGGTGCCGGGCCCCATGAGGCGCAGCATCTCGATCACATAGTCCACATAGTCGTCGAGATCGAATGTGCCGTGCGATAGAGGCACGCTGCGCGCATCGATCCAGTCGGTGATGTGGACGTCGTAATGCGGCAGCATCGCTTCGACGGTGCCGCGCAGCAGCGTTGGGTAATGGCCCGACATGGGCGCCACGATCAGCAGCTTGTGCTCACGCTTCGCCTTGCGGCCGGTGGGCCGCTCCTTGCGGAAGTTGAGCAGTCTGCAGAACGGCTTTTCCAGCACCACCGTCTCGCTGACGTCGACAAGCTCGTCGCCCACGATCGTATCGGCGATGCCGAAATCGGGCTTGCCATAGCGCCGCGTCACTCGCTCGAAGACTTCGAGCGAGGCGGCAAACGACCGGCCCATATAGGTGGACGACAGCGGATTGGCCGTACTCTGCCAGAAATTCAGGCCGGCATCGGCCATGGCCCGCCACGGCGCAAGGGCGGCATGATTCATCTCGAAGAGATAATACAGCATTCGAATTCAGGCCCTTTTGGTTCAATTTGCGCCAGCAAGGTAACGACTTCGTAAACTTCCGGCAACCGCCGATTTCCACGACCTTTTGGCCTAGTTGGAAATCGCCTCCCGCAGCCCCTCGGCCAGCGCCTTGGCGTCGGTGGTATAGCCGAAGTGTTTGCGGAAACGGCCTTGCCGGTCCATCAGATAGATGGTGGTCGAGTGGTCCATTTCATAGTCCCCGGATGTTCCGCCGGTCGCGGCCTTCTTGTAATAGACGCGATAGGCTCGGGCGATGGCGGCAATCTCCTCCGGCGAACCCGTCAGTCCCACGAGCCGCGGATGAAAATTCTCGACATATTGCTTGACCACCTCCGGTGTGTCGCGCTCGGGATCGATCGACACGAAGACCGGCTGGATGTTGTCGCCTTCCGGTCCCAGCTCGTCGAGGGCCGCCGACATCACCTGCAATTCCGTCGGGCAGACATCCGGACAATAGGTGAAGCCAAAGAAGACCAGCATGTATTTGCCGAGGAAGTCCTTCTCGGTGACGCGCCGGCCGGTGTGATCGACGAGGCTGAAGGGCCCGCCGACTAGCGCTTCGCCGCTTCCCATCGGGCTGCTTCTACCGGAGGTGAAATAGAAGGCGGCGCCGGCGATGGCGAGTGCGGCGGCCAGGACCGAAAGCGCGAAAATGGCTTGCGAGCGTGAAGGCATGGGGAGCGGCTTTCGTTATGCCCCCACATAGGTCTAAGTTGCGTCTCCGGCAAGCCGGAGGAACTTTACACATCGTCACATGAACGAAATGCCGCCAGAGGGCCCCGCCGCGATCCGTGAAGAGCAACTGGGCGTGCTGCGTCTGCGCACCCTGGTGCGCCTGCGCTGGCTCGCCGTCATCGGTCAGACGGGGACGGTAGTCGGCGTCTATTATCTGCTTGGTTTTCCCCTGCCGTTCGGCCTCTGTCTCGCGGCGATCGCGCTCAGCGCCTGGCTCAACATCTTTCTCACCCTGCGCTGGCGCAAGAGCCTCCGGCTGCGGCCGCTGCAGGCGGGCCTGCTCTTGGCCTACGATGTCATCCAGCTTGCCGTCCTTCTCTATCTGACCGGCGGACTGGAAAACCCCTTCGCCTTCCTGTTCCTCGTGCCGGTGACGATCTCGGCCACCTCCTTGCCGCTCAAATGGACCCTGTGGCTGGGGGCGCTTGCCTTCGTCTGCGCCACTTTCCTCGCCGTCGAACATTTGCCGCTGCCGTGGAATCCGCAAGCACCTCTGGTGCTACCGCGGGCCTATGTCGGCGGCATGTGGGCGGCGATTGTCTGCGGCGTCGTCTTTTCGGCGATCTATGCCCGCCGCATCGCCGAGGAGGCGCGGCAGATGTCGGCCGCGCTCTCGGCCACCGAAATGGTGCTGGCGCGCGAGCAACGCCTCTCGGCCCTCGACGGCCTCGCCGCCGCCGCCGCCCACGAACTGGGAACCCCGCTGGCCACCATTGCGCTGGTCGCCAAGGAACTGAAGCGCGAACTGCCGCCGGATAGTCCGCATACGGAGGATATCGATCTGTTGATCGGCCAGGCCGGCCGCTGCCGGGAAATCCTGTCGCGGCTTGCCGACCGCGAGGCCGAAGCCGACGAAATCTACCAGCGCACCAAATTGTCGGCGATGCTCGAGGATCTGATCGCCCCCTTGCGCGGCTCCGATGTCGAAATTTCCGTCGATACCGCCCCCGGCGATGGCGCCGCCGCCGCCGAACCGGTGTTCCGGCGCAATCCGGCGATTGCCTATGGCCTCGGCAATCTCCTGGAGAACGCCGTCGATTTCGCCGCAAGCAAGGTCGGCGTCGAGGCGCGCTGGACCGAGGCGAATGTGACGATCGCGGTGGGCGACGACGGGCCGGGTTTCCACCAGGACGTCTTCGACCGGCCCGGCGATCCTTTCGTCACCACGCGGCGGGGCTAGGGCATGGAGACGGGCGATGCGGCCCGCCATGAGGGCATGGGCCTCGGCTTCTTCATCGCCAAGACCCTGCTTGAACGCTCCGGCGCCGGCGTCTCGCTCGCCAACCGGCCGCCCCCGGCCCACGGGGCGATGGTCCAGGTCGTCTGGCCCCGCGCCGCCGTCGATGTCGGCAAGGGCTAGGCCCGGAAATCTGGCCATTGACAGGGCTCCAAGCACGGCTAGAGACAGGGGCTGAACCGAACGACAGCCGGATTGACCTCCGCCGAATGACCGAAATCAAGCTTCCCGCCGACAAAACCTTGCTGCTCGTCGATGACGACAAGCCGTTCCTGACCCGGCTTGCGCGGGCCATGGAAGTGCGCGGCTTCGACGTGCGCATGGCGGAATCGGTGGCCGAGGGTGTTGCGCAGGTGAAGAAGGGCGCCCCCGGCTATGCGGTGGTCGATTTGCGGCTCGGCGACGGCAACGGCCTC
>CAYOZR010000151.1:0-7576 GCA_964408555.1 uncultured Aestuariivirga sp.
CGGCTTGATGCCAACCGTGCCGGTAAAGGCGGCGGGCTGGCGGATCGAGCCGCCCGTATCGGTGGCGGTCGCCGCCGCGCAGATGTGCGCCGCCACCGCGCTCGCCGAGCCGCCGGAGGAACCTCCCGGCACCAGCGCCGCGTTCGATCCCTTGCGCCGCCACGCATTGATGACATTGCCATAATAGCTCGTTTCGTTCGACGAACCCATGGCGAATTCATCCATATTGAGCTTGCCGAGCATGACGGCGCCGTCGCGCCAGAGATTGGCCGTCACCGTCGATTCATAGGTCGGCTTGAAGCCGTCGAGCACGTGGCTGCCGGCCTGGGTGTGCACGCCCTTGGTGGCGAACAGATCCTTGATGCCGAGCGGAATGCCTTCCAGCGGCCCCGCCTCGCCCTTCGCCAGCCGCGCGTCCGACGCCTTCGCCATCGCCATCGCCTTCTCCGGCGTCTCGACGATGAAGGCGTTGAGGATGCGCGCCTTCTCGATCGCCGCGACATAGGCCGCGGTCAATTCGACGGCCGAGAACTGCTTCTTGCGCAGACCCTCGCGGGCGGTGGAGATCGTGAGTGCGGTGAGGGAGGTCATCGGGTCATTGTCTCGTTCAATGTCTGGTGAGTTGCGCCGCGTGAACGACCGAGAGAATTTCGTCGACCACACCATCGAGGCCTTGGGCAATGTCCACATTCCAGAACCGCAGCACGGTATAGTTCATATCCTCGAGGGCGAGTGTCCTGACCCGGTCTCGATCCTTGCGCTCGGCATGCTGGCCGCCATCAAGCTCGATGATCGGGTGCAGTTCCTCGCAACAAAAGTCCGCAATATATCCCCCGATCGGCCGTTGGCGCCGGAATTTCAGGCCTTCCAGTTGCCGGTTGCGCAAGATCGACCACGGCTTCGCCTCGGCTGCGGTCTGACCGCGCCTGAGATTTCGCGCCAATCCGGTCAACCGGTTGCCTACCATCCACCTCTCCTCGGGGAGAGGTCGGCCGCCGCAGGCGGACGGGTGAGGGGATCGCGGCGGTTCCGGAAAGATCGTGTCCCCTCATCCTCCCGCGCTTTCGCGCGGGCCCCTCCTTCTCCCCTTGGGAGAAGGGCCGTGGGAAGACGAGCCATCATTCCACCACCTTCGGCACCATGAAGAAGGAGTCCTCCTGCGCCGGGGCGTTCTTCACCACATCGGCCGGATAGTGTCCGTCGGTCACTTCGTCCTGGCGCATCTTCATTTTCATCGAGACCACCGAGGTGAGCGGCTCGACCTTGGAAACGTCGACTTCGTTCAACTGCTCGATCCAGTGCAGGATGGAATTGAGCTCGGCCGCAAGCTTCGGTACGTCCTCTTCCTTCACTTTTATCCGGGCCAGCCGCGCCACCCGCCTGACCGTTGCCTGATCGACCGACATTCCTGGAATCCTTCAATAAAACCGGGCGCTGGATAGCACCCGCTCAGATAACCCGCAACTTGGCTTTCTGCTGGCCCTTGGCATCGAAATTATCCGGCCTGAGCCAAGCTTCGAATCCGGCGTGAACCCGGTGCCAGTCCTTGTCGAGCATGGCGTACCAGCCGGTGTCGCGGTTCCTGCCTTTGACGATCATATGCTGGCGGAAAATCCCTTCGAAGCTGAAGCCGAAACGTTCCGCCGCCCGCCGCGACGGCGCATTGAGCGCATCGCATTTCCATTCCAGGCGCCGGACGCCGAGATCGTCGAAGCAATGGCGGATCATCAGATAGATCGCCTCGGTCGCCTCGCGGGTCCGCTGCAATCCCGGCGCCATCCAGATATGGCCGATCTCGATCGCGCCATTGGCCGCATCGCAGCGCATGAAGGCACCCATGCCGCAGGCTTTCCCCGTATCGCGGCGGACGAAGGCATAGAACCACGGATCGCGGCTTTCTTCCTTGCCCTTCGCCCACGCGGTGAAAACCTCGAGCGACTCGAAAGGCCCATAACCCATATAGGTCCACACCCGTCCCTGCGGATCGCGCTCGGCGAAGGAGGCAAAGAGATCGCCCGCATGTTTCGCCGCCGCGACCGGCTCGAGCCATATCCAGCGCCCGTGCAGCGGCCGCAAGTCCGGCCTGTTGCCGGCCGGCAGCGGATCGACGATCTCTCCCACCGGGCGTTCTTCCATCTTCGCCATGCGCGCGGCTCTTTCCTGTTCACACCGTGATCGACTGCCCGCCGGCGATCGCCTTCACCTTGCGGCGCTCCGGCCCCATGGCCTTGAGGAAGGGTGTTGCGTCGGGAATGACATATCCGGCGAAGGAGGCATAGTGGCAGGGAATGACGGTCCTGAACTTGAAGAATTTGCGGCAGGCATAGGCCGCCTGCTCCGGCCCCATGGTGAAGCGGTCGCCGATAGGAATGATGCCGATCACCGGCGCATAAAGATCGTGGATCAGTTTCATGTCGAGGGAAATTCCCGTATCTCCCGAAATGTAGACGGTCTTGCCCTTTTCGCGTTTCGGCATGAGCACGAAACCCGACGGATTGCCGAGATAGATAGGCTTGCCCTCGATGATGACCGAGGAGGAATGCCAGGCATTGGTGAAGACCAGGTCGAAGTCGTCGAACGCAATGCGCCCGCCATGGTTGCCGGGGCTGTAGTTCGTGGCCCCCTTGGCGGCGAGGTAGTTGCAGATTTCGAAATTGGCGACGAGGGTGGCTCCGGTCGCTTTGAGGATATCGACCGCGTCGCCAATGTGGTCGTCATGACCGTGGGTCAGCAGCACATGGGTGGCGCCCGCCGAGGCCGTCTTGACATCGGTCTTGGCCGCCGGATTGCCGGTGATGAACGGATCGACGAGAATGACGGCCTTGCCCGTCTCGATGCGAAAGGCCGAATGGCCGATATAGCCGATCTTCATGGGGGTCTCCTCCCGGATGAGCCATGATCGCGCCGCAGGGCATCGGGCGCAAGATCGACGTTTGCCCGGACGTTCAAATCGGCTAGTCAGGCACCATGCCCGCCGCCGAACTTTCGCTCGCCGAAGCCGTAGCCACCCTGTCACCCCTATCCCGCCTCGTGGGGCTCGATCTCGGAGCCAAAACCATCGGCGTCGCCACCAGCGATTTGACCCGCCAGATCGCGACGCCGGTCGAAACCATACAGCGCAGGAAATTCACCGCCGATGCCGCCCGCCTCCTCGAACTCGCCGCCCGCGAGAACATCGGCCTCATCGTTCTCGGCCTGCCGGTGAACATGGACGGCTCGGAGGGCCCGCGCGCCCAATCGACCCGCGCCTTCGCCCGCAATCTGGCGAAGCTCACGCCCATCCCCATCGTCTTCTGGGACGAGCGGCTTTCGACCGCCGCCGTCGAGCGCATGCTGATCGCCGCCGATGCCTCGCGGGCCAAGCGCGAGGAAGTCATCGACAAGCTCGCCGCCGCCTGGATCCTGCAGGCCGCCCTGGATTCGCTCAGATGACCTTCACCTTCGAAACCCTGCTGCCCATCTTCCTGCTCATAGCACTCGGCTGGGCGCTGCGCTGGCGCGGCATCGTGCCCGAGGACATGTGGCGCGGCCTCGAACTGCTCGGCTACTGGGTGTTCTTTCCCGCCCTCCTGGCCGAAACCCTGATCCGCTCCGATATCGCCAGCCTGCCCCTGACCGGCATCGCCATCACCATGATCGCCAGTTTCTTCACCATGGCGCTTGGACTTCTCGCGGCGCGCAAATTCATCATGGCGTGGCTGGCGATCCAAGGGCCGTCATTCTCCTCGCTGTTCCAGAGTGCTACCCGCTGGAACGGTTTCATTGCCCTGCCGGTTTTGGCCAAGCTCTATGGCGATGAAGGCGTCGCTCTCGTTGCCGTCATCATCGGCGCGCTGGTGCCGGTCGCCAACATCATGGCGGTCGCCGTGGTGGCCCAGAATGCCGCCGCCCGCAAGCTCACCGCCCGCGAGACCGTCTATGTCGTTTTTCGCAATCCCTTCATCTGGGCCACGGCGGCGGGACTGGTCGTCAATTTCGCCCGCATCCCCATCTATCAGCCGGTGATGACCAGCATGGGCATGCTGGGGGGTGCTGCCATCGGCTCCGGCCTCCTGATGGTGGGCGCCGGCCTTTCGACCCATGAGGCGATAAGGCCATCGCCAGCCGTCTGGCTCGGCACCGGCCTCAAGCTGTTCGGCACGCCGGCCCTCGTCACCCTGTGGAGTCTTGCCACCGGTATTTCGGGCACCGCCTTCGTCGCCTGCATCGTCTGCGCCTCGGTGCCCACCGCCATGAGCGCCTATGTGCTGGCCCGCCAGATGGGCGGCGATGCACCCCTTGTCGCCGCCACAGTCACGGTGCAGACCGTGGTGTCCTTCTTCTCGATCCCGCTGATGATCGCGCTGGCCGGGCTGATCCGATGACCGCCGCCTTCCTCGCCCTCCTGCCCGTCTTCGTCGTCATCCTGGTGGGGCTCGGCTTGCGGCGTGCCGGCCTGATTGGCGAAACCCATTGGGCAGCCGTCGATCACGTCTGCTATTTCGTGCTCTTTCCCGCCATCATCTTCAAGGAAATCGCCGCCGCCGATTTCACCGGCGTGCCGGTTTGGCACATGGGGTTCGCCATGATGCTGGCGATCTCCACCATGTTCGCTCTGCTCTTGGCTCTGCGCCGTCCGCTCTGTGCCGCACTCGCCCTCGACGGCGCGCAATATTCGAGCCTCTTCCAAGGCGCCACCCGCTGGCACACCTTCATCGCGCTCGCCATCATCCCGGTCTATTTCGGCCAGGGCGCGCTGGCCATCGGTGCGGTGAGTGCGGCGGCGATGATCCCTCTTCTCAATGTGGTCAATGTCGCCGTGCTTTCGTTTTATGCCTCCGGCAAGCCGCCCGACGCCGGAACCGTGGTGCTGTCGATCCTCAAGAACCCCTTCGTTCTCTCATCCGTTGGCGGCGTGATCTGGAAGTTCTCGGGCCTTGCGGTGCCGGGGCTCGGCCTTCAGGTTCTCGACATGATCGGCAAGGGCGCGCTCGGCCTGGCACTCCTCACCGTCGGCGCGGGCTTGCGTCTCGATCATGCCATGGCCGCCAAGGGGCCGGTCGTGCTGGCCACCGCTCTGAAGCTCTTGGTCATGCCGTTATTCATGGCCTTTTGGCTCATTCTCCTCGGCGTTCACGGCCAGACCTTCGCCGTCGCCATGCTCTCGGCCGCAGTGCCTACCGGTTCCGGCGCCTATGTTCTGGCCCGCCGCATGGGCGGAGACGCGCCGCTCGTCGCCAATATCCTGACGCTGCAGGTCGTCTGCGCCGCGCTCACCATCCCGCTGGTGGTGACGTTAAGCCAGGCGTTCGTATGAACCCCGGTCGATGCTCCCTTTTTGGCGCGGATTACGCACGAGATCGTCCGGTGGCGCTAGACTTGGCGTGCCAGAATTCATGGCGGGTGAGCCAACCTTCAGACGAAAATTGGCGTCCGCCGGGTTTACCGATGCATTGACAAAGCGCGGATCGGCGAAGATGTCGTTCGGCCCCCGCACCACGACGCTGCCATTATGATAAACATTGTAGTCGTATTGTACGTCGACATTGCGCCAGTAATGCTGGCAACGCTTGCCGCTGCGCGCCGACAGCACATTGTTATACAGCCGCACCGAGGTGCAGTCGCCGGCGCTGATCTCGCCGTTGTCGACTGCCGGACTGCGGTTGTTGCAGTAGGCGGTGTTGTTTACGAAATCGACGCGCGCGCTTGAGTAGGCGTGCACGCCAGTGCCGCCGTTGTTGTAGCAAAGATTGTTGGTCACCAGCGTGCGGCCCCTATAGGCGGGAACGCCGTCCTGCTGGGTGTTCTTGTTGTCGTCGATGATGATGCCGTTGCCGTCTTGGATCTTGCCGCTTGAGAATGTCGGTATGTAGTTTTCATTGTCGTAGCAGACATTGCGGCGCACGATCGTCTTGTAGCGCTTGGTATCCGAGTCGACATCCCTAGAGGTGTAGATCGAGAGTCCGCTGCATCCGTAGGCACTCCACCAGGAGCAAGAATGCACCGTGTTGTCGGCGATGGTAACATAGTCCGACGCCATCGCGCCGATGCCGCCTCCCGGCAAGTGATGAACGTAGTTGCCCCGAATTATGATGTTGCGTAGCGTCCCGACCTTCCTGCCGTTGGAATAGATGCCGTTGGCATTGGTGGCACAATTCAACAAGTTGTCCTTCTGCGAAAGCGCGTAGTCGAAAGTGATGTTCGCGGCATTCCCGGCAACCTCGAATCCCTGGACGATGATATAGGATGCCACTATCTTGATTCCCTGCCAGTTGTTGGCATTGACAAGAATGCGCGGCCGATGGTCCTGGTAGTTCCGGTAAGCGATGAACGCGTCCTGCGCTCCGGATCGCGCGATACTCAGAACGTCGCTGTTGGAACGGGAATTGGTGTAATCGCCGTTCATTGCGAGGACCGTATCGCCCGGAAACGTGAGGTCAGCCGCCTTCTGCAACGTGCGAAACGCCGTCTCGGGCGTCAGCCCGTTGTTGCTGTCGTTCCCCGAGCCGCTTACATAATAGGCTGTGCCGGCTGCCCTGGCATTACCTGCCGGAATCAGCAGTCCCGCACCACCTGCGCCGAGCAGTTTCAATAATCCGCGCCTGTCCATATTTGAACTCCCACGCCACACACCTGCTGTCGAAGGCAACGAGCATCACACGCCTCTAACTCCGTCGCGGAGGATTGATTCCGCCAAGGAAGCGCGGCCGCATGCTTGCGCACGCGCGGTGACCGCGGCCCTCTTCGGTATCGATGCCTCCTGCGGCGTTCATCCCGCCAATGCGAGTCCCGTTGACGCCAACAGCAAAGGCATCATTACACAGCTTCGCATCGGGTCATCCTGTTAACTGGATTTGACCCTAGCGGTCGGTTAGCGGCGGCGCCCAAATTTGCTAAAAAAACGAGACGAATTTGCGCATCGAATTTTCGGCTTAATCCACAGCCTTAAGATCGCCCTTGCCGCCCAATGCTTTCCCCCCTACACACCCGGCTTTAATGACCGCCGCGCGCCGCACACCGCTCCTCAAGGGCCAGCACCTTCTGGCGATCGCCGGCATTTCCCCCGCCGAAATCGAAGCCCTGCTGGAACTCGCCGGCAAATATGTCGAGGTCAACCGCCAGATCGAGAAGCGCCATGCGCTGCTCGGCGGCCGCACCCAGGTCAATCTTTTCTTCGAGGCCTCGACCCGCACCCAGAGCTCCTTCGAGATCGCCGGCAAGCGGCTTGGCGCCGATGTCATGAACATGGCGGTCGCCACCTCGGCGCTGTCCAAGGGCGAAACCGTGCTCGACACCGCCATGACCATCAACGCCATGCACCCGGATTTCCTGGTGGTGCGGCACCCATCCTCCGGCGCGGTCGAATTGCTGGCCCAGAAAGTCTCCTGCTCGGTGATCAATGCCGGCGACGGCCAGCACGAGCATCCCACCCAGGCGCTCCTCGACGCCTTGACCATCCGCCGCCGTCTCGGCCGCATCGAGGGCCTGACCATTGCCATCTGCGGCGACGTCCTGCATTCGCGCGTGGCGCGCTCCAATATCCACCTGCTCAACAAGCTCGGCGCCCGCGTGCGCGTCGTGGCACCCTCGACATTGC
>CAYOZR010000152.1:0-7536 GCA_964408555.1 uncultured Aestuariivirga sp.
TAGATGAAGATCGACGGCACGTTGAGGCGCAGCATGGCCATCATCATGCCGGGCAGCGACTTGTCGCAGCCGGCGACCCCGACGAGCCCGTCATAGCAATGGCCGCGCATGGTGAGCTCGATCGAGTCGGCGATCACTTCACGCGACACCAGCGAGGCTTTCATGCCCTGGTGGCCCATGGCGATGCCGTCGGTCACGGTGATGGTGCAGAACTCGCGCGGCGTGCCGCTGGCGGCGGCGACGCCCCGCTTCACCGCCTGAGCCTGGCGCATCAGCGAGATGTTGCATGGTGCAGCCTCGTTCCAGCACGAGGCGACGCCAACGAAGGGCTGCTGGATCTGCTGCTGAGTGAGGCCCATCGCATAATAGTAGGAGCGATGCGGGGCGCGCTGCGGGCCTTCCGTTACATGGCGGCTTGGAAGCTTGGTATTGCTGATGGATTTGGCGTCCATGATCTGGTCCTGTGTCAGCGTTCTGTCATTTTATCGGTTGTAACGTCGGCACAGCCTTTTGAACTTCACGCCGGGCGGCAATCGTCTCGGGGATGCGTTGGCCATTGCCTCGGGCCTTCGCATTGCCACCCCATCTTGCCGTCCGAGATTCTGACGCCCACAACCCCATTCCCGAGCCCCGGGAACGTGCTGACGCTATTGCGCAAATTGGGCGGATCAAGGGTTCAATGTGGTGCGGATTTGGGCAGGCTTCACAAATCGTTACTTTGTGGCATTAATATCACATCGTATTTACCGTGCCCGGCAGGCTCAGCGGGTTTGCGATTTGAGGGAATTCAGACGGCCATGCCGGCTTTCAGCCCCTCATAGACGGCTTCTTCCGCCGTGCGGGGGGTCAGGCAATCGCCGATCATGTGCAATTCGATGGCCTGCAAGTTTACCGCCCCGGCCAGTTCGTCGACCGGGTGATTGGGAGCCGCCAGCACCAGCGTATCGACATCCTCGAAAACCACGGGCTGGCGCGCCGCGGTGTGGATGAAATAGGCGGTGCGGCCGTCGGCGCCATAGAGGCGCAGCCAGGGGTGAACCTCGACGCCGAGCTTGTACAGGCGGGCAATCGTCTCGAAGCGGATATAGGACTGGATATTGCCGGCGGCGCTCATGCCGTTGACGGCGAGGCGCACATGGACGCCATCGGCGGCGAGCTTCTCGGCGAGGCCGGCGCCGATCCAGTCGGCATGCCAGTCGTAGATGACGACGCGGGCCCCGGTCCTGGCGTTGCCTGAGAGAATATCCACCGCATGAACGAGCTGCGCCGCCTCGCCTTCGATCGGCGGCAGATGCGGGCGGCTGCCGGTCGCCAGAATGACGGCATCGGGCTTGTCGCGGGCGATCGTCTCGGGCGTCACCTCGCTGCGCCGGTGAATGCGGGCGCCGTGGCGCTCGGCCTCGCGGGTGAGATTGCCGATGATGCCGCCGAATTCGGCCCGCGTCGGCAGAAGCTGGGCGAGGCGCGCCTGGCCGCCGGTCTGGCCGTCGCGCTCATGCAGATCGACCTGGTGACCGCGCTGGGCGGCGACCGCGGCCGCCTTCAAACCCGCCGGGCCGCCGCCCACCACCATGATGCGGCGGGGCTTCGAGACGCGGGGCTTAGCCTCGAATTGCAATTCACGGCCGGTTTCGGGATGCTGGATGCAGGAAATCGGAATGCCGAGCTGGAAGTGGCCGATGCAGGCCTGGTTGCAGCCGATGCAGGCGCGGATATCGTCGCTCGCGCCCGCCTTCGCCTTGTTGGCCATTTCCGGATCGCAGATCATGGCGCGGGTCATGCCGCACATGTCGGCCGCCCCTTCGGCGATGACGCGCTCGGCGTCCTGCGGCTGGTTGATGCGGCCGGCGACGAAGACGGCGGCGCCGGTTGCCTGTTTCACCTTGCGGGCGAAGGGGGCGACATAGGCGTGGGCATTGGCCATCGAGGGGACGATATGGACGGCGCCCGAGACCGAGGCCGAGGTTCCGGCGATGACGTTGAGATAATCGAGGCCGTCCTTGAGGCCGCGGGCGATGGCGACCGAATCATCCTCGGTCAATCCCTCCTGGTCGTATTCGTCGCCCGACATGCGCATGCCGACGATGAAATGGGAGGGCACCTGGCCGCGCACCGCGGCAATCGCCTCGCGGGTGAAGCGCAGGCGGTTCTCCGGCGTGCCGCCATAGCGATCGGTGCGGCGGTTGACGTGGGGGTTCATGAATTGCGCCGGCAGATAGCCGTGGCTGGCGACGATCTCGACGCCGTCGGCTCCGGCTTCCGCCATGCGCCGGGCGGTTGAGCCATAGCCAGCGACGATTTCGCCGATCATATCGGCCGAGAGCGCCCGCGGAATGACATGAAAGCGTTCCGACGGCGAATGCGATGGCGCATAGGCGGACGGCATCACGCCATCGGGCCTCCCCAGGAGTTCGCGGCCGGGATGGAACAATTGCACGAAGCATTTGCTGCCCTCGGCATGGATCGCTTCGATCAGGCGGCGGAAGGAGGGAATGCAATCGTCGGAAGTGCCCATCAGCAGGGCTTCGGTGTAGCGCGAGGTTTCGTGCACGCCCACCACCTGGATGACGATCAGCCCGGCGCCGCCGCGGGCCCGGGCCCGCTGATAGGCGATGAGCGCCTCCGACGGCAGGCCGCCCACCGGCAAATAGGTGTCATGGCCGGTCGAGAAGACGCGGTTGCGGATTTCGAGGCCCTTGAGGGCGAAGGGCGAGAAGAGATGGGGAAAGCGCATGGCGGCAATCTGCCTCAACTCGCCCGGTGCCGTCGAGACCTACCATTGGCGAAGTGGAGCCGGGCGGCAAACCGCCCGGGACCACAGGTGGACAATGGACGGCGCTCAGGGGTCCGGGCCGCCGTGCCCGCTATTTGGCCGATAGAAGCTGCGGGCTTGGTCCCTCCAGGCGTTCCAGGCGGGATTGAAGCCGATCGATCAGTTGTTTTTGCTGTTGCAACTGCTCCTGCTGCTGTTTGATGGCATTGACGAACAGCACACTCAGCAGATCATAGTTGACGCCCTCGGCCTCGCCCTTCTCGTTGCGATAGGCCAGCAGCGGTTCAACGGCATTCACTTCTTCCGCGGCCAAGCCCAGGGCGGGCAGTCCGGTGTCGGTGCGGGTGAAGGCGATGGGCTGCAAGCGGCCGACGACATCCAAACCGCCCCGGTAGGGCTCGGTATTCGTTCTGTATCGCTGGCTGGCCGCGCCCGACGAGCACATGGTAACGATGTTCGAAAGGGTCCGGCACAATGGGCCCAGACCAGTCGGGCCCTCGGGAAATCCGACTAGGCGAAAAGTGCCATTGTCCTGAAGCTCCATCAGATTGCCGGTCAGGCCGGTGTTAAGCGGTCCGCCACTGAACTCTCGAGAACGCCCAAAATGCAACCTCCAACCCGTTTTGTCGCCGAAGCGAATCCAGCCGGCGCGCGGGCTTACATCCGAGGGTTCGATGGTGAACATCGCATCGAAGCTCGGGCCGATCTGCAGCGCCCGCTGGGGGTTGGCAGTTCCGAGGCCAACCCTTCCGGCATTGTCGATTCGGACAAAGGCGGATGGGTTTAACCCCTTGAGGTAGCTGTCGGTCAGCAGATTCAAACCGCCTCCCACCGATTGGATGACGTGGCGCGCGAGGCCGGCATTGCTGTCACGGAGTGTCAGAAAAGGCTGAAAACCTGTGAGCCTCAGTGCATCCTGTGAAACGATGTCCAGTTTGCTGCCGGGCTGCTGGGTGCCGAGGCCGATCCTGCCGCCATTCTCGTACAGCGCCGAGTTGCCAAGTGTGGTGGTGGTGACGAACTTAGCGATGCGTCCAGCCGTCCCAGAGAGTGCAACGATCTTGGGATCAAGAGCCTGATCGCCTTGCGGCGGCGGTGCCTGCACTGTCTGCGCCCGAACCGGCAAGGTGGCCGCAAATGAAAGAAGTGCGGCCGAGATCGTCATGACAACTGATAAATGTATCTGCTTTCGCAGCGCAAACCACCTACCATTCGGCAATGCAGCGTGCTTTCCGTGTGTCATGGCTGTACTCCTGCGCTGTGAACGGAACGAGTGGATTCAAGCGGAGATGAGACGGAACCTTGAGCCGGCATTGTCCATGCGGACCCCCGTGGTAACCATCAACGTAACCGACCGGGCTCTCCACGACAATCGGGATTAGCACTCGTGCCGCCGATATTGCTTCGGCCATCACGCATGGCTTAGTTTGGCCGATGCAGGCTCAACTTCCCGTTGATCAAGCGCATCCTTTCCATCGTTTCCCTGCACCCCAATGGCTATCGAGACTTACCGCTTGCGGTCGAGTTCGCGCTCCTCGTGGTCGATGAACCACTCGATCATCTCGGTCCAGATGGTCTCGACCAGTGCCGCATCGAGGTGATGGGCGCGCGCCAGGCCGCGGACATGCTCGATCACCTGCTCGATGCGCTCGGGCACGCGGGCCGGGATGCCGTCGCGTTGCTTTACAACGATTGCCTGTTCCACCAGGCGCTGGCGCTCGGCCAGGAGCATGACCAGGCTTTCGTCGATACGGTCGATGTCGCGGCGGATATCGGCCATGGTGGGGGGCGGAGCGGAGCTTTCCATGGCGGCCTCTTGCCCCTCCGGAAGGCACAAGTGAATGTGTCGAAGAGCCGCGATCAGGGCGGCAGCGCCGGCTTGCGGCGGGGCTCGGGGACCACGACCCAGGGCCTGGCGCCACTCTCGCCGCGAGCGGTGGCGATGTCGATTTCACCGTTCTTAAGCCACAGCGCATGGGCGCCATGGCGCCAGACATCGAAGCGGTCGATGCGAATGGGAACCGAGCGGCAGGCGCCGCGCAAGGGATAATCGGCGATCAATATGTCGATGCCGCCGCAGGCGGGTGCCGGTCCCTCGGCTTGGCGGAAATAGGCGATGGTCTTGGTCTTGACGATGGCGGTGCAACGGCGTTGCTCGCAGGTCCATCCAGTGCCGCCGCCGCGGCCCATTTCTTGATCGGCCGGCGCAGCGCAAGTGCGGGAAAGGCGGCGAGCACGGCGCGCACGAACCAAAAGATGCCGCCCGCCACCATCGACATGTGCAGGCCCGAGATCGACAAGATATGGGCGAGGCCCGAGACCTGCAGGCTGCGGTTGATATCCTTCGGAATGGCGCCGCGCTCGCCGGTGATGAGCGCCTCGGCGAAGGAGGCGAGCACGCCGTCAAGATGAGCGCGCAGCCGGGCGCCGATCGCCTGCCTGAGATCGAGCAGCGCGGCCGCGAGCCACAGCCGCGGCGGCACGGTCTCGCTCAGCACATCGATCGGACCGGTCGAGCGTCCGGTGCCGCCGATGCCATCGAACCACAATTGCCGGCCATAGTCGAAACCTCCCGGCATGACCGGCGACGGCAAGGGCTGGAGCCTGGCCTTGACCGCGATGCGGGCGCCGAGCGGCGGATCGCCATTGCGCAAGAAAACGCCGAGCCGCAGGCGGCGCGGCAGCCTTTCGGCGGTGACACCCTCGATGGCGTCGAGGCCGAGGATCAAGGTGCCGCGCGCCGTGCCGTAGCGGATTTTTTCTTCGACGATGCCGGACACCAGCACCTCGCCGGTGGTGGCCCGCAGTATGGGTGTTGTGACGATCTCGCTCTTCAGCTTGGCCAGCAGAAACCCGCAAGGCACCAGCGCTAGCACGACCAGATAGGGCTTTCTCCGCCCCAGCCACAGCAACACGGCGGCGGCAAGGGCCATTGCCAAGAGCGCCGGCCAAAGAGGCTCGGCCGGCAGCCCGAAATAGGCCCAGATGCCGAAGGTCAGCGCGACCGGCGCCCACAGCAAGCCGCGTCCGGTTTGCGACGCCAGCACATCATCCAGCGCAGCGCGGAGCCGGCCCGTTTCAGAACCGGCCGCGACATCGCCCCAGGCGCCCGATACCACGCTAGCGTCCCCTTACGCCCCATCAGGGTCTGTGCTATGCGGCGGCCCGAGGGCCAGCACGGCCTTTTCCCTTGAGCGGGATGATTTCGGGATGGATCAGCAAGCAATTTCTCCCTCCCCCTTGTGGGGAGGGATTAAGGGTGGGGGTCGCTCCGGCTTCACCACCAGACCCCCACCCCTAACCCCTCCCCACAAGGGGGAGGGGCAAACCGGCTGAACCGGTCTCAACTCATCACGCTCCAAAGCAAGTCTATACGGAGAGCGGCGTTCATGTCATCGCCCGTCATCGTGCGTTTCGCCCCCTCGCCCACCGGCTATCTGCATATCGGCGGCGCGCGCACCGCCCTGTTCAACTGGGCCTTCGCCAAGCATGCGGGCGGCCAGATGCTGCTGCGCATCGAAGACACCGACCGCGAGCGTTCGACCGCCGCGGCAATCGATGCCATCATCGAAGGTCTCACCTGGCTCGGCCTCGACTGGGCGGGCGAGCCGGTGTCGCAATATGGGAGGGCCCAGCGGCACCGCGAAGTGGCCGAACTGCTGCTGGCCCAGGGCCGCGCCTATCGCTGTTTCTGCACGCCGCGGGAGCTCGAACAGATGCGCGCCCGGGCCGAAGCCGAGAAGCGCCCGATCCGCTACGACGGCACCTGGCGCGACCGCGATGCCGCGCAAGCGCCGGTCGATGTCCGGCCGGTCATCCGTTTCAAGGCGCCGCAGGAGGGCGAGACCGGCATCGACGACAAGGTGCAGGGCCGCGTCGTCATCCCGAATAAGGATCTCGACGATCTGATCATCCTGCGCTCCGACGGCAATCCCACCTATAATCTCTCGGTCGTGGTGGACGACCACGATATGGGGGTGACCCACATCATCCGCGGCGTCGATCACCTGACCAATGCGGCGCGGCAGAGCCAGATCTATCTGGCGATGGGCTGGCGCGTGCCGGTCATGGCCCATATTCCGCTGATCCACGGGCCGGATGGCGCCAAGCTATCCAAGCGCCACGGGGCGCTGGGGGTGGAAGCCTATCGCGCCATGGGTTATCTGCCGGACGCGATGCGCAACTATCTGGCCCGGCTCGGCTGGAGCCATGGCGACGAAGAAATCTTCTCGACCGAACAACTGGTCGAGTGGTTCGGCCTCGAGACGGTCGGCAAATCGCCGGCGCGGTTCGATTTCGCCAAGCTGGAAAATCTCAACGGCCACTATATCCGCGCGACGCCCGATGCCGAGCTGCTGCGGCAGTTCCTCGCCTTTCTGCCCCATGCCGAGGGCGGCAAGGCGATGCTGGCGAAGGTCGACGCGGCGATGAAGGCAAAGCTGCTCAAGGCCATGCCCGGCCTCAAGGAGCGGGCCAAGACTTTGGTGGAGCTGATGAAGGGTGCGGCGTTTCTGTTCGCCAGCCGGCCCCTGTCGCTGGACGACAAGGCGAAGGCGATCATGGCCGATGGCGGCAAGGCGGCGCTGGCGGGCCTGGTTCCGGTTCTCGACGCCGCCAGGGAGTGGCGGGTGGCGGAACTCGAAGCGGCGGTCAAGGCGCATGCGGAGGCGGCGGGCTTGAAGCTTGGGAAATTGGCCCAGCCCCTGCGCGCCGCGCTGACGGGCACCACTACATCGCCCGGCATCTTCGACGTGCTGGAAGTT
>CAYOZR010000153.1:0-7524 GCA_964408555.1 uncultured Aestuariivirga sp.
GGGACGTCGCCATGGTGTTCCAGTCCCATGCGCTCTATCCGCACAAGACGGTGGCCGAGAATATCGGCTATCCGCTGAAGATCCGCGGGCTTCCGAAGCCCGAGATGGAGGCGCGCATCAAGGATGTGGCCGACCAGGTGCAGCTCGGTCCCTATCTTTCGCGCTACCCGCGTCAGCTTTCGGGCGGCCAGCAGCAGCGGGTGGCGCTGGCGCGCGCCATGGTGCGGCGGCCGAAAGTGTTCCTGATGGACGAGCCCTTGTCCAATCTCGATGCCAAGCTCAGGGGCCACATGCGGGCCGAACTCAAACACATGCAGCATGAGCTCGGCATCACCACCATCTACGTGACCAACGACCAGATCGAGGCGATGACGCTCGCCCACCGGGTGGCGCTGCTCGAAGGCGGCAAGCTGCAGCAGCTGGCAACGCCCGCCTACATCTACAACGATCCCGCCAATCTGTTCGTGGCGCAGTTCATCGGCTCGCCGCCGATGAACGTGGTGCAGGGCGAGCTTTCCGGCAAGACCTTCCTGACCGGCGGCGCCTCGGTGCCGGTGCCGGTGGCGGGCAAGGCGGCGAAGGCGATGCTCGGCGTGCGCCCCGAGGATTGCACCGTCACCGCGCCGGCAAAGGGCCAGATCAAGGGCGCCATCTATGCGACCGAACTGATCGGCGACCACACGCTGGTGACGGTCAAGACCGAGCGCGACATGCTGACGGTGAAGGCGGCGAAGGATTTCGCGGCAAAGCCCGGCGACAAGGCGGGTGTCGCGCTGGCCAAGGACCGGCTCTTCGTTTTCGATGCGGCGAGCGGCGCCCGCATCCGCTGAATTGCGCCGTCCCGGAGCGGCGCAACTAGCCGCCGTTCTCCACGCTCTTCTTCAGGTCTTCCGGGCGCGGCATGGAAATGATGTTGTAGCCCGAATCGACATAGTGGATTTCGCCGGTGACGCCGCTCGAGAGCGGCGACAAGAGATAGAGCCCGGCACCCCCCACTTCCTCAAGCGTGATGGTGCGGCGCAAGGGCGCGTGGTTCTGCTGGTAATTGAACATGGCGCGCGCATCGCCGATGACCGCCCCCGCCAGGGTCCGCATCGGACCCGCCGAAATCGCATTCACCCTTATGCCTTGCGGTCCGTAATCGGCGGCGAGATAGCGCACCGAGGATTCAAGCGCCGCCTTGGCGACCCCCATGACATTGTAATTGGGCATGACGCGGACGGAGCCGCCATAGGTCAATGTGAGCAGCGAGCCGCCATCCGGCATCATGGCGGCGGCGCGCCGGGCGATCTCGGTGAAGGAAAAGCACGAGATCACCATGGTGCGGATGAAATTCTCGCGCGTCGTGTCGGCGTATTTGCCCTTCAACTCGTTCTTGTCGGAGAAGGCGATGGCATGGACGAGAAAATCGATCTTGCCCCAGTGCCGCTTAAGCGCCGCAAAGACCGCATCGACGGTGGCGACGTCCTCGACATCGCAGGGCAGCAGCAATTTCGATCCCACCTCATCGGCGAGCGGCTTTACCCGTTTGCCGAAGGCCTCGCCCTGATAGGTGAAGGCCAGCTCGGCGCCGTGCTTGTGGAGTTGCGAGGCGATGCCCCAGGCGATCGAGTGGTCGTTCGCCACTCCCATAACCAAGCCGCGGCGGCCGCTCATCAATTTGTCGTTCATGCAGTCAGCCGTTGTAGCGCTGGAGGACGAGGGTGGCGTTGGTGCCGCCGAAGCCGAAGCTGTTCGACATCACCACGTCGATTTTCACGTTGTCCCGGCGCTGGCGCACGATCGGCAGGTCGGCGAATTCCGGATCGATCTCCTCGATATTGGCGCTCTCGCAGATGAAACCGGATTGCATCATCAGGATCGAGTAGATCGCCTCCTGCACGCCGGTGGCGCCGAGCGAATGGCCGGTCAGCGACTTGGTGGCCGAGATCGGCGGAATGTCCCTGCCGAAGACCGCGCGGATCGCCTCGATCTCCTTCTTGTCGCCGATCGGCGTCGAGGTGGCGTGCGGGTTGATGTAGTCGATCTTCTCCTTCACCGCCGCCATGGCCAGCCGCATGCAGCGCGCCGCCCCCTCGCCCGAGGGCTGCACCATGTCGTAGCCGTCGGAAGTGGCGCCGTAGCCGACGAGCTCGGCATAGATCTTGGCGCCGCGCGCCTTGGCGTGTTCGAGTTCCTCGAGCACCACCGTGCCGGCCCCGCCGGCGATGACGAAGCCGTCGCGGTTCTTGTCGTAGGCGCGAGACGCCTTCTCCGGCGTGTCGTTGTATTTCGACGACATGGCGCCCATGGCGTCGAACAGCACCGACAGCGTCCAGTCCAGTTCCTCGCCGCCGCCGGCGAACATCACATCCTGCTTGCCCCACTGGATCAGTTCGGCGGAATTGCCGATGCAGTGGGCCGATGTGGCGCAGGCCGAGGAGATCGAATAATTGACGCCGCGGATGCCGAAGGGGGTGGCCAGTGTCGCCGAATTGGTGCTCGACATGGCGGCGGGAACCGCGAAGGGCCCGACCCGCTTGGGCCCCTTCGCGCGGGTCGTATCGGCGGCGGCCACGATGGTTTTCGTCGACGGCCCGCCCGAACCCATGATGATGCCGGCGCGGTCGTTCTTCACGTCTTTCTCTTCCAGGCCCGAATCGACGATCGCCTGCTGCATGGCGGCATAGTTCCACGCCGCCCCGTCGCCCATGAAGCGCCGCGCCCGCCGGTCGATCTGGTCGAGATCGTATTTCGGCGCGCCATGCACCTGGCAGCGGAAGCCGAGCCGCGCATAATCCTCGGCCTTGACGATTCCGGATCTCGCCTCGCGCAGCGAGGCGAGCACTTCCTGGACATTGTTGCCGATGCTCGACACGATGCCGAGCCCGGTGACGACCACTCGCCGCATCTCGCTTCTCTCCTCAGGCGGGATTGGACTGAAACAGGCCGACCCGCAAATCGGTTGCCGTATAGATGGTTTCGCCGTCGGCCTTGAGCAAGCCGTCGGCGATGCCGAGATTGAGCTTGCGCAGGATGACGCGCTTCAGATTGACGACATACTCGACCTTTTTCACCGCCGGCGTCACCATGCCGGTTAATTTGACCTCGCCGACGCCGATCGCCCGGCCGCGGCCGGGAGCGCCCAGCCAGCCGAGGAAGAATCCGAGCATCTGCCACAGGGCATCGAGGCCGAGGCAGCCCGGCATCACCGGATCGCCCTGGAAATGGCAGGGAAAGAACCACAAATCCGGCCGGATATCGAATTCGGCGGTAATCAGCCCCTTGCCGTGCTCGCCGCCGGTTTCGGAGACATGGGTGATGCGGTCGAACATCAACATCGGCGGCAGCGGCAATTGCGCGTTGCCGGGCCCGAACAGCTCGCCGCGCCCGCAGGCCAGAAGCTCGTCATAAAGAAACTGCGATTTGCGCTCCATCATGCTTAATCCGATAGTCTCCGGCCCACAGCCGGCTCCGCGCCGGCGCGGAGACGTTCCTAACATGAAGGCGCCCGCGCTTCAAAGCCCGCCGAGGGTGTGATTTGGCCGCATTTGCAATGCAACGGGACTCCATTCTATAAGACCGCCATGAACCTTCGGCGGGAAGAAATTGCCGGAAAATTGCGCGATGCGGGGCTGCGGCCGACGCGTCAGCGTCTGGTTTTGGCCGAAATCCTGTTCGGCTCGGGCGACCGTCACGTCAGCGCCGAGGCCCTGCATGGCGAGGCGGTTGCGGCCCGGGTGCCGGTGTCGCTGGCCACCGTCTACAATGCGCTGAACCAGTTCACCCGGGCAGGGCTGCTGCGCGAGGTGGCGATCGAGGGCGACCGCTCCTATTTCGATACCAACACTTCGAATCATTTCCATTATTTTCTCGAAAACGAAGGGCGGCTCATCGATATCGGCACCGATGACATCGAGGTCAACGGTCTGCCGCCCGTCCCCGAGGGCACCGAGGTCGGCCGCATCGATGTGATCGTGAGATTGCGCCAGACAGGGCGTTAATCGACGCTTTCGCCGGGATAGACGCCCCACAGCATGGTCTGCTCGATCCAGCCGTCGAAGCCGCCGGCGGAAATCCGGCACCATTCGCCGGTGCAGGCCGCGATCTCGACGATCACGCCCGCCTGCAGTCTTGCCACCATGCCGCCGCTGCCGGCCGACCGATAGAGCGCCATGGTCTGACCCTTGCGCCAGGGCGCCACCGCGGCGGTGCGCTTGCCGGACAGCATGTTCTGCAGAATCCAGCCTTCTTCGCCATCGCTGTCGCGGATGCGCCGCCAGTTCTCGAATTCGGCGACGATCTCGACCGGCATGCCCTTGCGCTGGAAGACCCAGGCGACCGCATGGTCGCTGGAGGGCCCCCGCCGCACATTGACCTTCTCGGCCTTCAGCGAAACGAAGCGCGGCAGCGGCAGGCCGGAAGACCCGGTCTGCTTGCCCGCCTGGCCGATCGAAGCGGTGGTTTCGGCACTTTGGACGGCCCCGGCCAGCGAATCGGGCCGGTGTCCGAAGAACGACCAGGAGGCCGCCACGGCCACCGCCAGGCAGGCCGCGACCAGAATTGCGGAGCCGAAACGCCGCTTTCCCTCATTGGTCCTGGCCATCGACCCCGGACTTCCCCTTTCGCGTTTGCGCCCGGCAGGGTCTCTGCTAGACACGGCGCGTAATTTACACCACCCCTGCCGCCATGCAACGGAAGAGCCCATGGCAGGATTGGCCGCCCCGGGTTAAGATTATGTCAAGAATTGTCGAGCGGAGCCTGAAGTCCCGATGAGCAAGCGCAAGCCTGTGGTTGTCGTCACCCGGAAACTGCCCGACGCCGTCGAGACGCGGATGATGGAACTGTTCCAGACCAGGCTCAACGCCACCGACCGGCCCATGGGCAAGGCGGAGCTGATCGAGGCGGTGAAGCAGGCCGAAGTGCTGGTCCCCACCGTCACCGACCGGATCGACAAGTCGATCCTCATGCAGGCGGGCGAGCAGCTCAAGCTCATCGCCAATTTCGGCACCGGCGTCGACAATATCGATGTCGAGACGGCGGTGGCGCGCGGCATTACGGTCACCAACACGCCGGGTGTGTTGACCGAGGATACCGCCGACATGACCATGGCGCTGATCATGGCGGTGGCGCGGCGGCTGATCGAGGGCGCCAAGGTGATCGGCGCCGACAATTCATGGGCCGGCTGGTCGCCCACCTGGATGCTGGGGAGCCGCATCTGGGGCAAGCGCCTCGGCATCATCGGCATGGGCCGCATCGGCACCGCGCTCGCCCGCCGCGCCAAGGCCTTCGGCCTGCAGATCCACTATCACAACCGCAAGCCGGTCAATGCCAAGATCGAGGAGGAACTCGAGGCCACCTATTGGGAAAGCCTCGACCAGATGCTGGCCCGCATGGACATCGTCTCGGTCAACTGCCCGCACACCCCGGCCACCTACCATCTGCTCTCGGCGCGGCGCCTCAAGCTGATGAAGCGCGAGGCGATCGTCGTCAACACGTCACGCGGCGAGGTGATCGACGAGAACGCGCTGGCCCGCATGCTCGAGGCGGGCGAGCTGGGCGGCGCCGGCCTCGACGTCTTCGAGCACGAGCCCGCCGTCAATCCGCGCCTGCTCAAGATCAAGAACGCGGTGCTGCTGCCGCACATGGGCTCGGCCACCATCGAGGGCCGCATCGACATGGGCGAGAAGGTGATCATCAACATCAAGACCTGGGTCGACGGGCATAATCCGCCCGACCGGGTGCTGCCGTCGATGCTGTGAAGCATGGCCGCGCCAGCCGTCTTGCAGCGGCCCGTCACTCCTTCTTCGTCTCGCCGCTCTCGGCTTCCGGCTGCGGCGGCGTGAGGACCGTCGCATTGCGGGTGCCGATTTTGACCCGCTTCACCCGGCGCGGATCGGATTCGACGATTTCGAATTCAAGCCCGCTGGCGTGGCGGACGATCTCGCCGCGCGCCGGCACCCGGCCCGCCATCTTGAAGACCAGGCCCGCCAGCGTATCGGCCTCCTCTTCCTCCCCGCCGGCAAGAAATTCGATGCCGAGCAGCTCTTCCAGCTTCTCGATGGCGACGCGCCCGTCGGCGGCATAGACGCCGTCGCCGAGCGGCTTGATCAGATTGTCTTCGTCGGTGTCGTGCTCGTCGGAAATGTCGCCGACGATCTGCTCGACCAGATCCTCGATCGAAACCAGCCCGTCGGTGCCGCCATATTCGTCGATGACGATGGCGAGATGGATGTGGTTCGCCTGCATCTTGATCAGAAGATCGGCGGCCGGCATCGACGGCGGCACGAACAGCACTTCGCGGTGCAGCCCCGACTGTTTCACGGCGAGCGCCAGATCCGCCGCCGCAATCGACAGCGACGGCGCCGCGGGCCTGGCCGACTTGCTCTTGCGGCGCTTGGCGCCCTTCACCGCCATCCAGCGCATGAAGTCCTTGACGTGCACCATGCCGGCGATGCCGTCGAGAGTCTCGCGGTAGACCGGCAGGCGCGAATGGTTGGCCTCGGTGAAGCGCTGTAAGAGATCGTGCATCGTCGCCGTATCCTCGATCGCCACGATGTCGGCGCGCGGCACCATGACGTCGTCGACCCTGAGGCCGGCGAATTCGATGATGTTGAGCATCATCGATTTTGCTTCTTCCTTGAAACTCTCGCCGGGATACTGCGCTTCGTGGGTTTCGATGGCGCCTTCCAGGCTTTCGCGCAGGCCGATGTCGCGGCTGCCGAACAGCCTCGCCTTCAGCCGCTTCCACAAGCCGTCCTTGCGCGGCTCCTGGGAATGTCCGCCGTTCGCCGTGTCAGTGCCGCTCATAGGGATCCGCGATTCCAAGCTGCTTCAGGATCAGGCACTCCAGCGCCTCCATGTTATCCGCCCCGGCTCCGGTTTGATGATCGTGGCCCAGAAGATGGAGGACGCCGTGCACGATAAGGTGTGTTGCGTGGTGGGGCAACGGCTTGCCCTGTTCCCCGGCCTCGCGCGCCACCGTGCCGAAGGCGAGCACGATGTCGCCGAGGGGTGTGGGCTCGCCCCGCGGTACCGGCAGGCCCGCAGGTGCCGGGAAGGAGAGGACATTGGTGGGCTTCGCCTTGCCACGCCATTGCCGGTTAAGCCTGGCGATCGCCGCATCGCCGGTGAAGAGAATGGCAAGCGAGACCGGCCGCGGCCCGGAATAGGCGGCCGCCAGTGCGGCATCCGCGGCACGGCGCGCCAGCTCCGCGAGGTCCGGGATGGCGTCCCAACCGCCATCGTCGGTTGCGATGCTGACCGTCATTTTGCCGGTTTTGCCGTCTTCCTGTCATAGGCCGCGACGATGCGGCCGACGAGGGCATGGCGCACGATGTCGTCATTGCCGAAGGCGATTTCGGCAACTCCCGGCACATCCTTCAGCGTCGCTACCGCATCCGCCAGGCCGGACATGATGCCGATCGGCAGATCGACCTGGGTGGGATCGCCGGTCACCACCATGCGGCCGCCTTCGCCGAGCCGGGTCAGGAACATCTTCATCTGCTCCGGCGTGGTGTTCTGCGCCTCGTCGAGGATGATGAA
>CAYOZR010000154.1:0-7491 GCA_964408555.1 uncultured Aestuariivirga sp.
CGGAAAAGCGCCTGCGCGTGGCCCAGGAAACCATGGACATCTACGCGCCGCTGGCCGGCCGCATGGGCATGCAGACGGTGCGCGACGAGCTCGAGGACATCGCCTTCAAGGTGCTCAATCCCGATGCCAACCGGATCATCGCCGAGCGGCTGGAGAAGCTGCACACCGAAAGCGGCGACGTGCTGCGCGAAATCGAAAAGGCGCTGGCCGTCAAGCTGGCCGAGAACGGCATCAAGGCGGAGGTTTATGGCCGCGAGAAACGGCCGTACTCGATCTGGCGCAAGATGGAGCACAAGCATCTGTCGCTCGGCCAGCTCTCCGACATTTTCGGCTTCCGGGTGCTGGTGGGAACCGCCGACCAGTGCTACCGGGCGCTCGGCATCGTGCACCGCACCTGGCGCGCCATTCCCGGCCGCTTCAAGGACTATATTTCGACGCCGAAGCAGAACGATTACCGCTCGCTGCATACGACGGTGATCGGCCCCCACCACATGCGGGTCGAGATGCAGATCCGCACCCGGCTGATGCACGAGATCGCCGAGCGCGGCGTTGCCGCCCACGCGCTCTACAAGGATGCGCCCGACGCGCGCGAGGCGCTCGACGGATTCCGCGCGCCGGCCGCCGAATCGAACGCCTACCGCTGGCTGCGCCATCTGGTCGAAATGCTGCAGGAGGGCGAGAGCCCCAAGGAATTCCTCGAGCACACCAAACTCGAGTTGTTCCACGACCAGGTATTCTGCTTCACCCCCAAGGGCCAGCTCATCGCCCTGCCCAAGGGCGCGACACCCATCGACTTCGCCTATGCGGTGCACACCTCGATCGGCGACAGTTGCGTGGGCTCCAAGATCAACGGCAGCCACGCGCCGCTGGTCACCGAATTGCAGAACGGCGACGAGGTCGAGATCATCCGCTCGGACGCGCAGGTGCCGCCGGCCGCGTGGGAGGGATTGGCGGTGACCGGCAAGGCACGCGCCGCCATCCGCCGGGCGACACGCAGCGCGGTCCGCAAGCAATATGCCGGGCTTGGCCGCGAGATCGTCGAGAAGATGCTGGCCAAGCACGAGCGCAAGTTCGTCGAGAAGGAAGTGGCCGCCGCCATGCCGCGGCTCGGTCACAAGGACCTCGACGACGCGCTGGCCGCCGTCGGACGCGGCGAGTTGTCGGGCCACGATGTGCTCAAGGCCATGGGGATCAGCGTCGAGGAAGGCCGGCTGCGCGAAAGCCGCCGCAAGCCACCGCGGCTGGAGCCGGCGCGCGGTGGCGCGGCGTCGATACCGGTGCGCGGCGCCAACCGCACGGCGGCGCTGCGGATCGCGCCCGAGACCGGGGCGGTGCCGGGCGAGCGCATCGTCGGCATCATCACGCCCGGCGAAGGCATCGTCATCTATCCGATCTTCGCCAAGGCGCTCGAGCAGTTCGACAGCGAGCCGGAACGCTGGGTCGATCTCGCCTGGGACCCGACGGCGGCCGAGCAGCGCTTCCCGGCCCGCATCAAGGTGACCATCCTCAACGAGGTGGGGGCGCTCGCCCAGGTCACCCAGACGATCGGCGATCAGGGCGGCAATATCGACGAATTGCAGATGGTGGCGCGGGCGGGGGCGCGCGACTTCTTCGACCTCGACATCACCGTCGAGGTGCACGATCTTAAACATCTGAACGACATCATGATGGGTCTGAGGACGCGGAGCGCGGTCAGCTCGGTGGCGCGGGTGACGGGGTAGGGGATGCTGACACGGCAACAGGTACTCGATGAATTTCGCGCCGCGGGCGCGCTGCTGGAAGGCCACTTCATCCTGTCCTCCGGGCTGCATAGCGCCCGCTACCTGCAATGCGCCCGGGTGCTGATGGATGCAAAGCGGGCGGAGCGGCTGTGCGCCGCGCTGGCCGACATCGTCCGTAAGCGGATCGATTCGCCCATCGACCTGGTGGCTTCGCCGGCCATGGGCGGCGTCGTCGTCGGCTACGAGATGGGCCGCCAGCTCGGGGTGCCGGCGATCTTCTTCGAACGGGTGGAGGGCGAGCTTGCCTTGCGGCGCGGCTTCGGCATCGCGGCGGGGGCACGGGTGCTGATGGTGGAGGATATCGTCACCACCGGACTTTCTTCGCGCGAATGTATCGCCGGGATCGCCGCGCGGGGCGGCCGCACGGTGGGGGCTGCCTGCCTCATCGACCGCTCGGACGGCAAGGCCGATCTCGGCGTGCCGCTGGCGGCGCTGACCGGGCTCGACATTCCGGCCTATGCGGCCGAAGCACTGCCGCCGGAACTTGCCGCCATTCCGGCGGTCAAGCCCGGCAGCCGAGGTCTCAAGTGATCATCGGCCTTGGCAACGACATCGTCGACATCAGGCGGGTCGAGAAGACCCTCGAACGCTACGGCAGCCGCTTCATCGACCGCATCTTCACCGAAACCGAGAAACGCAAGTCCGACCGGCGGGCGGCGCGGGCGGCCTCCTATGCCAAGCGTTTCGCCGCCAAGGAGGCCTGTTCCAAGGCGCTCGGCACCGGCTTCCGCCGCGGCGTATTCTGGAAGGACATGGGGGTGGTGAATGAGCCCTCCGGCCGGCCAACCATGGTGCTGACCGGCGGCGCCAAGGCGGCCCTCGGCCAGCTGACGCCGCCCGGACACGATGCCCGCATCCACCTGACCATCACCGACGATTTTCCCTATGCCCAGGCGATCGTCATGATCGAGGCGCTTCCGCTCTCCTGACACGCAACTGTGATCATAGAGCAACAGTCGCAAAGCTTGAATGTTGTTGCGTTGCCACGCAAATTGCCAAAGGCTATAGGCCGGTATTCGAGATGGACGGAGCGGGAGCTTTGGAGCTCCGGTCGGAATGCATAAGAAAGACCATACAATGGCGGCTGGCCAAGACTCCCGGCGCAAGTCCGAAGACGGCCTGTGGGAGACCATCAAGGTTATTGTCCAGGCCCTGCTGATCGCGTTTTTCGTCCGGACCTTCCTGTATCAGCCGTTCAACATCCCGTCGGCCTCGATGTATCCGACGCTCAAGGTCGGTGACTATCTTTTCGTTTCGAAACTCTCCTACGGCTATGGCAAGTATTCCTTCAATTTTGCGCTCAACGCATTCGGGCGCGAGTGGATCAAGTGCTGCCCGATCGATTTTCAAGGACGCGTGGTCCTCGCCGATGCGCCGGAACGCGGCGACATCGCCGTGTTCAAGCTGCCGACCAATACCGACATCGATTACATCAAGCGGGTGATCGGGCTGCCAGGCGACCGCATCCAGATGCAGGCCGGCGTGCTCCACATCAATGGCGTGGCGGTAAAGAAGGAACGGATCGAGGATTTTGTCGATCCGACCGGCGAAGGCCGGGGTCAGCCGGTTCCGCAATTTCTCGAAACCCTGCCCAATGGCGTCACCTACCGGGTACTCGACACCAAGCCCAACGGAGAAGGCGACTTCACCAAGGAATATGCCGTACCCGAAGGTCGCTACTTCATGATGGGCGACAACCGCGACAATTCCCAGGATTCGCGCTATCTGACGGAGGTGGGTTACGTGCCCATCGAGAATTATGTCGGCCGCGCCGACGTCATCTTCTTCTCGATTTCGCCGGATGCCTCGCTGTGGCAAATCTGGAAGTGGCCCTTCGCCATTCGCTGGAGCCGCTTCTTCAACCTGCTCTGAAGCCCCCTTGGTCCGCTTCACCCAAGCCAAGTACGACGCCATCAAGACCCGCATCGGTTATGTATTCAAGGACCGCGAGCTCCTGCGCCATGCGCTGACGCATGCCTCCACCAAGAAGAAGCGCGGCGATTACGAGCGGCTGGAATTCCTCGGCGACCGGGTGCTCGGCCTGGTCATCGCCGAAAAGCTGTTCCGGCTCGATCCGAAGCACGGGGAAGGCCAGATGTCGGCGCGCCACAGCGCGTTGGTGCGCGGCGATACCTGCGCCGAGGCCGGCCGCCTGCTCGGCATCGAGGACTTCATCGTCATGGGCCACAGCGAATTGTCGAAGGGCATGAACCGCAATCTCACGGTGATCGGCGATGTGATGGAGGCGCTGATCGCCGCCATCTATCTCGACGGCGGCATCGATGCGGCGCGAGACTTTGTCATGCACAGCTGGGAACCGTTCCTCGATGGGAAACAGCTCACGCACAAGGACGCCAAGACTTTCCTGCAGGAATGGGCGCTGGGCAAGGGACTGGCGATCCCGGCCTATCGCACGGTGAGCCGCGAAGGGCCCGAACATGCGCCCACCTTCGTGGTCGAGGTCGGGGTCGGAAGCAAGGAGCCGGTGCAGGGCAGCGGCAAATCCAAGCGCCTGGCGGAGCAGGCGGCGGCCGAGGCATTCCTCAAGCGCGAAAACATCCGGCCATGACGCAAGCGCCCAAACGCTGCGGTTTCTGCGCCATCATCGGGGCGCCGAATGCCGGCAAATCGACTCTGGTGAATGCGCTTGCCGGGGCCAAAGTGTCGATCGTCAGCCACAAGGCGCAAACCACGCGGGCCAGGCTGCGGGCCATCGCCATGGAAGGCGAGGCCCAGATCGTCTTTGTCGACACGCCCGGCATTTTCGCGCCGAAGCGGAAGCTCGACGAGGCCATGGTGGACAACGCTTGGAGCGGGGCCGGCGAGGCCGACGCGGTGATCGTGCTGGCCGACGGCCGGCGCGGCCTCAGCGACGAGGTCACCGCCATTCTCGCGAGGCTGAAGGCCGCCAAGACCGGCGCCATTCTGGCGATCAACAAGATCGATCTGATCAAGCGCGAGAAGCTTCTGGAAATCTCGGCCGGCCTCAATGCGGCATTTTCCTTCGAGGCGACCTTCATGGTGAGCGCGCTTACCGGCTCGGGCCTCGCCGATCTGCGCAAATATGTGGCGGCCAAGATGCCGGAGGGGCCGTGGCTCTATCCCGAAGACCAGGTGGCCGACGTGCAATTGCGCTTCATGGCGTCGGAAATCACCCGCGAGGTGATCTATGAGCGGCTGCACGATGAACTGCCTTATGCCTCGACGGTGGAATCCGAAGCCTGGGAGGAGCGCAAGGATGGTTCGATCAAGATCGACCAGACGATCTATGTGGAACGCGACAGCCAGAAGATGATCGTGCTCGGCGAGGGCGGACGCACGATCAAGCTCATCGGCCAGTTGGCGCGGGCCGCGATGGAAAAAGCCTTCGAGCGGCGGGTGCACCTGTTCCTGTTCGTCAAAGTGCGCGAGAATTGGGCCAAGGACCCGGAACGCCTGCGCATGATGGGACTGGAGACCCGGGGCTGAAGCATGGAATGGCGCGACGAGGGCATCGTCCTGTCGGTGCGCAAACACGGGGAGACCGGCGCCATCGCGGAACTTCTCACCGCCACGCACGGCCGTTGCCTCGGCCATGTGCGCGGCGGCCGGTCGCGGCGGCAGCGGCCGGTGCTGCAGCCCGGCAATATCGTGCAGGCGGTCTGGCGGGCGCGGCTCGAAGAACATCTCGGCCACTTCACCATCGAAGGCCTCGAGCTCAAGGCCGGCGCCATCATGGAGGTGCCGTTCCGGCTGGCGGGACTGGCGACGCTCGCCGGGCTGGCGCAGCTCTTGCCGGAACGCGAACCGCACCGGCGCGTCCACGATGCCATGCGCGTGGTTCTCGATGCGATCGAGGACGACGACGTCTGGCCCGCATTGATGGTGCGCTGGGAACTCGGCCTGCTGGAAGAACTCGGCTTCGGTCTCGATCTGTCGAAATGCGCCGCCACCGGTGCCGCCACCGATCTCACCCACGTCTCGCCGAAGACGGGCCGGGCCGTCAGCTTCGCCGCGGGCGAGCCCTACCGCGACCGGCTCCTGGCGCTGCCGGAGTTTCTCAGAATTGCGGGAGCGGCGGCGAGTCCCGCGGATATTCTCGACGGCTTCCGCCTGACCGGACATTTTCTGGCCCGCGATGTGTTTGGCCCGCGCGGCATCGCCGCGCCCGAACAGCGGCAATGGATCGTCCGGGAACTGGCACGAAAGCGGCATTGAGATCGCCGCCGCCGCCGCCTATACGGGACCGCATCAGGGAGTTTGCCGAATGCTCGGACGCCTCAATCATGTCGCTATCGCCGTGCCCAATCTGGCGGCGGGCACAAGGGTCTATCGTGACATGCTGGGCGCCAAGGTCTCGGCGCCGCAGGCCGCGCCCGCCCATGGCGTCACGGTGGTGTTCGTCGAACTGGCCAATACCAAGATCGAGCTGATCGAGCCCTTGGGCGAGGCCTCGCCGATCCGCGGCTTTCTCGAAAAGAATCCGGCGGGCGGCATCCATCATGTCTGCTACGAAGTGGACGACATCGTGGCGGCGCGCGACCGGCTCAAGGCGGAAGGCGCGCGCGTGCTCGGCGACGGCGCGCCGAAGACCGGCGCGCATGGCAAGCCGGTGCTGTTCCTTCACCCCAAGGATTTCTGCGGCACGCTGGTGGAGCTCGAACAGGCATGAGACTGACCAGTGCCATCGCCGTCTATTTCATCGTCTGGTGGGTGTGTCTGTTCATGGTGCTGCCATGGGGGGTGCGCAATCCGCATGAGAGCGGCGAGCCGGTTGCGGAAGGCAATGAGCCCGGTGCACCGGTCGATCCGCAATTGCTGCGCAAGGCTCTCATCACCACCATCCTGGCCACCGCCATCTTCGCTCTCATCTATGCCACGATCGCCCGGGGCTGGATCGGTTTCGACGATGTGCCGTTCCTCAACCGGATGCCGGGCACCGGCTGAACCGGCAAAGAAAAAGCAGGGCTTTCGCCCTGCCTTTCTGAAGTCCAATCTGTTTCCCGTTGTCCTGCCGCCCCTTGCGGGACCGGCGGTGGCCGCTGCTCAACGGAACATCCGCGGCGCGCCCGGAAATATCCTCCCCAGACCTGGGTCCACCTTGAGTGATACCGTGATCCTTGTTGTTATGGGGCGAAAGCTAGCACAATCCCGCAGCCTGTCACGTGAAAAACGACACAATCCGGTCACAATCGGCGGGCCCGGCTATCTTGTGTTCCGAGGCGATTGCCGTAAAAGGGCGCGACACTGGCTCCAAAGGGATTCTGGATGCGACTTTCCCGATATTTCATGCCGATTCTGCGCGACGATCCCAAGGAAGCGGAGATCGTCTCGCACAAGTTGATGTTACGCAGCGGTATGATCCGTCAGGAGGCGGCCGGCAGTTATTCCTGGCTGCCGCTGGGCCTCCGGGTGCTGAAGAAGATCGAGCGGATCGTGCGCGAGGAGCAGGACCGGGCGGGCGGGCTCGAAGTGCTGATGCCGACCATCCAGCCGGCCGATTTGTGGCGCAAGTCCGGGCGCTATGACGCCTATGGCAAGGAGATGCTGCGCATCAAGGACCGGCACGGCCGCGACATGCTCTATGGTCCCACCAACGAGGAAATGATCACCGACATTTTCCGCCAGGGAGCGCAGAGCTACAAGGACTTGCCGCGCAATCTCTATCACATCCAATGGAAATTCCGCGACGAGGTCAGGCCGCGGTTCGGGGTGATGCGCGGGCGCGAGT
>CAYOZR010000155.1:0-7452 GCA_964408555.1 uncultured Aestuariivirga sp.
CCGGCAGATCGCGGCCGTACGACGTCATGTCCACGCCGGTGAGCACGATCTCGGGATACCCGGTTTCGACGAGGCGGCGCACCTGGGCCACGACCTCGCCGGCGGGGACTGAGCGCGACGGCCCGCGGCCGAAGGGAATGATGCAGAAGGTGCAGCGATGGTCGCAGCCGTTCTGCACCTGGACGAAGGCGCGGGTTCTTTCCTTGAGCCCATCGATCATCTGCCGGGGGGCGCCGCGCACCGCCATGATGTCGCCGACCGCGACGCGGTTTCCGGAGCGAGCCTCACGCCAGCTTTCGGGCTTCATTTTCTCGTCGTTGCCAAGAATGAGATCGACCTCCGGCATGGCGGCGAACGAGGCTGGATCGGTCTGGGCGGCGCAGCCGGTGACGACGACGCGGGATTGCGGATGTTCCCTCCGCGCCTTGCGGATCGCCTGGCGTGCCTGGCGGGCGGCTTCCGCCGTCACCGCGCAGGTGTTAAAGACGATCGCATCGGCGAGCCCCGCCTTTTCCGCATGATCGCGCATCACTTCCGACTCATAGGCATTGAGCCGGCAGCCGAAGGTGACGATCTTTGGCGCGCTCATGCGAGGAGCCCCTCGGGCAGCGTGCCGTCGAATTCATAGGCGATGGGCCCGGTCATCAGGAGGTGATCGTCGCTTTCGCGCCATTCGATCTGCAGGTCGCCGCCGGGAAGGCTCACCCGGCACTTGCGGTTGACCAGCCTGATGCGCGCCCCCGCCGCCACCGCCGCACAGGCCGCCGTGCCGCAGGCGCGTGTGAGGCCCACGCCGCGCTCCCACACTTTCAGCGTCATGTGGTCCTTGCAATGGACGAGCGCCAGCGAGATGTTGGCGCGCTCGGGGAAGAGCGGATGATGTTCCAGCATCGGCCCCGCCTTGGCGAGATCGACGACATTCAAATCCTTCACCCAGAAGATGCAGTGCGGATTGCCGACATTGACCACCGAGGGCGAATGGATGAGCGGCGCGTCGATGGGGCCGAGCTGCAATTCGACGTGGCGGGTATCGTGGAACTTCTCCGCCAGGGGGATGTCCTGCCAGCCGAAGCGCGGTGCGCCCATGTCGACGGTGATCAGATGCTCGCCCGCCTTTTCGGCGACGAGAAAACCGCCCTTGGTGTCGATGGTGGCGCGGGCAGTCCTCTTCTCGCCGAACAGGATATCGGCGATGCAGCGCGAGGCATTGCCGCAGCTTTCGACCTCGCCGCCCTCATTGTTGAAGATGCGCATGCGCACATCCGCCGTCTTGGAAGGCTCGAGCAGGATCAACTGGTCGCAGCCGATACCGGTCGCACGGTCGGCGATGGCGCGGGCTCTCGCCTCGTCGAGGTGAATCGGGCGCACCCGCCCATCGAGTACGACGAAATCGTTGCCGAGCCCGTTCATCTTGCGGAAAGGAATGGCGGAAGCCGCTGTCATGGACGGGGCTTATATGGTGAAACCGGCCCCAAAATCCAGCCCGGTTGCGGCGCACCGGTCTTTATGGTGAGCATGGCCGCCATGACCGGCCTGTCTCCCGCCCACCGCATCAATCCGTGGATCACCGTCTGGCTGTGCTTTGCGACACTCGCCATCGTCATGTCGGCGCGCCAGTCGGTGTCGATCATGACCGACGAATGGGCCCGTACCCTGGGCTGGTCCAAGACCTTCATCGGCTCGGGGCAATCGGTGGCACTGATCATGGTGGCGATCTTTGCTCCCATCGCCGGCAACCTGGCCGACCGGTTCGGCGCCCGCGTCATGCTGGTGGCGGGATTACTGGTTGTCGCGGTGGGCCTCCTCGCCTTCGCGGCCGTTCCCCTCGCCGGCATCTATATTCTGGGCTACGGTCTGGTGGGCGGCATCGGCTTCGCCACCGCCAACATGCATCTGATCTCGACCGCGCTGGCCAAGATATTCCACGAGAACCGCGGCCTGGCCACCGGCATCGCCAATTCCGGCGCCACCGCCGGGCAATTCATCACCGTGCCGCTGGTCACCGCCGGGCTCACCTATTTCTCCTGGCGCTGGAGCATCATGGCGGTGGCCATCGCCTGTGCCGTCATGGCGGCGGTCATCTGGATCATGCTCAAGCCGGCGCAAGAGGAGACGGCGCAGAAGGCCGAAGTCACCTCGCAGGAACCCCTGTGGGACCGGCTCCGCTTCCTCTTGACCAATCGGACCTTCCATATTCTCTATTGGAGCTTCTTCATCTGCGGCATCACAACGACCGGCGCCATCGAGACGCATTTCCTGCCCTATGCCGCCTTCTGCGGCTTTCCGCCGGTACCGGCCTCCGGCATCTACGGCCTCACCATGGCGATCAATTTGGGCGGCATGTTCCTGTCGGGCTGGCTGACCGACCGGGTGAACCGGCCCCTGCTGCTCGGCACCATCTATATCGTGCGCTCGCTCTCCTTCCTCGTGCTGATGTTCGTGGGCACCAGCTACGAGATGATGATGCTCTTCGCCATCGTCTACGGCATATTCGATTATTCCACCGTGCCGCCGACCGCCAGCCTCGCCGCCTCGCATCTGGGCTTGAAAATCATGGGCCTTGCCATGGGATTGATCTCCGGCGGGCACGCGCTGGGCGGCGCGCTCGGCTCATTCCTCGGCGGTTATCTCTTCGACCTCTTCGCCCGCTACACCGAAATGTGGTGGCTGGCCTTCGGCACTGCGGTTCTGGCAGGGCTCATGGTGTACATGTTGAAGGAAAATCGTACATCTCGGGGTCTCGCTCCCGCCGCTGCGTGAGAATTTTCACCGTCTTCGCCCCATCATAAGTAAAGTTTACAGAACATGATCGCCGGTTTCACCGGTCCCGGCACCGGCACCGGTAACAAACTGAGTGGCGCATCCCGGCAGTTGAAGGGTCGGCCCTCCAGTGCACTACAAATGTGCCCGCTCCACATCTTCGCAGGACCGGCCGGCGGCGGAGAGCGCCTCCTCCAGAAAATCGGGCAGGAGCGGCATGCCGAGGAGATATTCGGCGGTACGGTTATTGTGCGCCCGCGCCGCTTCGGCCCGGGCCTCCGGCCATTCCTCGATGTCGAAATCGCCGCGGCCCACCCAGGCGAGCGCCACCAGATCGATCTGTGCATCCTCGTCGAGGGAACGGATGAACTCGTTAAGTTCGGTGAAGACCGGATCGCCGCGCCGCGTCTCGAGCACTTCGACCATCTTGTCATCGGAAGGGTTGGAGGCCTGATCGGGCAAGGACGGCCATTCCTTCACCTCGAATTCCCGTGCCTTGACGATGATGAAGCAGGCCTGATCGGTAGAGATCGAAAACTCGATGTCGAGGGATTCGGCCATGGATGCCTCCATTACTGGGTTCAAATGCGCATGCCGGGCGGTCCCCGGCATTGATGCCGGTCAAGCTTCCCCCAATTTGACTTTCCCAGCCCTTTCCCCTATGACGCCCTCCATCTCAAAGACGCTTGAACGTCTTCCGGCACGTCACACATGGGGTTTTGCATTCCCGGGAGGTGAGGCGGCCAACATCCGGCAGCGAGTTTCGCCCCCGGGTGCGAATGGCGTTTGGGCAAGGAATGATGGCTGAATGTTCGAAACCTTAAGCGAGCGCCTCTCCGGCATATTCGACAAGCTCACCGGCCGCGGTGCGCTGTCGGAGGCCGATGTCGATGCGGCGATGCGCGAGGTGCGCCGCGCCCTCCTCGAGGCCGATGTGGCGCTCGAGGTGGTGCGCTCCTTCATCGACAAGGTGAAGGAAAAGGCGGTGGGCGCCGAGATTGTCAAGTCGATCAGGCCCGGCCAGATGGTGGTCAAGATCGTCCATGACGCCCTGGTCGAGATGCTGGGTTCGGAAGGCTCCGCCCTCAATTTGCGCGCCTCGCCCCCGGTTCCCATCCTCATGGTCGGCCTGCAGGGCTCCGGCAAGACCACCACCACCGCCAAGATCGCCAAGCGCCTGACCGAGCGCGACAAGCGCAAGGTGCTGATGGCCTCGCTCGATACGCGGCGGCCCGCCGCCCAGGAGCAGCTTGCGATCCTCGGCCAGCAGGTGAAGGTCGACACGCTGGCGATCGTCAAGGGCGAAACGCCGGTTCAGATCGCCAGGCGCGCCATGTCGGAGGCCCGCAAGGGCGGCTACGACGTGGTCATGCTCGATACCGCGGGCCGTCTGCATATCGACGAGGAACTCCTCGCCGAAGCGGCGGCGGTGCGCGACATCGCCAAGCCCAATGAAACGCTGCTCGTCGCCGATGCGCTCACCGGTCAGGACGCGGTCAATCTCGCCCGCGCCTTCGACGCGAAGATCGGCATCACCGGCATCGTGCTGACCAGGATCGACGGCGACGGCCGCGGCGGCGCCGCACTTTCCATGCGCGCCGTCCCCGGCAAGCCGATCAAGCTCATGGGTACGGGCGAAAAGATTGACGGGATCGAGGATTTCCACCCCGAGCGCATCGCCGGCCGCATCCTCGGCATGGGCGACGTGGTGAGCCTCGTTGAAAGGGCCGCCCAGGACATCGATCACGACAAGGCCCGCAAGATCGCCGAGCGCATGAGGAAGGGCGCCTTCGATCTCGACGACCTCGCCGAACAACTGCGCCAGCTGCAGAAGCTCGGCGGCATGGGCGGGGTCATGAACATGCTGCCAGGCATGGGCAAGATCAAGAAGCAGATGGAAGGCGCCGATCTCGACAACAAGGTGCTGAAGCGCCAGATGGCGATCATCGGCTCGATGACGCCCTATGAGAAGCGCAATCCCAAGGTGATGAATGCCTCGCGCAAGAAGCGCGTGGCGGCGGGCTCTGGCACCAAGGTCGAGGAGATCAACCGGCTGCTCAAGATGCATCTGCAGATGGCCGCCATGATGAAGCAGATGGGCCAGGGCAAGGGCTTGTTCGGCAAGATGTTCGGGGGAAATGCCGCCCCCGATGCCGCCGAAATCGAGAGGATGCAGGCGGAACTGGCGAAGATGAATCCGGACGCACTGCCGGAAGATTTAAAAGACATGATGAAGGGCGGCGCAGCGCCGCAAATGCCGTCAGGCCTTCCGGGCCTCGGCGGCAGGCTTCCGGGCTTGGGCTCATTGCCGGGCCTCGGTGGCGCACCCTTCAAAGGATTTCCCGGTCTTCCGGGGAAGAAGAAATGATCTCGAACCACAAGGAGTAAATGAGACATGGCCGTGAAGATCAGGCTCGCGCGCGCGGGCAGCAAGAAGCGTCCCTACTTTCACATCGTGATCGCCGATGCCGGCGCATCGCGCGATGGCAAATTCATCGACGTGGTTGGCGCCTACAACCCGATGCTACCCAAGACCGACGCGAACCGCGTGAAGCTCGACGCCGAGAAGGCCGCCGCCTGGCTGAAGAAGGGCGCCCAGCCGACCGACCGGGTGCTGCGCTTCCTCGACAAGGTGGGCCTCATGAAGCGTGAAGCCCGCAACAATCCGAACAAGGCGCTGCCAGGCAAGAAGCGGCTGGAGCGTGAGAAGGCCCAGGCCGACGCCGCGGCCAAGGTGGCCGAAGCGGCCGCCAAGGCCATCGAAGCCGCCGCCGCGCCGCAGTCGTAACGGTCGAGCGCCATGACGCCGCGAGATCCCGTTTCGGTCGGCGTCATTACGGGGGCTCATGGCGTCAGGGGCGAGGTGAAGCTCAGGAGCTTCACCGCCCACCCGGCCGCCATCGCGAACTATGGTCCGCTTGCGACGGCCACCGGCGAACGGCTCGAGATCGTCAAGCTCCGGCCCCAGAAGGACGGCTTCATCGCCGTCCTCGAGGGTGTCACCGACCGCGACCGCGCCGAGGCGTTGAAGGGTACGGAACTCTTCGTGGCCCGCGAGCGCCTGCCGCAGCCGGAGAAGGGCGAGGTCTATCTGCGCGATCTCATCGGGCTCGCGGTCGTGAACGGTGGCGCAAGACTGGGCGAAGTGGTCGCCGTGCAGAACTACGGCGCCGGCGATCTTCTCGACGTGAAGGTGGATGGGAGGAAGGATTCGGTGCTCATTCCCTTCGCCAAGGGGTTCGTGGCGAAAACCGATATCGCCGGTGGAAAGATCGTGGTCGATCTGCCGGACGGCTTCCTGGATGAAACCGAATGACCTTCGCAGCAACCATCCTCACCCTCTTCCCCGAAATGTTTCCAGGTTCGCTCGGACACTCGCTCGCCGGAAAGGCGCTCGAACAGGGGCTCTGGTCGCTGGATGTGCGCGATATCCGGGCCTCGGCCACCGGCAAGCACCGCACCGTCGATGACTCACCGGCAGGCGGCGGACCCGGCATGGTGATGAAGCCCGATGTGCTGGCCGCGGCCATCGATGCCGCCCCCCATGTGGGCTCGCGGCTGCTGATGAGTCCGCGCGGGCAGCCCCTGACCCAGGACCTCGTCAAGGAGCTGGCGGCGGGGCCCGGCATGATGATCGTTTGCGGCCGTTTCGAGGGCGTCGACGAGCGGGTAATTGAAAAACGCAATCTGCGCGAGGTTTCGCTTGGCGATTTCGTGCTGTCGGGCGGCGAGCCGGCGGCACTTGCGCTGCTCGATGCGGTGGTGCGGCTCCTGCCCGGCGTCATGGGCAAGGCCGAGAGCGGAGCGGAGGAGAGTTTCGAGGACGGGCTCCTGGAACAGCCGCATTACACCAAGCCAAATATCTGGGAAGGTGCTGAAATACCTCAGATTCTCCTCTCGGGCGACCATCAGGCCATCGCCCGCTGGAAGCGTGAGCGGCGCGAGGCGCTGACCAAGGCGCGGCGCCCCGACCTGTGGCGCAGACACACGACGGGAAAGATTTGATTTTCTCGACCATTGGCGGTATAGGCCCGCAACCCTAAAAGGAACAGTTCCATGAATATCATCGAGCAGCTCGAAAAAGAGCAGGTCGCTATCGTGGCCGCCAAGCGCGCGGTTCCCGAATTCGCACCCGGCGACACGGTTATCGTCAACGTCAAGGTGGTCGAAGGCGACCGCAGCCGCGTCCAGGCCTATGAGGGCGTGTGCATTGCCCGTTCCGGCGGCGGCATCAACGAGAACTTCACCGTCCGCAAGATTTCCTATGGCGAGGGCGTGGAGCGCGTCTTCCCGGTCTATTCGCCGCTGATCGACTCGATCAAGGTGGTGCGCCGCGGCAAGGTGCGCCGCGCCAAGCTCTATTATCTCCGCGGCCGCACCGGCAAGTCGGCCCGCATCGCCGAGAAGCAGAAGGCCTTCGGCCTGGTTGCCGCAGCGCCAGCCAAGGACGCCGACGCATAATCGTCCGGCAACGGATGAATTCGCGGGCCGGGCAAATCCCCGGCTCGTCTTGTTTGGCGTCAGCCATGCGGGGACGGCGGGCGGCTCCCCCGCCATTGGGGTTTGACTTGGGGGCGGCAGCCGCTAAATAGCGGCCGAACACAGCCCATCCGGACTCCGCTATGGCCAAGCTGCGCACGCTCTATGACAAGATCTGGGACGATCATCTGGTCCACGAGGCCGCTGACGGCA
>CAYOZR010000156.1:0-7335 GCA_964408555.1 uncultured Aestuariivirga sp.
CACCGGCGGCCATTTGTTTCGGGCACAGGCCCTGGCCGGGGGGCGGGTTCGCCTCGGTTATCTCATCCATCTGATGACCGACGGGCGGGTGCGCGACTACGGCAAGTCCTTTCCGGCGCTCGAAACCCATATCGTTCCCGCCGCCACGCTGACCCCGCGCAGGCCCTGGGCATTGCCGGCCCAGCTGCTGCGGCTCTACCGCGGTTATCGCAAGGCCCGCGCCCTTCTGGAAAAGCTCAAGCCCGCCGCCGTCGTGGGCTTCGGCGGCTATCCGTCCTTCCCGCCCATTGTGGCGGCGTCGCGGCTCGGGATTCCGTCGCTGATCCACGACCAGAATGCGGTGATGGGCCGGGCCAACCGGGGGCTGGCGCGTTTGGTGACCGCGATTGCCGCGTCATTTCCGAAGATGGCCAACCTGCCGCGCGGCGCCGCGCAGAAGGTGACGGTCACCGGCAATCCGGTGCGCGATCTGGCGCTGGCCGAGACGGCGGCCCCATATCCGCCGCTCGCCGCCGATCTGCCTTTCAATCTCCTGGTCTTCGGCGGCAGCCAGGGCGCGAAATTCTTCGCCGACTTCATGCCGCAGGTGGTGAAGGAACTGCCCAAGGCGGTGACCCGCAACTTGCGTCTGGTGCAGCAATGCCGGGCGGGCGACCTCGAGGTGGCCGGTGCCGCCTATGAGGCGCTGGAATTGAATTACGAGGTGCAGCCCTTCTTCGGCGACATGCCGAAGCGCATCGCCGCGGCGCATCTGGTGATCTGCCGGTCCGGCGCCCCGACCGTCGCCGAACTCGGCGTCATCGGCAGGCCCGCCATCATGGTGCCGCTGCCGCACGCCATCGATAACGACCAGTTGCGCAATGCCGAGAGTTTCGCCGCCGCGGGGGCGGGGTGGATTCGTCCACAGGCGGGGCTCGATCCCGCGGAGTTTGCCGCATTTCTGACACGGCTGCGGTATCAGGAGAGCGAACTCAAGCAGGCGGCGCAGGCGGCGTTGAGCCACGGCAGGCCCGATGCGGCCCAGCGCCTCGCCGATCTCACCGAACGGATTGCAGGAAAGCGGACGACATGAAATTGCCGCGCGACACGGGTCCCATCCATTTCATCGGCATCGGCGGCATCGGCATGAGCGGCATCGCCGAGGTGATGGCAACGCTCGGCTACAAGGTGCAGGGCTCCGATCTCGCCGACAATTACAATGTGGCGCGGCTGCGCAGTAACGGCATTGCCGTGGCGATCGGCCATGCGGCGGAGAATCTCGGCGAGGCGCAGGTGGTGGTCGTTTCCTCGGCGGTCAAACCCGACAATCCGGAACTCAGCGAGGCGCGGGCCCGCTATCTGCCGATCGTGCGGCGGGCCGAAATGCTGGCCGAACTGATGCGCTTCAAGTCCTGCGTGGCGGTGGGCGGCACCCATGGCAAGACCACCACGACCTCGCTGGTCGCGGCACTACTCGATGCCGGCGGCCTCGATCCCACCGTCATCAACGGCGGCATCATCAACGCCTATGGCACCAATGCACGGCTCGGCAAGGGCGACTGGATGGTGGTCGAGTCGGATGAATCGGACGGCACCTTCGTCAAGCTGCCGGCCGACGTGGTGATCGTCACCAATATCGACCCCGAACATCTCGACCATTACGGCTCCTTCGACCGGGCCAAGGAGGCCTTCCTCGCCTTCGTCGAGAACATTCCCTTCTACGGCTTCGCCGTCATGTGCATGGATCATCCGGTGGTGCAGGAGCTGATCGGCAAAGTGCGCGACCGCCGCGTCATTACCTACGGCCACAGCCCGCAGGCCGATGTGCGCCTGCTCGATGTGGCTTACGCCGACGGCGAGACGCGGTTTTCGGTGCGCCTTACCAACCGGCGTAGCGGTGCCTTCCAGGATATCGGCGGCCTCGGCCTGCAGATGCCGGGCGATCACAATGCGATGAATGCGACGGCGGCATTGGCGGTGGCCAAGGAGCTCGGCATTTCCGACGAGATGATCCGCGAGGGCTTCAAGAGCTTCGCCGGCGTCAAGCGGCGCTTTACCCGTACCGGCGCCCATGACGGCATTACCGTCTATGACGATTACGGCCACCATCCGGTGGAGATTGCGGCGGTGTTGCGCGCGGCGCGCACGGTCACGCACAGCAAGGTAATCGCGGTCATGCAGCCGCACCGCTATACAAGGCTCTCCAGCCTGTTCGCCGAGTTCTGCACCTGCTTCAACGATGCCGACACGGTGATCGTGGCGCCGGTCTATGCGGCGGGCGAACAGCCCATCGACGGGGCGAGCCACGCAGCGCTTGTCGAAGGCATCCGGGCGCGCGGCCATCGCGCCGTGCACAAGCTCGATAGCCCCGAACAATTGGCGCCACTGGTGCGCGGCATTGCGAAACCCGGTGACGTTGTCGTCTGCCTCGGCGCTGGCACCATTACACAATGGGCCTATGCGCTGCCGGGACAGCTCGCCGCCCTCGACGGCAAGGGCAAGGCGTAATGGCGGGTCTCGACGGCGAAGCCCTGCTGCGGCGGCTGCCCGAGGTCGAAGGGCGGTTCGAGGCCAATGCGCCGCTTGCCGATCTCACCTGGTTCCGGGTTGGCGGTCCGGCGGAAGTCCTGTTCACGCCGGCGAACGCAGCCGATCTTGCGGCGTTTCTCGCGGCCATGCCCAAGGACATCCCCGTCTATGTGATCGGAGTCGGCTCCAATCTTCTGGTGCGCGATGGCGGCGTGCCGGGTGTCGTCATCCGTTTGGGCCGTGGCTTTTCCGAGATCGCGGAGGAACCCCATTCCCGCATCCGCTGCGGTGCCGCGGTTCCCGACGTGCGGGTCGCCCGTTTCGCCCTCGAACACGGTATCGATGGATTAACCTTTCTGAGAGGTATCCCGGGCACCATCGGCGGCGCTCTTCGCATGAACGGCGGCGCCTATGGCGGCGAAACCAAGGACGTGCTGGTGGCGGCGCGGGCGGTGGACAGATCGGGGACCGTGCAGGTGCTTGCCAATGCCGACATGAAATATACCTACCGGCATTGCGGCGCGCCGGAGGGTTTGATTTTCACCGAGGCCCTGTTGCAGGGCCGGCCCGGCAAGCGTGAGGAGATTGCCGCGGCGATGGACAAGATTACCGAAAGCCGAGAGACGACCCAACCGGTGAAGAGCCGCACTGGCGGCTCCACCTTCAAGAACCCCCCGGGGCGGAAATCCTGGCAGCTGATCGATAAGGCCGGCATGCGCGGCTTCGCCGTGGGCCCAGCGCGGGTTTCCGAAATGCACTGCAACTTCCTGATCAACGAGGGTGGCGCCACCGCCGCCCAGATCGAGGAATTGGGCGAGACGGTGCGGCGGCGGGTCAAGGAAACATCGGGCGTCGAGCTCGACTGGGAGATCGAGCGCATCGGAATTCCGGCATGATGAAGCGCAATCCCACCGATACGACGGTCGCGGTGCTGATGGGCGGCTGGTCGGCGGAACGCGAAGTGAGCCTTTCCACCGGCAAGGGCTGCGCCGCGGCGCTGGGCCGGGCCGGCTTCAAGGTGGTTCCCGTCGATGTCAAACGCGACACGGTGGTGCGCGTGTTGCAGGACCTCAAGCCCGATGCCGCCTTCAATGCCCTGCACGGCAAGTGGGGCGAGGACGGCTGCGCCTCGGCGTTGCTCGAGACCCTGCAGATACCCTATACCCATTCCGGCGTGCTGGCGTCTTCGCTCGCCATGCACAAGGAAAAATCCAAGACCATATTCCGCGCCGCCGGCATTCCGGTGGCGGAAAGCCGTCTCGTCGATGTTGAATTCGCCGCCACCCAGCACCCGATGCCCTTGCCCTATGTGCTGAAGCCGGTGGACGAGGGCTCGAGTGTCGGCGTGCACATCGTCGACCGGAATTCCAACGGTCCGGCGGCGATCATCCTCGAGCAGCGTGCCCTCTATGGCGACAAGGTGATGGCCGAGCGCTTCATTCCCGGCCGGGAACTCACCTGCGCCGTGATCGGCGACGTGGCGCTCGGCGTCATCGACATCATCGCCGATGCCCGCTTCTACGATTATCGTGCCAAATATGTGCCGGGAGGTTCGCGGCACATTTTGCCCGCCGATATTCCGAAGGACGTCTACCGGCGCTGCCAGCAATATGCGCTGGCCGCTCATCGCGCCCTGGGCTGCCGGGGTGTCAGCCGCGCCGATTTCCGCTACGACGACACGCAGGGGCCGGACGGCGAACTCATTCTCCTCGAGATCAACACCCAGCCCGGCATGACCGGTACCTCGCTGGTGCCGGAACTCGCCGCCCATGCCGGACACAGTTTCGAGGATCTCGTCACCTGGATGGTCAACGACGCTTCGGTGGACCGATGAGCACGAATCTTTACCGCGCCTATTCCCGCCGCCATGTGGGCTCGGCAGCCTGGCTTGGGTTCGGTCAGCGAAAGCGCGTGCGCTTTGCCGCCCGGGCGGGTGCTGTCGCCTTTCTGGCCGCCACGATTTTCCATGGGCTGCTGCTCGGCGGCTATCTCGACTACGACGGAAGTCCGTGGCGGCAATGGCCGGGCCGTATCGCCGGCCTTGCAGGGCTTGCGGCGGACGATATCAAGATCGAGGGCCTTACCAATCATGCGCCGGAGGCGGTGCTGGTGGCGATCAATGTGAAGCCAGGCGGTTCGCTCATCGGATTCGATGCGCTGCAGGCGCGGCGCATTCTCGAAGACCTCGACTGGATCGCATCGGCCAAGGTGCAGCGGCTGTTTCCCAATCAGCTTGAAGTCGCAGTCGTCGAACGCGTGCCTTTTGCCGTCTGGCAGCGCGGCAAGTCCTATTATGCCATCGACCGCGGCGGTGCCGCCATGAGTGGCATTCCGTCGGCCACACTTGCCGGACTGCCGCTCATCTCGGGCGAGGGGGCGCAGGCGGTGGCGGCAGAACTCGTTAACCAACTGGAAGCTGTTCCCGCCTTAAAAGCCAAGACACGTGCGGCGGCGCGGGTAGGCCTGCGCCGCTGGACGCTCTATCTCGACAATGGCGTGATGGTCCTGTTGCCGGAACGCGATGTCGAGGCGGCGCTGGCGCTGACCGGGAAACTGGATGCGACGCAAGGGCTGCTGTCGAAGGGGATTACATCGCTCGATTTAAGGCTGGCTGACCGAATCACGGTTGCAGTCGCCGAGGCGCCGCCGGCCGAGCCCGGCAAAAGGTGAGTACGGGGGTCGCGTAACGATGTCGGTGGTGCAGTTGCATGGTAAGCCTCCGGGCCGGGGTCCGGTTGCGGAAACAGGCCGGGTTCTGGCGGCTCTCGATGTGGGTTCGACCAAGATCTCCTGTCTCATCGCCGAAGTGACACCGGCCAAACACCGCATGCCGGGCAGCGAGGCGCGGCATTCGCTGCGTATCCTCGGGCTCGGCCATCAGGTTTCGCGCGGCGTCAGGGCCGGCTCGATCGTCGATGTCGAGGAAGTGGAACGCGCCATCAGACTGGCCGTCGATGGGGCCGAGCGCATGGCCCAGCGCACGATTTCCGAAGTCTTCGTGAATGTCTCCGGCGGCCGGCCGCAGTCCTTTAGCTATAGTGCCACGGCCAAGACCCAGACCGGGCAGGTAAGCCCGCGCGATCTCGATGGTGTTCTTGCCGCCGCGCTGGCCCAGGTCGATCCCGGCCGCCGTCATGTCCTGCACATCTCGCCGATCCAGTATCAGGTGGGCGACGCCAGAGGTGTCAAGTCACCCCTCGGCCTGTTCGGCGAAAAGCTCGGCGTCGATCTCGGCGTTGTGACCGTGGAGCCCGCGCATCTGCGCAACCTGTCGCTGGCCATCGAGCGCGCCCATCTGTCCACGGCGGGCTTCGTCATGGCGCCCTATGCGGCCGCCCGGTCGGTTCTGGCCGAGGACGAGCTGTCGCTCGGTATCACGCTCATCGAGATGGGTGGGGCGACCACCAGTTTCGCGATTTTCTACGAAGGCAATCTGGTCTTTGCCGACGCCATTCCGGTGGGCGGCAGCCATATCACCAACGACATCGCGCGCGGACTTTCCACGACCATCGCCCATGCCGAGCGGATGAAGACCCTGTGGGGCAGCGCGCTCGCCTCGGTTGTCGACGAGCGCGACATGATCTCGGTGCCGCTGCTCGGCGAGCGCGGCGTCGATACGGTGCAGAAGGTGCCGAAATCCATGCTCATCGGCATCATCCGGCCACGCCTCGAGGAAATCTTCGAGATCGTCCGCGACCGGCTTGAGGCCTCGGGCATGGCCCATCTCGGCGGCCGCCGCCTGGTGCTGACCGGCGGGGCCAGCCAGCTGACGGGGGTGCGCGAGGTGGCGGCGCAGTGGCTCGACCGGCAGGTGAGACTCGGCTTGCCGCAGCCCTTGCCCGGCATGCCGGAAGCAGCCCACAGTCCGGGCTTCGCCGTCTGTTGCGGATTGCTGCAATATGCGCTCAGGCCCGACAGCCATTACATTGTGCCGAAGCAATCGGCCCATGCCCTGGAACCCGCCCGGCGCGGCTATATGCGCAAGGTCGGCCGCTGGATCGCCGAGAGCTTCTGATAATTCAAACAATCGGCAATTGAAATGCCGCACCGGCGCGAGCCGGTCAGCCTGGCGCGGGTGCCAATTGTGAATGCCGGGTTAGGCGGGCGACTCAGTTCGAGTCAATTTTCGAAGAATTTGAGCGGTTTGGTTAGCGGGCGTTAACCATTTGTTATGGTTTGGGTAACAAAGATGGACACCGGGGAAAATCAAAATTCCGGACGCCAAAAACATGAGCATCAATCTTACCGTTCCTAATCTGCAGGACCTGAAACCGCGGATCACCGTCTTCGGTGTCGGTGGCGCGGGTGGCAACGCCGTCAACAACATGATCGAGAGCCGGCTCGAAGGTGTCGAGTTCGTCGTCGCCAATACCGATGCCCAGGCGCTGATGCAGAACGCCGCCCAGCGGCGGGTGCAGATGGGAACCGCACTCACCCAGGGTCTTGGCGCCGGATCGCAACCCCAGATTGGCGCGGCTGCGGCCGAAGAGGCCTTGGCGGAAATCCTCGATCATCTCGCCGGCGCTCACATGGCCTTCATCACCGCCGGCATGGGCGGCGGCACCGGCACCGGCGCGGCCCCCGTGATCGCGCGCGTGGCCAAGCAGATGGGCATTCTGACCGTGGGCGTGGTGACCAAGCCCTTCGACTGGGAGGGCGGTCGCCGCATGACCAACGCCGACGCCGGCCTGACCGAACTGGAAGCCAACGTCGATTCGATGATCGTGGTGCTCAACGAGAAGCTGCAGGAAGTGCTGGGCGACGACATCACCCAGGACGAGGCTTTCGCGCACGCCAACGACGTGCTCAAGAACGCCGTGGGCGGCA
>CAYOZR010000157.1:0-7288 GCA_964408555.1 uncultured Aestuariivirga sp.
AAGTTCGGCAGCTTCGCCGAATACGATGGCTTCAGCCGCGCCTGGCTTGCCGAATGCCGCCGGGCGCTCAAGCCCAACGGCGCGCTGTGGGTGATCGGTTCCTATCACAATATTTTCCGCGTCGGCTCGATCCTGCAGGATCAGGGCTTCTGGATTCTCAACGACGTCATTTGGCGCAAGGTGAATCCGATGCCGAATTTCCGCGGGCGGCGCTTCACCAACGCCCATGAGACGCTGATCTGGGCGGCGAAGAGTGCCACGAGCAAATACACCTTCCATTACGAGGCGATGAAGATTTTCAACGACGATCTGCAGATGCGCTCGGACTGGACCCTGCCCCTGTGCACCGGCGGCGAGCGGCTCAAGAACATGCAAGGCGACAAATTGCATCCGACGCAAAAGCCCGAGTCGCTGCTGCACCGCGTGCTGCTGTCCTCGTCCAATCCGGGCGATGTGGTACTCGATCCCTTTTTCGGCACCGGCACGACGGGGGCCGCCGCCAAGCAGCTCGGCCGCGTGTTCATCGGCATCGAGCGCGAGGAAAATTATGCGGAAGCCGCGCAGGCCCGCATCGATGCCACCGATGAGTTACCCGCCGAAGCGCTGAAGGTCACGACCGCCAAGCGCGCCGAGCCGCGCATTCCCTTCGGCTCGCTCATTGAAAGCGGCTTGGTCAAGGCGGGCGACACGCTCTACGACCCGGCCGAGCGGGTGGCGGCACGGGTGCGCGCCGACGGCTCGATCGCCTGCCGCGATGCGTCGGGCTCGATCCATAAGATCGGCGCCCATGTGCAGGGTGCCGAAGCCTGCAATGGCTGGACCTTCTGGCATGTGCGCAAGGGCGTCAACTTGGTGCCCATCGACGTGCTGCGCCAGCAATTGCGGGCGGAAATGGCGCCAGCCGCATGAGCAAGCGCGCCGGTTTGTGAATCCGGCTGCAAGCGTTAGACTAGGCATCCACCATTCAGGAGTGCCAAGCCTTGACCGCCCGCCAGCAGACATCCTTCCTCTTCGATCTCGACGGCACCCTGGTCGACAGCGTCTACGACCATGTGCTGGCCTGGCACGATGCTTTGCAGGAAGAAGGCATCGAGGTCTCGGTGTGGCGGCTGCACCGCAAGATCGGCATGTCGGGCGGGCTGTTCACCAAGGCGCTGGCGCGCGAAACCGGGCTTAATCTTTCCGACGAGCGGATCGCGCACTTACGGAAATTGCATGCCAAGAATTATGGCAGCCGGTCGATGCGCACGCGGCCGCTGCCCGGCGCGCAGGAGCTGCTGGCGTATCTCACGGCCAACGATATTCCCTGGGCCATCGCCACGTCCGGGCGCATGGAGACGGCCGCGCCGGTGCTCAAGAATCTCGGCGTCGATCCGGCCAAGGTGCCGGTCATCACCCGCGATCAGGTGCGCTACGCCAAGCCCGATCCCGATCTCTTTCTCGCCGCCGCCGAGAAGCTGGGCGTGGCAATCGAGACCGCCTGCGTCATCGGCGACTCGATCTGGGACATGCTGGCGGCGCGGCGCGCCCGGGCGCTCGGCATCGGGCTGCTCTCCGGCGGCTACGGCACGGAGGAACTGGAACGCTCCGGCGCCTACCGCGTCTACGAGGACCCGGCCGATCTCCTCGCCCATATCGACGAGGTGGGCGGGAGGCGCTAGCTCAAAGCCAGCGCCACCACCTTGCGCATGAGGGTGGGGAGCGCCTCGGCGGCCAAGTCGCGGTGCCGCACCCAGCGGTAGCCGCCGCCGGCTCGCAGCTCGCCCGTGGCGATCGACTCGGATTTCAGCACCGAGAGTTCGAGATGAAAATGGGTGAAGGTGTGCTCGACCTTGCCGGAAAGCCTGCGCCAGGCGGCGGCGAGCGGGGCCGCGGTTTCGGGATGGCGTGGGGCCCGCGCGGTCCATGGCGTCGAGGGAATTTCCATCATGCCGCCGAGCAGGCCCTTGTCCGGGCGGCGGCGCAACAGCACCGCGCCGTCGCCGCGCTCGATCCAGAAGGCCACGCCCCTGCGGGTGGGGACAGGCCGCTTGGCGGCCTTGCGCGGCAGGGTGTGAGCCAGGCCCTTGCGGCGGCCGGCGCAATGATCCGTCCACGGACAAAGATGGCAGGAGGGCCGGCGCGGCGTGCAGATCGTGGCGCCAAGATCCATCAACGCCTGGGCGAAATCGCCGGGCTGCGTCTGCGGCACCAGCGCCTGGGCGTGGGCGCGGATTTCCGGCTTCGCCGCCGGCAGGGGTGTGTCGATGGCGTAGAGCCTGGCGATCACCCGCTCGGCATTGCCATCGATGGCCGCGTGGGGCTTGCCGAAGGCGATAGCCGCGATCGCCGCCGCCGTATAGGGGCCGATGCCGGGAAGGGCGCGCAAGCCCGCTTCGGTATCGGGAAAGCGCCCGGCCAGTTCCGCCGCGAGCTGGCGGGCGCAGGCATGGAGATTGCGGGCGCGGGCGTAATAGCCGAGCCCGGCCCAGGCTCTGAGCACGTCGTCGAGGGGAGCAGCGGCGAGGGCGTGGATGTCCGGCCAGAGGCCAAGGAATTTTTCGTAAAAGCCGCGCACCGCAGCAACCGTGGTCTGCTGCAGCATGATTTCCGAGAGCCAGACGCGGTAGGGATCGGCGGCCTGGCCGGCTCCGGCCCGCCACGGCAGGTCGCGGGCCTCCCTGGCATACCAGGCCAGGAGGCGCCGGTTGAGCTTTTCACGGTGCCCTTGTTTGGCCATGGTGGGTGGGCAATCATTGATTCGGCGCCGGTTGGACGGCCATTAGACCTGCGATGCACACTCTCGACAAGCAATTCCGCGAACTCACCAAGGCGGCTTTCGCCCGCTACGGTTTCGCCCACATGGACCTCACGGCGCGATGGCCGGAGATCGCCGGCGAGCGCCTCAGCCACCACTGCCAGCCGGAGCGAATCAAATGGCCGCGCGGGGCGGGCGAGACGGCGCAGAGGCTGGGCGGCACCCTGGTGATCCGGGCGGCGCCCGGGCGCGGCCTCGACCTGCAGCATGAAACCCCGCACATCATCGAGCGCATCAACCGCTTCTATGGCTATGGCGCCATTACCGCCGTCAAGATCGTGCAGGATGCGCAGTGGGCCGAAGACCAAAAACCGCTGCCAGCCCGGCCCCTCGACGCGGCGGCGGAGCGGGCCCTCAATGACAAGCTCGAAGCCGTCGCCGATCCCAAGCTCAAGGCCGCGCTTGCCCGGCTCGGCGCGGGCGCGCTGCGTGGCCGGCCCGGTTCTCCACAAGGCAAATAATCCATTGATTTCAACCCCCAACATCTAGTAGGTAGGTGCCATGATGAGACTAAATCGACGCAATATGATGGTGGGCGGCGGCGCTCTCGCCGGGCTCGGACTGATCGGCACGCCGGCCCTGGCAATCGACCTCGAGGCGCTCAACAAGGCGCCGGCGCTGGGCGAAATGGCCATGGGACCGGCCGATGCCAAGGTCACGGTGATCGAATATGCCTCGGCCACCTGCCCGCATTGCGCCAATTTTTACAAGGACACGTTCGGGGCGCTGAAAACCGAATACATCGATACCGGCAAGATCCGCTTCCTGTTCCGCGAATATCCGCACAACGACGCGGCCCTTGCCGCCTTCATGTTGGCGCGCTGCGCGCCCAAGGAAAAATACTTCGCGCTGGTCGACATCTTCTTTTTGACCCAGCCGCAATGGACGCAGTCGCCGCGCGAGGGACTGCTCAATATCGCCAAGCAGACGGGCTTCAGCGAGGAGAGCTTCAACAAATGCCTCTCCGACGAGGCGCTGGCCAAGAGCATTCTCGAAGTCCGCAGCACGGCGGAAGGCTTCGGCGTGACCGGGATTCCGACCTTCTTCATCAACGGCGAGATGGTGGGCGGCGAGCAGAAGATCGAGGATTTGCGCAAGATGATCGATCCGCTGCTGGGTTGAGCGGAACGGCGCGAGGGATTGGGGGAGCGATGAAATTCACGCGGTTGCGGCTTTCGGGATTCAAGTCCTTCGTCGAGCCGGTGGACTTGCATATCGAGCCAGGCCTCACCGGCGTGGTCGGCCCCAACGGCTGCGGCAAGTCGAACCTGCTGGAGGCGCTGCGCTGGGTGATGGGCGAAAGCTCATACAAGTCGATGCGCGGCTCGGGCATGGACGACGTGATCTTCTCCGGCACCACTCAGCGGCCGTCGCGCAACATGGCGGAAGTGGTGGTGACGATGGCCAACGACGACCGCACCGCGCCCGCCCAATACAATGACAGCGAGGTTCTCGAGATTGCCCGGCGCATCGAGCGCGAGGCGGGTTCGGCCTATCGCATCAACGGCAGGGACGTGCGGGCCCGCGACGTGCAATTGCTGTTCGCCGATGCCTCGACGGGAGCGCGCTCGCCCGCCCTGGTGCGCCAGGGGCAAATCGCCGAGATCATCAATGCCAAACCGCAGGCGCGCCGGCTCATCCTCGAAGAGGCGGCCGGCATCACCGGTCTGCATACCCGCCGCCACGAGGCGGAGCTTAAGCTCAAGGCGGCCGAGCAGAATCTGGCGCGCATCGACGATGTGGCCGCACAGCTCGAAACCCAGCTCAACAGCCTCAAGCGCCAGGCGCGGCAGGCCCAGAAATACAAGCAGATTTCCGCCGAGATCCGGAAACTCGAAGCGGCCGGCCTCTATGCCGCCTGGAAGGACGCGGCGGAAACGGCGGCACAGGATCAGGGCCTTCTCGACGCGGCGACCCGCAGTCTCGCCGAACACACAAGGCTTGCCTCGGAAGCGTTGCGCCAGCGCGACGAGCTGGGCGAGAAGCTGCCGGCGCTTCGCGAGCAGGAAACGATACGCGCCGCGGTGCTGCAACGGATGACGATCGAGCGCAATGCGCTCGACGAGGAAGAACGCCGCGCCGAAGCCCGCGGCCGGGAACTCGACCAGCGCAATATTCAGATCGGCGCCGATCTGGCGCGCGAGCGGGAACAGCTTGCCGACACCGAACAGGTGATCGCGCGGTTGGCGGAAGAAGACGGAAGCCTCAAGGCGGCCGAAGCCCGCGACGGCGAACAGCGCAGCGAGGCGGCGCTGGCGCTGCAGCAGGCGGCGGAGACCCTGGGGCGCTCGCAGGAGGCGGCGGACCAGGCCAATTCGCGGCTTTCGGAGTTGACCGCGCGGCGCAACGCGCTGATGCGCGGCATCGAGGAGCAGAAGGCCCGCATCGCCAAATTGCAGCGCGAGGCGGGAGAGACCGAAGCGAGGCACCAGGCGCTTGTCGCCGCATCCGGACCGAGCGAGGACGGGACAAGGCTCGCAGCCGCCGTCGAGGCCGCCCTCGGCGTGGCGAGCGCCAGCGAGACGGCTTCCAGCGACGCGGAAGCGGCGGTGCGCGCCGCCCGCCAGGCCGAGCAGGACACCCGCCAGGCCCATGACGAGGCGCGGCGCGGCGCCGACCGGCTGCAGACGGAAGTCCGTACGCTGACGAATTTGCTGAAGACCGGCGGCGGCGAGTTGTGGCCGGCGCTAATCGATGCGGTCAAGGTGGCCGCGGGCCATGAGGCGGCATTGGGCGCGGCGTTGGGCGACGACATCGACGCTTCGGCCGACGAGGCGGCACCGGTGCATTGGCGCGGACTGCCGCCGCTCGATCGCGCCGCGCCGCTTCCCGGCGGGGCGGAAGCCCTGAGCCGGTTCGTCGAGGCGCCACCGGCGCTGGCCCGCCGGCTCTCCCACATCGGCGTCGTATCGCGGGCGCTGGGACAGGCGCTGCAGCCGCAGCTCATGCCCGGCCAGAGGCTGGTCTCGCGCGAGGGCGATCTGTGGCGCTGGGACGGTTTCACCGCGGCGGCGGATGCGCCAAGCGCCGCCGCCAAGCGGCTGTCCGAACGCAACCGTCTCGCCTCGCTCGAAATCGAGATGCGGGAATCGATCGCCATTGCGGAAGCCGCTCGGCAGAAGTTCGAGGCGGCGCGGCTGGCTCTCGAAGCGCGAATGCGCGAGGAGCGCGAGAAGCGCGAGGCCTGGCGGGCGGCCACATCGGCGGTCGAATTCGCAAGGCGGGCATTGAGCAACCACGAGCGCCAAACGGCGGAACGCCTGGCCCAGACCAGCGCCCTCGACGAAGCGCGGCGGCGCATCGCGCAGAGCCTGGCGGATGTGGGCGCCCAGCATGACTCTTTCGTGGCCGAAGCCGCGGCACTCCCCGCCCTCGACGGGCTTCACATCGAGCTCGGCGGCTTGCGCGGTTCGGTGGAGCGCGACCGCGCCGCCTATGGCGAAGCGCGGGCCCGCCACGACGGGCTGGAGCGCGAAGCCCGGGCCCGGGCCGAACGCATCAGGGCAATCGCCGCCGAACAGGAACAATGGCGCGAGCGCGGAAGAAGGGCGCGCGAACAGGTCGAGGCGCTCTCGGCGCGCGGGCGGGAAACCCGCGGGGCGATCGCCGAACTGGCGGTATTGCCGCGGCAATTGGCGGAGCGCCGTTCCAAGCTGATGAACCTCCTCGGCGAGGCGGAAGCCGCCCGCAAGGCCGCCGCCGATCTCCTGGCCACCGCGGAAAACGAGGTGCGCGCCGCCGACCAGCATTTGCGCGGCCTGCAGGAGCAATTGTCTTCAGCCCGCGAGGACCATGCGCGGCTCGGCGCCAAGCTCGAGGCGGCGCAGCAGCGGCATGAGGCCTGCGAAAGGCGGATCACCGAAACTTTGCAATGCGCGCCCGGCGAGATCGTGACCGTGGCCGGACTCGATGCCGCCAAAATTCCGCCGGCCGATGAAATCGAGCGCAAGCTCGTGAGCCTGCGCGACGACCGCGAGCGTCTGGGCGGCGTCAATCTGCGGGCCGAGGAAGAGGCCGCGGAAGTGGCCAAGCAGCTCGACGGCCTGATCAGGGAGCGCGACGATCTCGCCCAGGCGATCGCCAAGCTGCGCGGCGCAATTTCAAGTCTCAACCGCGAGGGCCGCCAGCGCCTGCTCGATGCCTTCGGCACGGTGAACGAGAAATTCGGCGAGCTGTTCACCACGCTGTTCGGCGGCGGCAAGGCCGAACTGCAACTGATCGAATCCGACGATCCGCTGGAGGCCGGCCTCGAAATCCTCGCCCATCCGCCGGGCAAGAAGCCCACGGTGCTGTCGCTCCTGTCGGGCGGCGAACAGACGCTCACCGCGCTGTCGCTCATCTTCGCCGTGTTCCTCACCAACCCCTCGCCCATCTGCGTGCTCGACGAAGTGGACGCACCCCTCGACGACCACAATGTCGAGCGCTTCTGCAATCTGCTGGATGCGATGCTGGAACGCACCGAGACGCGTTTCCTGATCATCACCCACCATG
>CAYOZR010000158.1:0-7101 GCA_964408555.1 uncultured Aestuariivirga sp.
CCCGGATCAGGACGTGGTCCGCCCCGCCAACCAGCCGATCACCAGGACCGGCGGCGTCGTCGGCCTCAAGGGCAATCTCGCCCCCGAAGGCGCCATCGTCAAAGTGGCCGGCATGACCAACTTGAAATTCTCCGGTCCCGCCCGCTGCTTCGATAGCGAGGAAGCCTGCTTCGAGGCGGTGAAGAACCGCCAGTACAAGGAAGGCGAAGTGCTGGTCATCCGCTACGAGGGTCCGCGCGGCGGCCCCGGCATGCGCGAGATGCTGTCGACGACGGCGGCCCTCTACGGCCAGGGCATGGGCGACAAGCTGGCGCTGATCACCGACGGGCGCTTCTCCGGTGCGACGCGCGGCTTCTGCGTCGGTCATGTCGGTCCCGAAGCCCAGCTCGGCGGCCCCATCGGCCTGTTGAAGGACGGCGACATCGTCACTCTCGATGCCGTTGCCGGAACCCTCGCCTGCAACGTCGGCGAGGCGGAATTTGCCGAACGGAAGAAGACTTGGAAACCGCGCGAGCACGGCTATGGCTCGGGCGCCCTGTGGAAATACGCACAGCAGGTCGGCCCTGCTGTTTCGGGTGCGGTGACGCATCCGGGAGGATCTGAAGAAGGTGTTTGCTACGCCGATATCTGAGGGCTGCGTGAACGGCGGAGTTGCGCGTCTGACGAGAACCGTTGTTGCGGCGATTCTGGCGCTGCTGGTGCTTGCGCTTGCTTCCCCGCGCGGCGCCCTGGCCGGCGAGGGCGCATTCGCCGAATTCTATTCGTATCTGCCGGCCGCTCCCGACATCAGCCTGCCCGAGATCGACATCCCGTTCTGGACCGACGATTTCAAGAAGGCCAAGAAGGCCTACAAGAACGGCAATTACCAGCGCGCCCTGAAATTCTTCCGCCGCGCCTCGGAAGACGGCAACATGGGGGCCGACTGGTATCTGGGCCACATGTACCGCACCGGCCGCGGCGTGCCGCGCGACGACGCCACGGCCTTCTCCTATTATTCGCGGGTGGCGGAACTCTACGATCCCGAGGAGCCCGACCAGAAGCGGCTGCGGATTTGCGTCGATGCCTTGGTGCGCATCGCCGACTACCAGCGCAGCGGCATTGCCGCCGCCGGCATCGCAAAGAATCCCGCCTCGGCCGCCCGCACCTATCTCAAGGTCGCCACCACCTATGGCCACCCTTCGGCGCAATTTGCTCTCGGCATCATGAATATCAGGGGCGAGGGCATGAAGCAGAATCCGCAGCAGGGCCTCAAATGGCTGATCGCCGCGGCCCGCAAGCGCCATGCCCAGTCCGAGGCCTATCTCGGCGATCTCTATTGGGAGGGCAAGCTGGTGCGCCTGGACCGCACCCGCGCCGTCATGTGGTACATCCTGGCGCAGCAATCGGCGCGCCCTGAGGAAAACCCGGAAATCTTCGACCGATTTGACCGGATCGTGGCGTCGGTCAGCGAGGAAGAACGTCTCGAGGCCGAGGCCCGGGCCCGCGTCTGGGCGGACCAATATCCGACCCTCCCCAACCGCAGCGCCTCGGCGGAGCAGTGATCAGGCTTGCGGCCTCAGGCTGGGGCGCGTGAGGATATAGGCGGCGACCGCGGCGAGGATGATCGCCACCGCCGCCGCGAGCCACACTGGCGCCGCCGTGCCAAGCCACAAATAGGCAAACGAACCGGCCAGCATCGCCATGGCGAGCAGCTTGGCCTTGGCCGGAATGACGCCGAATTCCTCCCAATCGCGGATCGTGGGCCCAAGCCGGCGGTTGCTTCTGATCCGCTCAGCCAGCTCCGGCGAGGAGCGCGTGAAGGCCCACAGCGCCACCAGCAGGAAGGGCGTGGTCGGAAATACCGGAAAGATCACGCCGAGGACGCCCAGTCCCACGCTTGCCCAGCCGAGGGCCAGGAAGGCGGACCGCGCCAAATTTGCGAAAATCATGATGATTCTGTCTGTCTTGCTAAAGCGCGGCAGTTCATGCAATCAACCGGGCGACATGGCAAGCCCCGAACCCCAGAGACCCATCGAGACCGTCGACATCGGCCCCAAGCCGCACGGCTCGTTTCTCGGCCGGCTGCGCGCCTATTTCTTCACCGGCCTGGTCATCACCGCGCCCATCGCCATCACCATCTGGGCCACCTACTGGTTCGTCACCTTCTTCGATGCCTGGGTGAAGCCGCTCATTCCGGTGGTCTACAATCCCGACACCTATCTGCCGTTCAAGGTTCCGGGCTACGGCCTGATCTTCGCCCTCGTCGCCATCACGCTTATCGGCGCGCTCGCCGCCAATCTCGTCGGCCGCACCCTCATCGGCTGGTGGGATAAGCTGCTCAACCGCATGCCGGTGGTGCGCTCGATCTACAAGGGCTCGAAGCAGATATTCGAGACCATCTTCTCGCAGAAGGGCGCCTCCTTCCGCAACGTCTGCCTGGTCGAATGGCCGCGCAAGGGCACCTGGTCCTTGGCCTTCGTCTCGCGCGAGGTGGATGGCTCGCAGGTGGGCCTCGAAGCCGGCCGCAAGATGTATGCGATCTATGTCTCGACCACGCCGAACCCGACCTCGGGCTATGTCTTCTTCGCCGATGCCGCGGAGGTGAATATCCTCGCCATGTCGGTCGAGGACGGCCTCAAGCTGGTGATTTCCATGGGCCTGGTGTTTCCCGCCAAGCCGCTGCCCGCCGAGATCGAAGCGCAAGCCGCGCGCCGGCTCGCCAACCAGAAGCCGCGCCGCAAGCCTAGCCGGCGGAAAGCAACCTGACCGCCTCGTCGCGCTCGAACAGATAGAGCAGTACGCGCAGCGCCTCGCCGCGCGGGCTGGTGAGCGTTGCATCGCGCGCCAGCACGAGCGCCGCATCGTCGCGCGCCGCCGCCAGCAGCTCGCCATGCTGGGAAAGATCGGCCATGCGGAAGATCGGCAGGCCCGACTGGCGCGTGCCCAGCATTTCGCCAGCCCCCCTCAACCGCAAATCCTCCTCGGCGATGCGAAAGCCGTCCTCGGTCTCGCGCATGATCGTGAGTCGCGCCTTGGCCATTTCGCCCAGCGGCTCGCGGTAGAGCAGGAGGCACGCCGATTTCGCCGCGCCCCGGCCCACCCGCCCGCGCAGCTGATGCAGTTGCGAAAGCCCGAAACGCCCGGCACTCTCGATCACCATGACGCTGGCTTCCGGAACCTCGACGCCCACTTCGATGACCGTGGTGGAGACGAGCACGGCGATGGCGCCGGACTTGAAATCGGCCATGACCGCATCGCGCTGCGTGGGCTTGAGGCGGCCATGCACCAGGCCCACCTGTCCCGGCAACTGCGCCGCCAGGACCTTGAAGCGCTCTTCCGCCGCCGCCAGATCGACCAGCGCGCTGTCCTCGACCAGCGGACAGACCCAGTAGATGCGATGGCCCTGGGCGATCTGGCGCGCGAGTCCTCCGATCACTTCGTCCATGCGCGCCACCGGCATGACGCGGGTATCGACCGGCAGCCGGCCCGCCGGCTTCTCGGTGAGTTTCGAGACATCCATGTCGCCATAGACGGTGAGCGCCAGGGTGCGCGGGATGGGCGTCGCCGTCATCACCAGGAGATCGGTGGCGGCCCCCGCCTTGGCCTGCAGGGCGAGCCGCTGATGCACCCCGAAGCGGTGTTGCTCGTCGATGACCGCAAGCCCCAGATCGTTGAACGCGACGCCTTCCTGAAACAGCGCATGGGTGCCGATCAGGATATCGATGGCGCCTTCGGCGAGCTTGGCCAGCACGTCGTCGCGGCCCCGGCCCTTTTCGCGGCCGGTGAGAATGGCAAGCCTGATCCCCGCCGCCGCGCAATAGGGCTGGAGATTGGCGAAATGCTGGCGGGCGAGAATTTCGGTCGGCACCATGAAGGCGCCCTGGGCACCGCTTTCGACGGCGGCGGCGAGAGCGATGAGCGCCACCACCGTCTTGCCGGAGCCGACATCGCCCTGCAGCAGCCGCAGCATGCGTTCGCCCGCCGCCATGTCGCGGAGGATTTCTTCTATCGCCGCCGTTTGCGAATCCGTCAGGCTGTAGGGCAGGGCGGCAACGATCTTGGCGCGTCTTTCGCCGGTGCCGGCAAGGCTGCGGCCCTTGGCCTTCTTCATGCGCCCGCGCACCAGCGAAAGCGCCAGCTGGTTGGCCAGCAACTCGTCATAGGCCAGCCGCATGCGGGCCGGCGCATCGGGCGAAAGCGCCGCCGGCGTTTCCGGATGATGCAGGGTGCGCAGCGCCGTGGCGAAATCGGGCCAGCCGTGGCGCTGCCGGTACGCTTCGTCCTGCCATTCCGGCAGGGCCGGGACCGCATCGAGCCCGGTGCGGATCGCCCGCGCCAGAACCTTGCCCGAAAGTCCCTCGGTCAGGGGATAGATGGGTTCGATCAGCGGCAAATGTTCGAAATCGGCCGGCGGCACGATGTGGTCGGGATGGACGATCTGCGGCGCGCCCTCGTACCACTCGATGGCGCCCGAGACGAACCGCCGCTCGCCCACCGGGAGCGCCCGCAGCAAATGGTCGGCCACGCCGTGGAAGAACACCAGGGTCAAAGGGCCGGTTTCATCGGCCACATCGACCCGATAGGGCACGCGCCTGCCGCGCGGCGGCGGCCGGTGGCGGCTGACTGTGACCTCGATGGTGACGATGCCTTGGCGCGGCAAATCCGCGATGCGCGGCCGGTAGCGCCGGTCGACGAGGCCCGTCGGCAGGTGAAACAGAAGATCGACGATGCGGGCGGCCTCGCCTGTCTCTTCCGCCCCCGGCCGCAGCAGTTTCGCCAGGGTCTTGTCGAGCTTGCGGCCGATGCCCTTGATGGCGGCGGCGCTGGCGAACAGCGGATTGAGGATGGCGGGACGCATCGGCGCAATTTCGGTTGGAATGGGTTGCGGCGCAAGGGCGGATGGGGCAAACCACCGCCGCAATGTCTGCCCCAGCCGAACCTCTCGCAACCCGCCGCAAGCGGCTCCTCTGGCGTGCCAATCATCGTGGCATCAAGGAGATGGACCTGTTGCTGGGCGGCTTCGTGTGTGCCCGCATCGATGCCATGACGGAAGCTCAACTCGACGCGCTCGAGACGATCGTCGACGTTCCCGACCGGCAATTGCTGGCCTGGGCCACGCGGCAGGAAGCTTTGCCGGACGGACCGCCGCTGCTTCTCGAGATGCTGAGCCACCGCCCATGATCGATATCTCGCGCCTGAAGGCCCGGCTCGGCCTGACGGGCCGGGTCCCCGTTTCCGGCGTGCCGCAGGGTTTCGATGCCATGCTGCTGCCGGAGGTCGCGCGCCACTTGGGCAGCCGTCCGCTCATTCATGTGGCTCTCGACGATCAGCGCCTGGCCGCACTCGCCGAGCAGCTTGCCTTCTTCGCGCCGGAGCTCGAGGTGTTGCGCTTTCCGGCCTGGGATTGCCTGCCCTATGACCGGGTATCGCCGGCCGCCGAGATCGTCGCCCGCCGGCTCGCCACCCTGTCGCGTCTCACGCGGCCGGTGGACCATCCGCTGATCCTTCTCACCACCGTCAATGCCATTCAGCAGCGCGTGGTGCCGCGAAGCCTGATCGGCGGCGCCGGTTTCACCGCCGCCCCCGGCCGGGGCGCCGGCATGGAAAGTGTTCTCGTCTTCCTCGCCGGGAACGGCTTCGCGCGCTCGGGCAGCGTCGTCGATCCCGGCGATTTCGCAGTGCGCGGCGGCATCGTCGATATTTTCCCGCCGGGCGCGGAAGCCCCGGTGCGGCTCGACTATTTCGGCGATACGCTGGAATCGATCCGCAGCTTCGATCCGCAATCGCAGCGCTCCACCGGCACGCTGAAGCGCATCGTGCTACATCCCGCCAATGAGGTGCTGCTGATGCCGGAGGCGATCGGCCGCTTTCGCACCGCCTATGCGGCGGCCTTCGGCGGCCTCGACATTGCCGATCCACTCTATGAATCGGTGACCGGCGGCCGCCGTTACCAGGGCATGGAGCATTGGCTGCCGTTGTTTCACGAGCGCCTCGAAACCATCTTCGATTATGCGCCCGGCGCCGCCGTCTCGCTCGATCAGGCGGCCGGCGAGGCCGGTGCTGCCCGCCGCGATCAGGTGATGGAATTCTACAACGCCCGCCGCGAGGCCCTCGACAAGCAGAGTTTCGGCGCCGCCCCCTACAAGCCGCTGAAGCCGGAGACGCTCTACCTCGGCGAAACCGAACTGGCCGAAATCCTCGCCGACCGCTGCACCCTGGCGCTGTCGCCCTTCGAAAGCCCGGAAGCCTCCGCCATCTCCTTCGGCGTCAGGCGTGGCCGCGGCTTTGCCGCCGAGCGGGCGGAGAAGGGCGGCAATGTCTATGAGGCGGTGAAGGCCCACACCGAAGCCTTGCGCAAGCAGGGCCGGCGCGTCGTCATCGCCGCCTGGAGCGACGGCTCGCGCGAGCGGCTGGAGACGATTCTCAAGGACCACGAACTGGCGCCGCTCGCCACGGCCGCGGACTGGGCCGAGGCGCGCAGCCGCGATCCTTCCATCGTCAGCCTCGTCGTCCTGGGTCTGGAGGAGGGCTTCGAGGCCGGCGATCTGGTGGTGATCGCCGAGCAGGATATTCTCGGCGACCGTCTGGTGCGCCGCGCCCGCAAGAGCCGCAAGGCCTCCGACTTCATCAACGAACTCTCGGCCATGTCGCCGGGCGATCTCATCGTCCATGTCGATCACGGCATCGGCCGCTTCGAGGGCCTCAAGACCATCGAGGTACAGGGCGCCCCCCACGACTGCCTGTTCATCATGTATGCCGGCAACGACCGGCTGTTCCTGCCGGTCGAGAACATCGAGTTGCTGACCCGCTACGGTTCCGGCGAACAGGGCGCCCAGCTCGACCGGCTGGGCGGCGGCGCCTGGCAGGCCAGGAAGGCCCGCCTCAAGCAACGCATCCGCGAGATGGCGGAAAGCCTGATCAAGACGGCGGCGGCGCGCGAACTCAAACCCGGCGACATCCTGCCGCCGCCCGACGGCGCCTTCGACGAATTCTGCGCCCGCTTTCCCTACGAGGAAACCGAGGATCAATTGGCGGCCATCGCGGCGGTGCCCGACCACCTGCAGAAGGGCCGCCCGATGGCACGCTTGGTCCGCCGGCGTGGCGGCTTCCGCCAGAGCGATG
>CAYOZR010000159.1:0-6999 GCA_964408555.1 uncultured Aestuariivirga sp.
GCACACCGCGTAGGGCAGCGCCCGCGCAACCCTTCTCTTTGCCAAAAGGGAAGGAGAGACCCCCCGGAGGTGGGATGTGCCACTTCCACCAAGGGCGAAGCTATGGCCGAAGCCCTTCCGCTGTTTGACAATTGTGAATCTTCACCACCCCCTCACCCCGAGGTGCCCGGCGCAGCCGGGCCTCGAAGAGTCCGATCGACTTGGCTTCAACCCCCACCATCCGGTTTGGCCAGCACTCCACCGGTGATCGCCCGCCCCACGCCCGTTGTCATGGGGTAGGTCAGCGGCAGTCCGCACAGGCTTCGGACCGCCAGATAGGCCCACGCCTCCGCCTCCATGGCATCGCCATCGAAGCCCGCCTCCTCGGCCGCCAGCACACGTTCACCCAGAGGCTCGAAAAGCCCGCGTATCTCTTTCATCAGACTCGGATTTCTCCGTCCGCCGCCGCAGATCACATAGAGCTTCGGGCGCTCGGCGAAGCGCCCCGCCGCCCGCCCGATCGACGTGGCGGTGAAATGCACCAGCGTCGCCGCCCCGTCCGCCGGGCTCAGGCCTTCAAGGCAGGAGATATCGAAAGTGTTGCGGTCAAGCGATTTTGGAATGGGCTTCTCGAAATAGGGATGCCGCGCCAGGGTCATGAAGGCCTTGGCATCCAGCACGCCCTTTGCAGCCAGCGCCCCGTCGCGATCGAAGGGCTCGCCCAGATGGCGCTCGCACCAGTCGTTGATCGGCGCGTTGCCGGGCCCCGTGTCGAAGGCCGCGATCTCGTCACCGGCGCCGATCCAGGTCATGTTGGCGACGCCGCCGATATTGACGAAGGCGACCGGCCGCTCGGCCAATTTTGCCGCCAGCGCGCGGTGGTAGACCGGCACCAGCGGCGCGCCCTGGCCGCCCGCCGCCACGTCGGCCGCGCGCATGTCATAGACCACCGGTTTCCCGGTGCGCCGCGCCAGCAATGCGCCGTCGCCCAATTGCACCGTAAGACCGATCTCGGGACGATGGCTCACCGTCTGGCCGTGAACGCCGATGACGTCGATTTCGCTGCCGGTGATGCCCGTCTCTTCGCAGAAAGACTGAACCGCCAGCGCGTGCCATTCAGTGAGCGACCACTCGACGGCGGCAAGACTTCCCGGCCGCGCCCGGCGGTCCGTCAACTGCGCCGCCGCGGCGATGGCCTCGCGGAGCATCGCCCGCTGGTCGGGCTCATAGGCATAGGTGCGCGCCGGTCCCCGGTGAACCTCGTGCCTGCCATCGGTCTTGACCAAAGCCACGTCGATGCCGTCGAGGGAGGTTCCCGACATCAGCCCGAGTGCGCTCACCAGTTTTGACAGGGGTTTTCTCCGTGCTAAGACCCGCCACCCATAAATGAGTGATTTCGATGCGCAAGTTCAAGTCCGATTTCCTGAATGTCCTCGGTGAACGCGGCTTCATCCACCAAATATCCGATGCCGACGGCCTTGATGCCGCGGCCAAGGCCGGCCGCATCGCCGCCTATATCGGCTTCGATGCGACGGCCGCGAGCCTCCATGCCGGATCGCTCGTCCAGATCATGATGCTGCGCTGGCTGCAGAAGACCGGCCACCGCCCGATCGCGCTGATGGGCGGCGGCACCACGAAAATCGGCGATCCGTCCGGCAAGGAGGAGAGCCGCAGGCTGCTGACCGATGCGCAGATCGCCGAAAATCTGGCGGGCATCAGGCAGGTGTTCACCAAGTTCCTGACTTTCGGCGAAAGTCCCGGCGACGCCCTGATGGTCGACAATGCCGATTGGCTGGACAATCTTAACTACATCGACTTCCTGCGCGACTACGGCGTGCACTTCACCATCAACCGCATGCTCGCCTTCGATTCGGTGAAGCTCCGCCTCGAGCGCGAGCAGCCGCTCACTTTTCTCGAATTCAACTACATGATCCTCCAGGCTTATGATTTCCTCGAGCTGAGCAGCCGCCGCGATTGCATCCTGCAGATGGGCGGATCGGACCGGTGGGGCAACATCGTCAACGGCATGGAACTGGGCCGCCGCGTCGATGCAAGGCAACTCTATGCGCTGACCACGCCGCTGCTCACCATGTCGTCGGGAGCCAAGATGGGCAAGACCGCGGCCGGCGCCGTCTGGCTCAACGCCGATCTGCACTCGCCCTATGACTACTGGCAATACTGGCGCAACGCCGAGGACGCCGACGTGGCGCGCTTCCTCAAGCTCTATACCGAATTGCCGATCGCCGAGATTGAGCGCCTTGCGGGCCTCGGAGGCTCCGAGATCAACGAGGCCAAGAAAATCCTCGCCAATGAGGCAACGGCCATGCTGCATGGCCGCGCCGCCGCCGAGGCTGCCGCTGAGACGGCGCGGAAGACCTTCGAGGAGGGCGCCAGCGCCGAGGGACTGCCCACGATCCTGCTCGATCTCAAGCAAGGCGCGGGATTGCTTCAGGCCTGCGTGGCAGCCGGTTTTGCCTCGTCGAATGGCGAGGCGCGGCGTGCGGTGCAGGGTGGCGCGGTCCGCGTCAACGACATCCAGATCTCGGACGAGAAGCTGACTCTCGGACTCGCCCACCTCAATGCCGACGGGGCGATCAAGCTCTCGATGGGCAAGAAGAAACACGTGCTGGTGAAGCCCGCATGATCAGCCGCTCTTGTCGCCGTTCTTCTGCAAATCTTGGGGCGGAGGGACGGAGCCGTCGAACTCGAAGAATTTGCGGAGAATGCCGGGTGCTATGGCCGAGACCGGGTTTACCTGAAAGCGCGGCGCCGCCATGGTCCCGCCCAGCGCATAGGTGAGGCCGAAAATCCCCTCGCCGCCGCCGCCTGTGAGGATATCGCCGATCAGCGGAATTTTGCCAAGGGCCGCATTGGCGCCGTAGGCCGGAATGATCGTGCCGGTGATGTCGATGGCCCCGTCGCTCTTGCGGATCAGGCCTCCGGCGGTGGCGCCCAGGTCGTCACCGCGAATCAGCGAGTCGCCGATGCGGACGAATTTCGCATCGGTGGTGAAGGGTAGTGTCAGGCGCTTGAAGGATATGCCCTCCTTGCGCGGGCCCGATTGCCGCGGTTTGCCTTTCTGGTCGAGTTCGGCGAGGGCCGCTTCGTTGCGCACCTCGAAACTGCGGAGGATCAGTTGCCCGCGCCGCACCGAGGAGTTCGCATCGTTGGCGAGCAGGGCATAGAAATCGATCTGGCCACCGGCGACCTTGGAATAGAGATTGGCGGCACGCAATGCCGCCCCGCCATCGCGGCCGGCGATGCGCAATTCCCGGTCGTCGCCGGCCGGAACGATACGCAGGGCGATCGGTTGGCCAGACAGGAATGTGCCGCGAATCTCGGCGCGCTGCACCGTATTGGCTCGCGTGCTGATGGTGCCGGTCACAGCGGTAATGACTTCCCCGCGGTGAGCATAGAGGCGGCCGATGTCGGCATTGACGGTGATAAGTTGGCTGTCGCCGCCGCCCGTGCCTCCCCCTGCCTTCGGCCCGAACATCGACCTGATCAGCGGCCTTGCATCAAAGCGGTCACCCGAAATGTTCACGGCCATGCCGCCATCGACGGCCTTCATATCGATCGCGAAGTGATCGTCCTCGCTCAACCGGACGTCAGTGAGATGGGCCTCGCGCAAGCCGCCCTTCGCGGCCAGCTTGATGTCGCCCTTGATGAGGAACCCCGGGCCCTTGATCTCGAGATTTTCGATCCGGCGCCCTGCCTCGCCGCGTGATAGGTAGGAGAAGTTGGCACTGGTCTTCGGTACCGGCGGCCGCACCCAGGCGATGGCGCCGAGGCGCAATTCGGCTTTCGACAGATCGGCCTCGATGTCGACGCGACCTTGTTCGTCTGCGATATCGGGAATGGTGGCCTTGACCTGTACTGGTCCGCGGATGTAGCCGCCCAGGCTGGCACCGACCTTGTCGCGCTGCTTTTCGTCGAGTTCCGCTGTAATCTCGGCGGATTGCCGGGCACCGCGGCCGGCTCCTCGCTTCCATGAGATTGTTGCCGGAATGCCGTTGATCTTGGCCGGTCCTTGCGCCTCGATCTTGCCCTCGGCCACGGCGATATCGAAGCTGCCCCCAGTGATGTCGATGCCGGGCAGCGCGCCTTCGAGACTTGCATTCTCGATCCTTGCCGTGGCCGTGACGACCACGCGCTCGCGCGGCAGGTTCTTGACCAGCGGCAACTTCAGAGTGACGGCCAGGCTGGCCTCGCCTCCCAGTCCGCTGCTGTCGATACCGGCATTGGTGATGAGCGACAGGGCCGGCAGGTCGAGATATTCGAGCAACACCTGCGCGCTCGCCTTGGCATTGAAAGTGAACACCGCCGGTGTCTCGGGGGCCAGAATTCTGGTGGCCTCCATGGTTCCTTGGGCCAGCGTCACTTGATGTCCCGACGGCAGCGTCAATATTGCATTGCCGACCTTGACGGAAAACTCGTTGCCGCGCAGTTCCGCTTCGCCGTCCGCATTCCGCAGCGGCGGCAGATCCTTGAAATACGATGTCGTGACATTCGCCATCTTGAAGCGAAGGTTGATGCTGTCGTCCGGCAGCCGCATGTCGCGCACGGCGAATGCCATGGCGTCGACCGGCAGGTCGATCCGGAATTCGCCCTCGGTTATCTTGCCGGCCTTGATATTCTGATCGATCCAATTCCGCGTTTTCGGTGCGACAACGGGTGGCCACAGACGTTTCAGCAGTTCCGACGAAAGATCCTTGACCCGGCCTGCAAGACGGATACCGGCCGATTGCGAACCGCCGGTAATCGTGCCGTGCAGCCGCACCCCGGTGCCGGCTGCCATCACCGTCAGATCGTCGATGTCGAGGCGTGCTTCCTCGATCGCAGCAGTGCCGGAAAAGTCGATCCGGTCGACCCTGTCGGCGGCAGTTGCATTCGATTCCGCGGCGCCAGTGCTTCTTGCCTTCAAATCGATCTTGAGTGCCAAGAGCCGGCCGTCGGCGGAGCGGACCGGCAAAATTCCGCCGCTGAGTTCAGAACGTGAGCCGCCAGCGACCAGCACCGAATCGGAAATCACGAAGCCGCCGGTCACGGGATCGTAGTCGGCCCGCAAGGAGCCTTCCTGGACCGCGATGGGCTGCGCCAGATAATCCGGCAGGCCAACTTCGCCCGCCGCGGCTGAAAATTCGGCAGAAGCCTTGGCAATCGCGCCGGCATCGGTCATTTCGATTTCGGCATGACCGGAGAGTGGAACCTTGACGCGAGCCAGTTGTGACAGGGCGAAGATCTGATCCGAAATATTGGCAGGCAAGAGATCGTAGAACCGGGCGCCGATCGAGAAGGATTTGCTGTCACGCCGGTAACTGGCGGAGATCTCGGTGCGCCAGGTTCCGGCCTCGACGCCGTTGGCGATCGCAGCGTTGGTGAAGACGGTAAAGCCGAACGGCATGCGGCGGAACACCAAGTCGGCGCTCGGCGCGTACCATTCCGAATCATTTGCCTCATCGTAGAGTCGGATCGAAGCCTCGGTCACCCGGATATTCTCGATCGAACTGATCGCCTGGGCGTTGTCGCCGCCATCGCCGGAGAGAGCATCAATCAACCAGCCGCCGCGGGTTTCCGATTCGATCATGCCGGCGCCGTTTGCCTGATCGCTCTTTCCAGTTGTGGCCCCCGAGTCGTCTTGCAGCACGACCGCTTCGTCCTCCCCTGCCGCCGGCGTGCCGAAGCCCAGCTCGATGCCGCCTTCAAGACTGCGCCTGACGAAAATCCGCGGGCCGATGAGCTGCAGCGATTTCGGCACGATGCGGCCGGTGAAGAGCGCCAACTCGTCGACGCCGATGGCGGCCCGCGGCGCCCGCGCCATGGTCTTGCCCTCGGCGTCCCGCAGGACGATGTTGCGCAGGCGGAATTGCGGAATGCCGCTTCCCGCAGCCCGTTCGATCACCGCGCCTTCTACCGCCACCGTCATGCCGGTGAGATTCTTGTTGATTTGGCTCTGGATCGTGCCGGTCATGAAATTGAGCGACACCGGCCCCAGCGACAAGCGCCAATAGAAGACCGCCCCGGCGATCGCGATTGCCGCGATGACCGAGAGCAGAACCAGCGCCGATATTTTGGTCACACGCCGCCGCAATTCCGACTCTTTTCTTACCTTCTCGCCCACCTGGGCCGCGCTCGCGGCCATATCCCGCCGGCATCAATAGCATGAAGCTAGCAGCAGGCGGCAAGCTCCATTGGCCATCAAACATGGGCCAAACCGTGGCCGGACATTATTCGGCCATGACAAGCCCGCCGCGACGGGTTATTGTCGGGTGATGGCCGGAGCGAAGGGATCGAGGAAGGGATCGAGGCAGGCGATGTTCTTCAAGCGCTACAGAAAATCCAAAGACGGCAACGGTTCGGGCGCGCGGCCGGAACCTTCGGCAATCTCGCGGGACGCGGTGATCGAGGGAAACCTCACGACCGGCGGCGAATTGCAGATCGACGGCACCGTGCATGGCAGCGTCCGTGCGCTGGTCTGCGTTGTCGAAGCCAATGGCTTGGTGCAGGGCGAAGTCGCGGCCGAGGAGGTCTTCGTCCGCGGCAGGGTGATCGGTCCGATCAGAGGCACCCATGTGCATCTCTATTCGGGGGCCCATGTCGAAGGCGACGTGATCAACGAATCGATCTCGGTGGAGAACGGCGCCTATATCTACGGCTCGATCCGCCGGGCCGAGGATCCGCTCGCGGAGCCGGTCCGTGCGGCCGCGGTCACGCCGCTGTCGGCACTCGCGGCGCGCTTTGCGGCCAACACCACCAAGGAACCGCACTTCGAGCCGCTCGAGGAAAACGAATACCGGCCGATCAAGGTGGTGCGTCCGCGGTAGGCCGTATTTGTCCGTATACGGATCATCTGGCGGATCGCTGCGGGCGTTTATGTTTTTCCGCATGCCGGGGTGCGAGCGCGGAGGCGGGCCTCGAAGCATCCTTCTTCTTTGTCATCGCCGGATTTATTCCGGCGACCCATTGATCCGATGGGGAGGTGCTCGAGCCTGTGTTTGCCATGGGTCCCCGGAACAAGTC
>CAYOZR010000160.1:0-6989 GCA_964408555.1 uncultured Aestuariivirga sp.
CCATTGCCGATGACCGACAGCTTGCCCGGCCGCACGATGCCCGACGGCAGCAGCGACAGCTTGTAGGTGACCCCGTCGATCACCAGCGTATGGCCGGCATTGTGGCCGCCCTGGAAGCGCACCACCACATCGGCCCGCTCCGACAGCCAGTCCACCAGCTTGCCCTTGCCCTCGTCGCCCCATTGGGCGCCAACCACCGCCACATTGGCCATTGCCGATCCCTTTCACACATGCGAACGGCCCCGGCGGAGTTCCCGCCGGAGCCGTTGCGAGGACATACACCAGGAGCGGCCGCCGCAAAACTGAAAATGACAGCCGGAGGGACTTGGGCTATTGTATTTTGGCCAAAGTCATACGGGGGTATGCGACATGGCGCGGGTTGATTGGCTGATCGAGGGCGAATCCTTTGGCAACTGTAATTGCGATTACGGCTGCCCCTGCCAGTTCGAGAGCCTTCCCACTTACGGCAGTTGCCAGGGTTTCGAGGCCTTCCGGATCGACAAAGGTCATTTCGGCGACGTGAAGCTCGATGACCTGTGCGGAGCGCTCATTTACTCATGGCCCGGCCCGATTTTCGAGGGCAAGGGAGCGATGCAGGCGATCATCGACGTGCGCGCCAATCCTGCCCAGCGCGCCGCCCTGGTCGCCGTGCTGCATGGCGGCGAGACGGACGAAGCGGCAACCCACTGGTGGGTTTATCATGCCATGGCCGATACCAGGCACCCGCCCCTGTTCAAGCCCATCGATCTTGAGCTGAACATCGCCGCCCGCAGCGCGCGGGTCGAAATCCCCGGCATTCTGCAATCGACGGGACGGCCGATCAAAAGCCCGGCCACCGGCCAGGACTACCGTGTCCGCATCGACATTCCCAAGGGCATTGAATTCGAGCTAGCCGAGATCGGCAGCGCCAGCGCCACGGCGGCGGGAACGATCGCTTTCGCGCTCAAGGACAGTTACGGCCAGTTCAATCGCCTGAAACATTCCGGTGGTGGCGTGGTCCACCAGGGATGAAGCAATACCACGCGGGAGGAGAAGCACATGGCCCATACCGACTGGATGATCCGCGGTCCCGAGATCGCGACCTGCAATTGCTCCTATGGATGCCCCTGCCAGTTCGTCTCACTGCCCACCGACGGCACCTGCCGGGCGGCTGTCGGCATGCACATCGAGAAAGGCCACTTCGGCAAGGTGAAACTGGACGGCCTCAACTGGGTCGCCACCGCCGCCTGGCCCGGTCCCATCCACATGGGCCACGGCGAAATCCTGCCCATCGTCGATGAGCGGGCGACCGAGCAGCAGCGCGAGGCTCTACTCAAGATCATGTCCGGTCAGGATACCGAACCGGGCGCCACCTTCTTCAACGTCTTCGTTTCGATGTGCGACAAGGTGCACGCGCCGATGTTCAAGAAAATCGAGTTCAAATCCAACATGAAAACCTGCGAAGGCCACTTCAGCGTGCCGGGCGTGGTGGAGGCGAAAACCGAGGCGATCCGAAATCCGGTCACCGGCAAGCCGCATCACGCAAAGGTTTCCTTGCGCCAGGGCTTCGAATTCGCCGAGGCGGAATTCGCCAGCGGAACGGCGAAGTCGCCAGGCCCAATCAAGCTCGACACAAATGGCCGCCATGCGCATTTGGCCATATTGCACCTGACCGGCAAGGGCATCGTGCATTGAACTCCGCTGGGGCGGCGCGCCCGGACACCATGTCCGAGCGCGCCGCGCGGAACGAGCGCTGGATCGCGGTCGCGGGGCTGGCCCTGGTGGCCGCCATGGGTCTCGGCACGACGCTGAAACTCGGCGAAATTCTGATGATGCCGGCTGCCTCTCTCGAGGGCAGCGCGGCCTATTGGATCCTCATCTTCATCATGTGGTGGACCATGATGATGGCGATGATGCTGCCCTCGGCGGCACCCGCCATCCTCACCTATGGCGCCATGAGCCGCCGGTTCGCCGAAAAAGGTGCATCCGCCGCGCCCGTTGCGGTGTTCGCGTCGGGCTATGCCACGATCTGGACGGGTTTCAGCCTTGGCGTTGTGGCGCTGCAAGTCCTTCTTCGTGACCTTGTTCCGCTGACCGGCATGATGGCGGTGGCCAGCACTGCAATCGGCGGGGGACTGCTGATCGCCGCCGGCGTCTACCAGATGACGCCGCTCAAATTCGCCTGCCTCCGCAAGTGCCAGAGCCCGCTCATGTTCTTCGCCCGTAATTGGCGGGCGGGATCGACCGGCGCTGTCCGCATGGGACTTTCGCACGGAGTCTATTGTCTCGGCTGCTGCTGGGTGCTGATGGGGCTCCTGTTCTACGGCGGGGTGATGGAGCCGCGCTGGATTCTCGGAATCGCAGCCTATATCGCTGCCGAAAAGCTCATCCCCGTGAAAACGCAGATGGCGCGCTTCGCGGGGATGAGCCTTGTCTTATGGGGTCTATGGACGATTTACCTCGCCCTCAGTTGAGGTTCATCCCCACCTGCATGGTCTTGGGCCAGGCGATCTTGAAGCCGTGCTTCAGCACCTTTTCCGCCTTGGGGGCGAGGTCGAACTGCCAGGCCAGTACGCCGCGTTTCTTCTCGTAATCCTTCTGGGTGGGCGGCGTCATGCCGGGGAGCGTCGCCACCGTGACGTCCTCGACATTCGAAACCGGCATCTGGTCGAGCACGGTCACCGGCACGGCGAAATCGTGCAGATTCTTCACCATGATATCATAGGCGCGCTCGTCGATGTTGGAACTGGTGATCAACCCCTCCTCGCCGCGATTGCGCTTCACCTCGATGCGCTTCACCTTGATCAGGTCGTCGGCGCCGAATCCGAGCTTGGTCTCTTCGCCCGGCGACAGCATCGGCAAGCCGCCCTGCCCCATGAACACGCCGTCGCGATACAGCATGACCGGGCCGGGCAGCAACGGCGTCTCCCCTTGCAACGTGAAGGCCGCCGTCAGATAGGCATTGGGATCGAGCTTCGGCACGGCTTCAGCCGTGAGCTTCGCATCGATTGCATCGGTACCGATACGGACCTTCTTGGCCGTGCCGGTATTGTCGACGGAAACCCGGCCGGCGATCGCATAGAGGGCCTGGAAGCCGGCAATCTCGACCTCCGCTTGGCTCTGCACGACCGATGCGTCCCTCTTGTCCTTTTCTTCCGTAACCGCGCCGCCAACCATCTCCGCCGCGGCCTTTGGCGCTTCCAGCTTCTGCAGCGCATCGGCCGAGACGGCGGGACTGCGACTGACAAGGTCATCATACATGGCGATTTGTTGCGGCAGGATATCGGGTGCGGCGGTGGCGCCCACGGGTCTTGCGGTCGACAGCGTCAGCGCCACATCGGCCCAGTCTTCCGTCGTCGACTGCATCACCTCGGCGCGGCGGACGAGTTCGATCTTCGCCATTGCATCCGTCTCCGGCGTGGCGAGCCGAGCGTCGTAGATGGGCCGCCATCCAGCACCGGCGATGCGGTATCTGAGCCGGAAGCTGCCGGAAGTCTCCGCCGGCGCGGCGAGATGCACGATCACTCGCATCCGCGCCTGCTCCTGCGGCGCCAGCCCGGCAAGCTCGGTTGCGAGATCGTTCACCTGCTTGTCGATGGCCCGCTGCCGGAGCCAGGCGTCGAGCACCATCTTGGAGAGCTCCTGCATCTTGCCGCCGACCAGGCTGAGCAGCTTGCCCAACTCGTCGGATACGGCCATGCGCGGTTCACCCTCCTTCGCCGGCATGGTGAAGGCCCCCGAGGCAAGCTGCTGCATCAGGCTCTTCTGGTATTCGGCATCGGCGATCGCCTGGTCGAGGGCGCCGCGCTCGTCCTGCAGCGCCTCCATGTCGCGCTCGATGCGGCGGCGGCTTTCGTCGAGCGTGGTTGATGGAAGGTAAACCAGTTTGGAATCGACCGAACCGATTTCGATCCTGCCACCGGAGGTTCCTTCAACGCGGATGGTTTCGGCTTGCAGGTCACCGGGCAGGCCATCGAAGACGAGACTGTGCTCGCCTGCCTCAAGCTTGGCTTCGGCAATGCGTGTCACCTCGGCGCCGGAGGGAAACACGGTTACGGCATCGATACGGGAAAGAGCCGGAATTTCAGCGGCAAAGACGGGGGTGAAGGCGGTGGTGACGAGACAGACGGCGGCGAGACGCAGGCGCATGGGCGGGCTCCTCCAACAGGCCCCCCGGCCATCAGGCCTGCGATAAAGCCCCGGCCTTGCGGCAAAACCGCGGCGGCCGCGCGGTAAGGTTAAGGCTTGTGGGACTGATTAGTGACATTTCGCTGACAGCCCCTATCAGGCTCCTGTCATCGCCGTAGTGTTAACCTAACATGATGCCGGGACATGGTGCTGACCCGGCAGGCTCTCGAAGCCGATGCGGCACCACAAGATGAAACCGTAAAATGAAAGGGATAAACACATGTCCGACATTTCGACGGTTAACCGGCGCAAGGCACTGGCCCGAATCAGCGCCTTGGCTCTTTCCGCCTATGTTGTACCCACCGTCCTGACCATCAGCGAGGCGAGAGCCAGCGGTGGAGGCGGAGGCGGTGGAAGCGGTGGCGGTAACTCTTCCGGCGGAGGCAATTCAACCGGAGGCAATTCAACCGGCGGTACTTCCACCGGCGGTAACTCGACGTCCGGAAGCGATGACACATCTTCGTCGCGGACGCGCCGCCGCCGCCGCGCAGGCAAAAAGCAATAATCGCACCTATCGTGGGGCCGGAAATTCCGGCCCCTCGCATTTTCAAGATCGTGCCAACCCGCCCCGCCAAACAGCGCATTGTCTTCGGAGCCACCGGCTGGACCGTCGATTTCGCCGATTGCGAAGACGTGGTGGCCGGCCTCCCGCATGTCTTTCGAGGCTGGAATCTGAAAATTGGCCATCCCTCGGACTTTCCTCGTTTCAAGCCCCGCGCCGCCATCAGCCGCCGTGGCGCGGGCTGGCACTGGCACGAACTCGGCGCCCCCAAGGCCCGCCAATGGGATCCGATCCCGCCCAAGACGCCGATGCGCGTCATCACCGACGTGCATGACGCGGCGATCTACTGGTATCTCGACGACAAGCGGGAACTCCTCTGCCTGCACGGCGGTGCGGTGAAAATCGGCAATGGGCTTGTGTGCTTTCCCGCTCGCGGCCGCACCGGCAAATCAACCCTGATCGTCAATCTCGCCGCCAATGGCCACAAGGTCTTCTGCGACGACGTCTTGGGTCTGGCACCGCCCAACGAGCGCGGCGTCTCCTTGGGCCTCATGCTGCGGCTGCGCGTGCCGCTGGCGCCAATTCTTTCGCCGGATGTGCGGAACTTCATCGCCGCCCATCGGGGACCCGCTGATCGCCAATGGATTTATCTGAAACTCGGCGCTGGCCAGATGGCGAAGCTCGGCGAAACCGCGCCGATCCAGGCTTTTGTGATTCTCGAACGCCGCGACACCGGCAAGCCTGAGCTGGTCGAGGCCGGAACGGCGGAAGTGCTGAAGGAGTTGATCGCCGAAAACATCATCCGCAAATTGCCCATGCCGATGATTTTCGATCGCCTGCACCGGCTTGCCGTCACGCGCCGCAAGTTTCGCCTGCGCTACAGCGACCCCGGCGAGGCGGCACGGTTCTTGGGCGAGACTTTCGCATGAAGCGCGAAACCCGTTATGGCCGCAGCGGCAATTGCCGGACCCATGTGGTCGACAGCGATGCCTTTCTCGTCACCCGCGCCACCATCCGGCATCTCAATGCCACCGCGGCCGTGATCTGGCTGGCGCTTGAGGAACCGGCAACCCGCCGCGAGCTTCATGCCATCTTGCGTGAAGTCTATCCCGCCGTGTCGCCGCAGCGGCTCTCCGCCGATCTCGGCAAGTTCCTCAAGACCTTTGCCGCCATGCGACTGATCGCTCCGGTCAAAACGCCAAAGGTTTCACCTGCCGGACATGCGGCAAGAGGCGGATCGCCTTCAGCACCTCGGCGGGCACCGGCTCGTCGATCTGCACCAGGCAGATCGCGTCCTCGCCCTGGGACTTCCGCCCGAGGTTGAAGGTGGCGATGTTGACCCCGGCATTGCCGAGCAGCATGCCGATGGCGCCGATGAAGCCGGGCTTGTCCTGGTTGGTGACATAGAGCATATGCGGGCCGAATTCGGCTTCCAGCTCGATGCCCTTGATCTGGATGATGCGCGGCTTGCCATCGGAAAAGACGGTGCCCGCCACCGACCGCTCAAAATCTCCGGCCTTGACCGTCAGGCGGATATAGGTCTCATAGGCGCCGCGTTGCGTCTGGCGCACCTCGTCCACCCGGATGCCGCGCTCGCGCGCCACGACCGGCGCGGAGACCATATTGACGGTGCCGAGCATCGGCTGCAGCACGCCGGCGAGTGCCGCCGAGGTGAGCGCCCTGGTATTCATCTCGCCCACATCGCCCGCATATTCGATGACGATGGCCTGGATCGGCGCGTCGGTGAGTTGGCCGGCGAAGGAACCGAGCTTTTCGGCAACCGCGATGAAGGGCCGGAGCCGTGGCGCCTCGTCGGCCGATATCGCCGGCATGTTGAGCGCGTTGGTGACGGACCCCGAGACCAGATAGTCCGCCATCTGTTCGGCCACCTGCAGCGCCACATTCTCCTGGGCCTCGCCGGTGGAGGCGCCGAGATGCGGTGTCGCCACCACGTTTTCGAGGCCGAACAGCTTGTGGCTCATGGCCGGCTCGACCTCGAAGACATCGAGTGCTGCGCCGGCCACATGGCCCGATTTCAGCGCCTCGTAAAGCGCATCTTCATTGACCAGCCCGCCGCGGGCGCAGTTGACGACGCGCACTCCCTTGCGGCATTTCGCCAGCGCCGCGGCATCGACGATGTTGCGGGTTTTTTCGGTGAGCGGCGCGTGCAGCGTGATGAAGTCAGAACGGCGGAAAATGTCGTCGAGTTCCACCTTCTCGACGCCGATCGCCACCGCCCGTTCCGTCGACAGGAACGGATCGTAGGCGATCACCTTCATCTTCAGGCCGAGCGCGCGGTCGGCGACGATCGCGCCGATAT
>CAYOZR010000161.1:0-6985 GCA_964408555.1 uncultured Aestuariivirga sp.
CGCCTATACGTTCCAGATCACCAGCATCTTCGCGAAGCTGACGGTATTGGAGAATGTTGCCCTCGCGGCCCAAGGCCGGCGCGGCAAGCCTCGCGATGTCCTGGACCGCGTCGGTCTCGCCGACCGGGTGGAACAGGTCGCCGGCACGCTCTCCTATGGGCATCAGCGGCTGCTTGAATTGGCCATGGGGCTCGCTCTCGATCCGCAACTCCTCATCCTCGACGAACCGACGCAGGGCCTGTCCGACAGCGAGATTGCGAATTTCGTGGCGCTTGTCAGGTCGATTGCCGGCGAGACCACGGTGATGCTGATCGAGCACAACATGCAGGTGGTCATGGACCTTGCCCATCGCATCACCGTCTTCAACCAGGGCCGGATACTGGCCGAGGGCACGCCCGCCGAAATCCGGACCAATCCGGAGGTGCAGAGCGCCTATCTGGGGAGCGGCTGATGCTCGACATTCATGCCATCGACTGCTTCTACGGCGAGGCCCAGGTGCTGCGGGAATTCTCGCTCAAGATCGAGGCGGGCGAGATCCTTTGCCTGCTCGGGCGTAACGGCGCGGGCAAGACCACGGCGCTCAAGGCGATCATGGGTCTTGTTCCGGTGCGCAAGGGCCGCATCGTTTTCGACGGAACCGATCTTACCCAGTGCGCACCCCACGAAATTCCCCGGCTCGGCATCGGCTACGTTCCCCAGGGCCGGCGGCTCTTTGCCGAACTCACCGTGCGCGACAATCTCGAAGTGGGCCTCATGGCCCGCCGCTGCGGCGCGGCCGTCCTCGATCATGTGCTGGGCCTGTTTCCCTTGCTCAAGGAGCGGCTCAACCAGCGCGCCGGGACCTTGAGCGGCGGCGAGCAGCAGATGCTGGCCATGGCGCGCGCCCTTTGCATCGATCCGAAGCTGCTCCTGCTCGACGAACCGACGGAGGGCCTCATGCCGTCGATGATCGCGCGCATCCGCGAGTCGCTTCTTGAGTTGAAGGCCCATGGCGTCACCACGATCCTGGTCGAGCAGCGTGTCGATGCGGTTCTGCCGGTGGCCAGCCGCGTGGCATTCGTCGAGAACGGCCGCGTCACGGCCATGATGCCAGTCGCCGAGCTCGCCGCCGACCGTCGCATGATCGACCGCTACGTCGGCATCGGGCACTGACATGCCGAAGTGCTGCCGGGCTCTCGCCGCGGCGAGTCTTTCGTTTCTCGCTGCATCGGCGGATGAAGCGCTGGCCCACGGCGCCGAACGCGGCTTCGTGCTGCTGCTTCCGACCGGTTATGTAATGCTTGGCGGAGCCCTGGCGGTTGCCGTATCGTTCGCGCTCGTGGCACTGGTGCCCGATCGGCTGTTCGAGCGCGGCTTCGCCTGCAAGCTGCGCTTGGGCACGGTGCCCAAAATATCGCCTGTTCCGGTGAGCCTGATTAGCGCTGCGATCCTGTGTGGCTTGATCGCCGCGGGTTTCCTGGGCTCGCGCGATCCGCTGCGGAATCCGCTGCCGCTGGCGATCTGGACCGTCTGGTGGGTGGGCGTGTTGCTGCTGCACGCCATTCTCGGCAATGCCTGGGCATGGCTCAATCCCTTTGTTGGTCCCTATGCGCTTCTTGACCGGCTCTCCGGTGGCAGGCTTGCGACGCGCCGTCTGCCACCTGGCTGGGTCCATGACTATGTGCCCGCCTTTCTCATCTTTCTGGCATTCGCATGGTTTCAACTAATCGCGCCTGCGCCGGACGATCCCGCAAAGCTGGCCGCCGCCGTTTCCCTCTATGCGCTTCTGACGCTGATTGCCGACTGTCTTTTCGGACCGGACATGTGGCTCGCCAAGGCCGACCCCTTTGCCGTCTTCTTGCGGCTCGTCGCGGCGGTATCGCCGATCCGGTTCCGGCCGTTGCGGCCCGGTTCGGAAAGAAGCAACATTCATCTCTGCGTTCCTGGTGCCGGCCTGGCCGATCTTCCGGCACTCCCCGTTTTTGGAGCGCTCTTTGTTCTTCTCACGTTGAGTTCGGTATCCTTTGACGGCCTGTCGAACACCTTCTGGTGGTTGTCGCTCGCGGGGATAAATCCGCTCGACTTTCCCGGCCGCACGGCGGTCATCGGGCTTAACACCGTGGGACTCGTCGGCGCCTTCGTCGCTCTCACCTTCCTGTTCGCGGTGGCGGTCATCGCCGGATGGGCACTCGCGGGAAAGCCGGGCAAATGTGCCGATCTCTTGGGAAGGCTTGTTCTGTCGCTGATCCCGATCTCGATAGCCTTTCACTTTGCCCACTACCTGACCGAGTTGCTGGTCAACGGCCAGTATGCGGCGCTCGTTTTGAACGATCCCCTGGGACACGGCTGGAACCTCATTGGCCTGCGCGATTTTCACGTGACCACGTCGTTCCTGAATACCGCAAATGGATCCCTGACGATTTTCTCGATTCAAACGGCGGCCATCGTCATCGGCCACGTCACCGGCGTCGCGGTGGCGCATCTCTTGCTGATTGGCATTGGCAAGCGTGGATACCGGACAATCGCGCTGGAAGCGCCGCTGGCGATCCTGATGGTGGCCTATACCGCCTTCGGTCTGTGGACGCTCTCGGCTCCCAGCATCGGTTAAGAGAGGCGGAAAATCACGCCGCCGCGCGCACCGCCCGGTTCGCCAGCAGATTGTCGAACAGCCGGCGGCTCATTCGCGCCATCTGCGGCATCAGCGGCAGCGACTCGGCCCCGACCCGCTCATAGGCATGGGGCCCCAGCGCCTCGTCGAGCCAGATGCGGTATTGCGGGATATGGGCCCAGCGCTCGACCAGTTCCGGCGTCAGCTCGGCGTGGAATTGCGTGGCCAGCATCTCGCGCCCCACCGCCATGATCTGCACCTGGGTGATGGGCGACGAGGCCAGCACTTCGGCCTCCGCCGGCAATTGCGTGACCTCGGCATGGTGCCACTGCATCACCTTCTGGCTCTTGCCGAGACCCGCCGTCATCGGATGCTCCCGGCGGAGTCCGTTGATTTCGATCTTGCCGGCGCCCACTTCGGCGGCTTTCGACTGTCCAACGGCGCCGCCCAGCGCTTCCGCCAGGAGCTGCAGGCCGAGGCAGATGCCGAGATAGGGCCGGTTGCGGTTGAGCGCCCATTCGCGGATCGCCGCTTTCTCGGCCGCGAGCCAGGGATGAGTATCCGTTTCCCAGACATCCATCGCTCCGCCCATGACCAGCAGGAAATCGTAAGGCGCCAGCGACGGGATCGCTTCACCCCGGTGCAGCATGACGATATCGAGCGCAGCACCCCGCGCCCGCAGGAACTCGCCGAACAGGCCCGGCGGCTCATTGTCCATATGCTGAAACACCAGGGCACGCCTGATCATTTACGGAATTCCCCCATGTCGATCGGACGCCGTAAATAGGGCCGTCTCTCCGAATCACAACTGTCGCATTTGTCGCACTAATCCTATAAGCCCGGATCGCCAACAGAATCCTGCCATGACCCCGCTCCGCATCGTCCTCACGGCACTCGCACCCTTTGCCGCCGGCTATTTCCTCTCCTACCTGCTGCGCGCGGTGAATGCCGTCGTGGCCCCCGATCTCGTCGCCGATGCCGGACTCTCGCCCGCCGAACTTGGACTATTGACCGCCGCCTATCTCGGCGCCTTCGCGCTGTTCCAGTTACCGCTCGGCGTGCTGCTCGATCGCTACGGGCCGCGCCGCGTCCAGGCGGGCCTGCTCTGCGTGGCGGCAATAGGCTGCCTCGGCTTTGCCGCCGCTCCCGGCTTCATCGGCCTCTTTGCGGCGCGAGCCCTGATCGGCCTCGGCTTCTCGGCGGGGCTGATGGCGAGTTACAAGTCCTCCGCCACCTGGGTGCCGATCGAGCGCCGCTCGCTCGCCAACACCGCCATCATGTCGGTCGGCGCCCTCGGTGTCGTGGTCGCCACCGAGCCAACCGAATTGCTTGTGGGGCTGATCGGCTGGCGCGCGACTTTCGTCGTGTTCGCGGGCTTCATCCTCGCGGCCGCGTTTCTGATCTTCATCGTGGCACCGCGCCAGGACACGGTGAGCCCGCCCGCCCCCTTCCGCCGCCAGTTCGCCGAGCTCATGGCCATCCTCCGGCGGCCGCTGTTCTGGCGCCTGGCGCCGCTCCTCGGCCTCACCTCGGGCGTCCAGATCGGCATCCAGACGCTATGGGCGGGGCCCTGGTTCCGCGATGTCATGGGGCTTTCCCGCGAGGACGTGGCCCGCCATCTCCTGTGGATGGCGATATCCTTCATGGTCGGCATCCTGTCGGTGGGAGTGATCGCCGATAGGCTCGGCCGCCGCGGCATCGGCCCCATGCGGGTGATGCTCGGTTTCAATGTTCTCTATTTCGTGGCGCAGGCGATCGTCATATTCCGGATCGATGGGCTGATGCTGCCGGCCTGGCTGGCGGTTGCCGCCTTCGGCCAGGTGGCGATCCTCGCTTTCCCGTGGTTCGCCGCCCACATCGGCAAGGACATTGCCGGCCGCTCCAACGCCACCATCAATTTTGCCATGTTCATCGCCGCCTTCTGCTCGCAATATATGATCGGCCTGATCATCGGCCTCTTTCCCAATACCGCCACCGGCTACGATCCGCGCGGCTATAGCTGGGCCATCGGAGTTTTCCTCGTGCTTCAGCTTCTCGCCTTTGCCTGGTATTTGCTCGCCCCCGCTCTAGCCGCCAAGGAAACTTCCAATGCCTAATCCCGTCATTGCCGAAGTTACTCGTGGGGGCATCGTCGAGAGCCGCCACACCGGTGCCTATGCCGTCAGCGACCGGGCAGGGCGCATTATCGCCTCTGCGGGCGATATCGATATTCCGGTTTTTCCCCGCTCGGCCATCAAGGCCTTCCAGTGCCTGCCGGTGATCGAGAGCGGCGCCGCCGATCGTTTCGGATTCACCGATGAGGAGATCGCTCTCGCCTGCTCCTCGCACAATGGCGAACCGGACCATGTGCGGGTCGCCCGTTCGATGTTGCGCAAGGCCGGCAACAGCGAGGACCTGTACGAGTGCGGCGCCCATTGGCCGGCGGAAATTCATGCCCAGCACGATGTGGTGCGCGGCGGCGGCGAGGCCCTGCAGGTCCACAACAACTGCTCCGGCAAGCATGCCGGCATGCTCGCTCTGTCGCGGCAGCTGGGCGCCGATCCGAAGAACTATGTCGACCGCGGCCATCCGGTGCAGCGCGCCATCGCCGGAACCATCGCCGCCATGTGCAACCATGACACCGACGCCACGCCCTGCGGCATCGACGGCTGCTCGGTTCCCACCTGGGCCATTCCTGTGCGCAACATGGCGCTGGGCTTTGCCCGCCTCACCTCGCCCGGCAACGCCGCCGCCCGCCGCATCATTGCTGCCGTGCGCGCCAATCCCTTCATGGTGGCGGGCACCGGCCGCTTCGACACCCGGATCATGCAGGACGTGCCGCGCCTTTTCGTCAAGGGCGGGGCGGAAGGCGTCCATTGCGGCTGCATCCCCCATGCCGGTCTCGGCATCGCGCTGAAATGCGACGACGGCGCCGGCCGCGCCGGCGAGGCGGCCATGGCCTCGATTCTCGTTTCCATCGATGTCTGGACCGCCGAAGAAAAGGCCAAACTAGGGGGCTTCACCCACACCGAACTTTCCAACTGGCGCAAGTTCCACGTCGGCGACGTTCACGCTGTTATGTGAGATCCGCACGGGGTTTGCCGCTTACATGCATGGAATCACCGTTCCATCGCCTTGAGCCGCGTTTCCAGATTGCCGGCGTGGATTTCCAGCTTGTGCCCGTCGGGATCGAGAAAATAGAAGCTGTCGCCTTCCGAGCGATTGTCCTTCCACGGCCGCGCCCCGGCGGCGAGAAGCTGCTGCGCCATGGCGGCGAAATCGGCCTGCGAAACATCGAAGGCCACGTGCGAATAATCGGGATGCGGTTCGCGGCGCGCCAGGGGATCGGGCGACAGCGCGATCCACAACGATCCCGCCTCCAGATAGGCGCCCTTCGCCCAGTGCTTGCGCAGTGCAAGCCCAAGCCCCTCGACATAGAATTTGACCGCCCGGTCGAGATCGCCGACCGCCAGCGTCACATGATTGAGACCGCGAACTCTATGAGCGCCCGTCACTTCACCGGCTCGATCTTGGCCGAAGGCTCCCCCGGCTGCTTGACCAGTTCGCCGAACAGCGCCATCGCCGCGATGCCTTCCTTGATGAAGCAGTCGTCGCCTCGATAGTCGATATAGGCCTCGAGCCCGGCCCGCTTCTTGAGGTCCACGCATTCGAGAAGATGAAATACCGCCACACCGTCCTTGACCGTCGCCAGCGTGTAGTTCGTGGGCTTTGCGGCTTCCGTGGCCTGCACCGCGAACCAGTCGCCGGAGAGCGCAATGAACGCAAGACCGGCGGTCGAGTCGTCTTCCTTGGCCACATAGTGGCGGCCCTCCACCGTCAGCGCGAGCCTCTCCTGGTCCTCGGTCCACTCGCCGTCCTTCCAGCTATAGGACTTCATGGTCACCGCCGATGGACCCAGCACGAGGCTGGACTGTTCGTCGCTGAACACCGGCTCTTGCGACTGCAGCACGCATCCGGCGAGAGTCAAAACCAAAACCGCAAGAACGGCAAACCGTGTCAGCATGGTCTAGTTCCTTTCTGCCGCCTTCTGGGCATAGCCCAGACGTTCATTCAGCTTCCCGAGCAGCGCCAGTGCCGCATCGGGGATGACGGTGCCCGGCGGAAACACCGCCGCGGCGCCCATCTCCATCAGCGTCCGCATGTCTTGCGGTGGTATCACGCCGCCGACCACGATCAAGATGTCGCCGCGCCCGGCCTTTTCAAGCGCCGCTTTCAGCACCGGAATATGAGCGAGGTGGCCGGCGGTGAGCGAAGAGACGCCCACCACATGCACGTCCTCCGCCGCCGCCCGGGCCGCCACTTCCTCCGGCGTCGCGAACAATGCACCGATCTTCACCTCGAAACCCATGTCGGCGAAGGCCGAGGCGATCACCTTCTGGCCGCGGTCGTGGCCGTCCT
>CAYOZR010000162.1:0-6973 GCA_964408555.1 uncultured Aestuariivirga sp.
GCATGTCGATCGACGAGCGCCTTGCGGCGGCGGAACGCTTCTCGCCGGAGATGACGTCGCTCAACATGGGGTCGATGAATTTCGGCCTCTATCCCATGCTGGGGCGTTACACGGAGTTCAAGCACGATTGGGAGCGCCAGCATCTCGAAGGCTCGGCGGACTTCATTTTCCGTAATACTTTCGGTGACATAGAGAAAATATTGAAGAGATTGGGCGAAGGCCACGGGGTGCGCTTCGAATTCGAATGCTACGACGTCGGCCATCTCTATACGCTGGCGCATTTCCTCGACCGCAAGCTGGTGAAGCCGCCGCTGTTCGTGCAGACGATCTTCGGCATCTTGGGCGGCATCGGGGCGGATCCGCAGAATGTGCTGACGATGCGCGAGACGGCGGAGCGGCTGTTCGGCGATCAGTATCACTGGTCGGTGCTGGCGGCGGGGCGCTTCCAGATTCCGTTCTGTACCATGGCGGCGGCGATGGGCGCCAATGTGCGCGTCGGGCTGGAAGACAATCTGTTCCTCGGCAAGGGCAAGCTGGCGCCGTCGAACGCCGCGCTGGTTTCCAAGATGCGGCACATTCTGGAAGAGCTGTCGATCGACATCGCCAGCCCCACCGAGGCGCGGGCGATGCTGGAGCTCAAGGGGCCGGGGAGCGTGAAGTTCTAATCGGCGCCGGAAAGCTTCTCGATCGTCTCGTTGGCCTGGCGGGTGGCGGCTTCGAAGCGGTCCTCGAAGGTCGCCATGTTCTTCTTCGGCACCTGGTAATAGGCGGTGAGCTTGAGCAGCTTGACGAAGGTGGCGTTGAGCAGGCGGCCCCAGAAGCGCATCGGCCGGGTGAAATCGAACAGCAGGATGACGCGCTCATCGGTCGTGTCGTTCCACACCTCGTGGTCATAGGTATCGTCGAAGACGAAAATCTCGCCGGGGCGCCAGACATTGACGGTGTCGCCCACCCGCATGCGGCATTTCTCGGCGTCCCGCGGAATGATGAGGCCGAGATGGGCGCGCAGGATGCCCTTGGTCACGCCGCGATGGGCGGGAATGTGATAGCCGGGGCCGAGGATCGAGAACCACGCCGTCTGCAAATCCGGCACGGCTTCGAGAAGCTTGGTGGTGATGGGCGCCTGGCGGCAGTTCTTCTCCAGCTTCGCGCCGAAGCCGAAGAGAATGAAGGTGCGCCAGTTGCTGCCCTTGGCAATCCGCATCTGGTCGGGCGAGACGTCCTGGAAGAGGGGAATCGCCTCGCGGTGCTTGAGGATTTCCGTCACCTCGGCGCGGATTGCCGGCCAGTTACCGGTGAAGCTCGCGAGGAACGGGAAATGCCGGGAGTCGAGCACCGGGGCATCGCCCACCTTCGACTGGCGGCCGAGAAAGCCGGCGAGCCCGCGAATGAAATTCTTGCCGAAGCGCTTGACGCGCTTGCGCCGCGCCTGCCGGAAGCGTTCGACCCAGGTGAGCTCGCCGGTTGGTGCCGCATCTGCCATGATGGCTTCTGTTTAGACCAACGGCTCGGCAAGCTCAATGCGGGCCATTGGTTACTGTTGCCGCAGCCGCTGGTATTGCCCGGCGATTGGCGCTAACTCAGGGCGAAACAAGGAAATTCCGCGCGTGTGGGTCAGGACGCAATTGAAAATCGGCTGGCGCGATCTGGCCGCCGGCCTGGCGGCGAGCTATCGCCCGCCGGATCGCGGGGCGGCAATCCGGGCTGTCGAGGATTATTTCGGCGCGAGCGGCGACACGATCGCCACCTATTCGGTGCGCTCGGGATTCGATCTGTTGCTGCAGGCGCTCGACCTCAAGCCCGGCGACGAGGTGATCTTCTCGGCCCTCAACGTCAGAGGCATGGTGCGGATCGTCAGGGAGGCGGGCCTCATACCGGTGCCGGTCGATCTCGATGTCGCCCATATGGGGCCGAGCCTGGCGGGCCTGAAGGCGGCGGTCACGCGGCGCTCGCGGGTTTTCGTCGCCGCGCATCTCTTCGGCACAAGGCTCGATCTCGATCCGCTCTTCGCATTTGCCAAGTCCAAGGGCATCGTGGCGGTCGAGGACTGTGCCCAGGCCTTCAACGGGCGCGACTATCCGGGCTCGCCGGCGGCCGACGTCGCCATGTTTTCCTTCGGACCGATCAAGACGGCGACGGCGCTGGGTGGCGCCCTGATCCGGGTGAAGCCTGCCGCTTTGCGTGAGAAGATGCGGGCTATTCACAGCGCCTATCCGATGCAGCCGGATGCCAAGCACCGCAAGCGCATCGTGCAATTCATGGGGCTCAAACTCGTCACCTCGCGGCCGGTGCTGGGAGCGATCTACCGCTTCTACAAATCGCGCGGCAAGGACTACGAGGACTCGCTGGCCGACAAGGTGCGCGATGTGGCGCCGCTCAAGACGGCGGGCAATCTGCGCTTTCAGCCATCGGCCACCATGCTGTATCTGATGAACCGGCGGCTCACCCAATTCGACATGCGGCAGGTCAAAGCGCGGCAGGCGAAGGGCGAGAGGCTGCGCGATCTGATCGACGGGGCCGCCGTGCTGCCGGGGCAGGCCAATACGCATCACGATTACTGGGTGTTCCCGCTGCTGGTCAGCGAGCCGCGCAAGTTCATCGAGGCGCTGCGCGCCGCGGGTTTCGATGCGGCGGATCTGCCGCGGTCGCAGCACATCGCGGCACCCGCCGACCGGCCGGCGCTGGAACCGGTCACGGCGGCAAAGGCGATGAAGGACCTGATCGTGGTTCCCTGCTACGACACCATGCCGGATGGCGAACTGGTGCGCCAGGCCGAGGTGATCCGGCGGGTGGCGGCGCAGGTTCCGGCGCGGGAGGCTTGAAATGGCGAAGCGGGTGCTGATCGTCGGCTCGGGCATCATCGGCGCGTCGATCGCCTGGCATCTGGCGAAGGCCGGGGCGGCGGTCACGGTACTCGATGGCAGCGATGCGGGCGGGCTGGCGACGCGCACGTCATGGGCCTGGATCAATGCCAGTTGGGGTAACCCCGAGCCCTATTTCCGGCTGCGCGAACGCGCCATGCTGGAATGGCGGCGGCTCGACCGCGATTTGCCGGGGCTCACGGTGAACTGGTGCGGCGGACTGACCTGGGATCTGCCGCCGGACGAACTGGAAGCCTATGCCAAACAACATTCGGCCTGGGGCCAGGGCATCCGCCGGGTGGACCGGGCCGAGATTTTGCGCATCGAGCCCAATCTGAAAAACCCGCCGGACTTCGCCCTGCATGTGGCGGAGGAGGGTGTCGCGGAGCCGCTGGCGGCGGCGCGGGCCATGCTGGCCGGGGCGGAGGCGCTGGGCGCCAAGGTCATTGCCCATGCCCATGTCAAATGGCTGGTGGAGGACGGCGGGCGGGTGGCCGGGGCGATGACCGAGGAGGGTGTCATTCACGCCGACGAGATTGTCGTCGCGGCCGGCGCCGGCACGGTGCAATTGCTCGATTCGATCGGCATCAAGCTCAAGCTCACCACTCCGCCGGGGCTTCTGGTGCATTCGAAGCCGGCCCCTGAACTGCTGCGGGGCTTGGTCATGTCGCCCGGGCTGCATGTGCGGCAGACGGCCGAAGGGCGGCTGGTCTCAGGCACGGATTTCGCCGGCGCCGATCCGGTCGACCGGGCGGGCGATGCGGCGCGCGAGCTCCAGGCCAAGGTGCAGGCGATGGTCAGGGGCGCGGAAGCGGTGGAACTCGATTTCCATACGGTGGGCTACCGGCCGACGCCGGCCGACGGCTTTCCGGCGATCGGCAGGCCGCGCAACCGGGCCGGGCTCTACGCCGCGGCGATGCATTCCGGCGTGACGCTGGCGCCCGCGGTGGGCCGGTTCGCGGCCCAGGAGTTGCTCGAAGGCCGGCGCGATCCGCTGCTTGCCCCTTATCATCCGGATCGGCCCGCGCTGACATGAGCCTCTCGCCGCTCTCGCAATGTCCGGCCGAGGTGCTGGGTAGCTTCAAGGCCGTGCTTACCGACATCGACGACACATTGACCTTGCACGGGCGCCTGCCGCCGCGAGCCTTCGCCGCGCTCGACAATCTGCGGCGCGCCGGGCTGAAGGTGGTCCCGGTCACCGGCAGGCCCGCCGGCTGGTGCGACATGATCGCCAGGCAATGGCCGGTCGACGGTGTCGTCGGCGAGAACGGCGCGTTTTATTTTTGTTACGACGAAAGCGCCCGCCGGATGATCCGCGTCCATGCGCAAGCCGCGGCGGAGCGGCGCGCCAACGCCGCGCGGCTTGCCGCCATTTCGCTCCGTGTACTGAAGGAATTTCCCGGAACGGCGATTGCCGCCGACCAGGCCTATCGCGAGTGCGACGTGGCCATCGATTTCCGCGAGGACGTGCCGCCCCTGGCCCTCGGCGTGGCGCAGAAAATCGCCGCCGCCTTTCATGCCGAAGGGGCGCAGGCGAAGGTGAGCTCGATCCATGTGAACGCCTGGTTCGGCACTCACGACAAGCTCACCATGAGTCGCAGGATTCTGGCTGAAGCCTTTGAAATCGATTCGGAAAAAGATGTCGAGAAAATCGCCTTTTGCGGCGACTCGCCGAACGATGCGCCGCTGTTCGGGTATTTTCCGAACGCCATCGGCATGGCCAATATCGCGCCCTTCACGACGCTGATGACCGATCTGCCGCGCTACGTGACGAAGGCCGAGGGCGGATTGGGCTTCGCCGAATTCGCCGATGCGGTATTGGCGGCCAGATGACGCGGGTCGAAAAGTCCCCGGCCGTCTACATCGTGGCGAGCAAGGAGCGCGGAACGCTCTATATCGGTGTGACTGGTGACTTGTGCAGCAGGGTTCTGCAACACCGCCATGGGCTGGTGCCGGGGTTCACCAAGAAATATGGTGTGAAGCGTCTCGTCTGGTTCGAGCATTTCGGTTCCATGCATGACGCCATCGTGCGCGAGAAGCAGATGAAAGAGTGGAAGCGGGTCTGGAAGATCGAAGCGATCGAGAAGGCCAATCCCCATTGGCTTGACCTGTTTGCCGAGTGTTGCGGACCGGATGCCGATGTCTGACCCCATTCCGTCTTCCCGGCGAAAGCCGGGACCCATCCTTCCGCGTGATGACTCCGGGGGAATCCGTACCGAGTTTGCCGTGGGTCCCGGCTTTCGCCGGGATGACGAAATATTTTGGAGAACCTCGGCATGATCGCCGTCCTCCAGGGGCTCGCGATCGGCGCGGTGGGCGGAACCCTCTTCTGGCTTGCCGGAATTCCAGCACCATGGCTGGCCGGCAGCATGATCGGCGCGGTCGTGGCGGTGTTTGCGGGTGCCGCCATCGGCATACCGGATTGGCTGCGCGCCGCCGCCTTCATCCTTCTCGGCATTCAGACCGGAACCAGCGTCACCCGGGATACCGTCGAGCGCGCCGCGCAATGGCCGCTGAGCGTCGCCATTCTCGGCCTCACGGTAATCGCCGTCACCTGGGCCGGCATGCAGTTCTATATGCGGCTGCGCCGGCGCGATGCGGCAACGGCACTGTTCGCCAGCCTGCCCGGGGCCCTGTCGCTGGTGCTACTCTTGGCCGAGGAAGCCAAGGCCGACATGCGCCGCGTCGCCATCTCGCAATGCATCAGGCTGTTCTTCCTGATCGCGGCACTCCCGGCGCTGATCGCCTTTCTGTCGCCCGCCGCCACCGCCGCTCCGCCGCACACGATCGGCAATCTTTCCGGCATCGCCGTCATGGTCGCCCTTTCGGCCGCGGCCGGTCTGCTGTTCGAGCGCTGCAAGGTGCCGGCCGGACTTATTCTCGGACCGACACTCACCGCGGCCGGACTGGAACTTTCCGGTTTGGTGCAGGGTGCGGCGCCCGACGGCATCCTCATCCCCGCCAATGTGGTGCTCGGCGTCATGATCGCCACCCGCTTCAAGAGCTTCCGCCTCGCCGAATTCCGCGAGGTGCTGGGCGAGGGATTCATCGGGTTCCTGCTGGCGCTGGCGATTGCCGCGGCGGGCGCGGGGCTGGCAAGTATCGCGGCGGGGTTGCCTTTCGCGCTGACGCTGCTCGCCTTCGCACCGGGCGGGCTCGATGCCATGATCGTCATGGCCTTCGCGCTCGGTCTCGATCCGGCCTATGTGGGCGCCCATCAGATCGTGCGCTTCGTGGGCCTGTCGCTGCTGATGCCGATGGTCACGGGCTTCATCTTGCGGCGCCGGTGACGCGGCCGTTTTGGCGCGCGTAGGTGGATCCCGCTACCGTTCGATCGCCCGCCTTGCGGCCTGAGCGAGGAATGCCGATCGCGTCAATCCCCGTGCCTTGGCGGCCGCGTCGACGGCGCGCATCATGCCGCTCTCCATGGTGATGTTGGCGCGCATCACGCGGGCATCGTCCTCGATGAGGGGAACCGCGATCAGAAACGCGCCGCCGGCGAGATCGGACGCCACGCCCTTGTCTTTTCTCACTTGCTCGATCGGCCGCGGCGCCGGGAGTCCGGTGTCCTCGGCATAAAGACGCAAGGCCTCGATCCCCTTGGCAACGACATCCTCCATCGTATCCGCCGCGGCGAAGCAGCCCGGTACATCGGGAAAGTGCATGCCGAAAGCGGACTTCTCATCCTTGTGAACGACGGCGATATAGTAGCGCATTACGGTCTCCTCTGCGGCGGTACCCTCATATCCATCCCGCCATCTTGGCAATCTGCCTGGCCGTGCCGACCGGCAAGTCCTTCTTGGGATGGGGCACGACGATCGTCGTTCCCGCCTTTCTGAATTTGTGGTGCGAACCTTTCACGGCAATCGGCTCAAAGCCGTCGCGCTTCAGCCGCGCAACGATCTTCCGGTTGTCGCACTCGATTTTCATGGCCATAAATATACACATCGGACCGGGCATTGCCAAGTGCCGATGGGGACAAAAATGGCCACGGCTGGGGTTGGCGATTTCCCCGAATCGATCCAGCGCCTAGCAAAGCGCCCAGCTTCCGCCTCAATGCGATGGTCGAAGGCGGGCCCTTGCGGAGTTCATTTCATGTCGAATGGCGGGCG
>CAYOZR010000163.1:0-6929 GCA_964408555.1 uncultured Aestuariivirga sp.
CCCAATCCTGCCCCGACCGCAACCTGGGCGCCCACGAGGCCGCGTCCGCCGACGAACTGCTTCTCCCGGCTGAACATGTGAATGGAGCCGCCCTGGCCCTTGGAATAGCCGCCGCGGCGTCCGGTCAGTTCGGCCATGACACCCTTGGGGTCCATGCCGCAGGCCAGCATGTGGCCGTGGTCGCGGTAGGAGGTGATCACCTGATCGCCGTCCTTCTGGGCCATCCGCAAGCCGACGACGACCGCCTCCTGGCCGATGTAGAGATGGCAGAAGCCGCCGATGAAGCCCATGCCGTAAAGCTGGCCCGCCTTTTCCTCGAAACGGCGGATCAGCAGCATGTCATGATAGGCGTGGAGCTCCTGTTCGGTGGTGAATCCGCTGTTTCTGGGCGTTGCCCCGCCGGCCTTCTCGGCCTTGGCCAGTTTGCGCGAGATATAGGCCGATTTGACCGCCATGCCACTGCCCCCTGTCGTGCTTTCGGCCTTTGGCTATAGCACTAAAGGATTGAGTTCGCTCGCCAATTCGGAGATTAACCGGATTTCGGTTTAGCTCAAGGATTTCCTTGGGGAATTTGCGGCTGACGCAGCACCACCAGCTCACCCGGCCGGGTCATGCCCAACATCGAACGGGCCATCTCGTCGAGCCGGTCGGCGTCGATGGATTGCGGCCGTAACTGCGAAACCTTGAGTTCCAGCGCCTCGCGTTGTTGCCCGATGGTGGCAAGCTCGCCGCCAAGCCGCTGGGCCTCGACGGTGAGCCGGTCGCGATAGGGAAAGCCGCGCGGACCCTCGAAGCCATGCCAGGCAAAATAACCGAGCAGCGCCGCCGAGACGCCGGTAACGATCAGATCGAATTTTCGTATGCCCATCGCGCCAACCTACACCCAGCCCCTCAAACTCGGCGGAGTCGGTTAACAATTGATGACCGTTCGGGCGTATAAGTCCTTGACCTTTGCACCGAAGATGCCGATGTAACCTTCGGAGTTACCGATATGCTGTCGAGCAGCCGCTTCATCGTCGCCATTCATGCCTTGAGCGTACTCGCCCGTTTCGCGGGCAAGGGTCCGGTCTGTTCGAACGCAGTGGCCGAAAGCGTCCATACCAACCCGGTGGTAATCCGCCGGCTGATGACCGAGCTTGAACGGGCCAAGCTGGTGCGCTCGGTGGCGGGCCGGTCCGGCGGCTTTGAGCTCGAGCGCGATGCGAGCCAGATCACGCTGGCCGACGTCTACCGCGCGGTCGAGGACGAAACCGTCTTTCGCATGCACAAGGTCGATCCCCACTCCGCCTGTCCGGTCGCCGCGCAGATCGGCAAGATACTGGCGGGGCCCTTGCGCGCCGCCGAAGGAGCGCTGTCCGCCTCGCTGGCCAGGACCACGCTCCGGGACATTGCCGCGGCGGTCGTCTGAGGCGGCATGACCGCGCCTGGCGCGACCGCTCACCGTGCTTGGTTCCATTCAATTTTAGCTTTCTGCTTTACCGACGCTGAGCGACTTCCGGGTTAACTGTGCAGGACAGATGACTGCCTGTCTGACCGATGGAGTCCGCCATGCCGTCCGACCGCCGCTTCTTGCGCTTGCTGGTTCTCGCATTGCCGATGCTTGCCGGCCTGTCTATCGCCGACGCCCTTGCCGGATCGCTACTCGTGCCCGATGCCACCGCCGTCTCGGGCCCGGCCGCGCCAACCGATCCGAAAGTCATCCGCCAGCGCCTGGTCACGGTCGACGCTGGGACACTCGCCGAACAACTCCTGCCGCCGGCGCTGAACCTCGCGGCCGATCGCGTCAGCCGCTCGAACCGCCTTGAAGGCAGCGTCACCGTCAATCTGTTCCAGGGCCGGTCGGTCGTTTTGCGGCGCAAGGCCGTGGAAGAGTCGCTGGAAGGCGGCATCGTCTGGACCGGCGATACCGGCAGTAACGGTTACGGAATCCTGGTGATCAACGGCAACCGCATCACCGGCGCCATCGAAGCGGGCGGCCGCCACTATCTCATCGACCCGGTTAATGGCGGCCCCCGTCATCTGCTGCGCGAGGTGAACAGCGAAGTCTACCCGCGCGACATCCATATCGATGTGCCGGCGCGGCCGTCAGGCGGCCATTCTTCGACCGCCTCGCCCACAATTTCCGCTGCCACCACCAACACCACGGTGACGCTGCTTGCGGTCTACACCTCACGGGCCAAGACCATTCTCGGCACGCCGGGGGACAAGATTTCCCGCGATGTGGGGATCGTCAATCAGGGCATGATCAACAGCGGCATTCCGCTGCGGATCAAACTGGTCAAGGTGGCAACCGTCAAGTCCACCTACGACGAAAGGGCACCGGCCGATCCGGCGCAGCCGCTTTACGATCTCACCAGCGGAACCAATGCCGATTTCCCGGCCATCCGCACGCTGCGCAACGACGCGATGGCCGATCTCGTCACCATGTATTTCGATCGTCCCGAATATTGCGGCATCGCCTGGGTGCTCTATCCGTCGCTCAGCGCCGCTTATGGCTTTTCGGCGATCAATGCCAATTGCCAGGGGACCGCGACGCTGGCGCACGAACTCGGCCACAACATGGGCCTCTATCACGACCGCTACGTCGAGCCGGCGGCGTCCAGTTCCAAATACAATTACGGCTATGTGAATCTGGCGGGCAGGTTCCGCACCATCATGTCCTATCCGAACAAGTGCAGCGCCTACGGGGTCAACTGTACGAGCATCACCTATTATTCGACGCCGCTGAAATCCTACAGCGGACGCCCCGTCGGCAAGGCTGCGGGAGCTGGCGGCGCCGCCGATGCCGCCCGGCTGCTGCGCGAGAACCGGGCCGGCATTGCCGCCTTTCGCTGAGACGCACCGCTACAGCGCCGCGAGGAAGAAGCGCTTGATGGCGCCGGGCTTGGTCATCACCGGCGTCTGCTTGCCGTCGGTGAGTTCCTCAACCCGCGTGGTCAGTTGCTCGTCGAGCTCGGAAATCGACAGCTTGCCGTCGGCGCCATAGGCCGAGCGGTCGGCGAAAATGGCAAGCAGCGCCTCGGTGAAGGCACCGTTCTCCCATTGCGGACCCTCGAAGGAAACTTCGCGGCCGGTCGATGAAGCGAACATCACCACGCTGGCCCCATCGGTGAGGCCGTTGGCGAGACCCGTCATGTCCACCCGGCTCATGCCGCCCTCAATGCCGGCGCCGGCATGGCAGGCATCCATGAACAGGATCACCTTGCCCGGAATCTTGGCAAGCCCCTTGCGGATGATATCGCCGTCGATGGCGGTGGCCGCCAGCATGTCGGAAGCCGTGTCAACTCCGGTCGGAAGGAAATAAAAATCCCGGGCATCGTCGGTCACCCCGTGGCCCGCCATGAAAACGATGACATTGTCGTCCGGCCCCGCCTTCTTGCGCAGCCTCGCCAGTTCCACTTCGATGGCGTTTTCCGTCGCTTCGCCGTCGAGCAGCAATTTGATATCGACATTCTCGTAGAAGACGCCCTTCTGTGCCGCGAGCGTTTCGGAAAGGTCGCGCGCGTCCTTGGCTGCATAGCCGAGCTTGAGTTCCGCATCGGCATAGTCGCTCACTCCTATCAGCAGCGCGTAGAGATTGGGCTTCTTGTCGATGACGACAGGCCCCTTCCACTTGACCGGCATGGTGACGGGAACGCCGGGTTGGTCGCCGATATAGGCGATGAGCGTCACCTGGCTGTCGCGCGGCGGGATGGAGAGTGCCAGCACCTTGGCATCCGCCGTCTCATCGAAGCCGGCAACGCCGCGCGGGGTCACCGGCCGGCCGTCGATCTGGATTTCGAGGCGGGTAATGGGACGGCCCGATGGCGAACGCACCCGGTAGCGCAATTCGATGTCGCGGGTGGATGTCTCGATCTCGAGCGTGTCCTCGGCGAATTCCACGACCGCCGGCAGGAGCTCCTGGATCGTACCGTGTTCCACCTGCTTATCGCCGGTCTTGGCGTTGGCGGTCTCGACCGCCTTGGCTTCGTCGTGGGTCTTGAGCACCAGCTGCACGATGTCGGGCCGGTAGTACTGATCGCGGAAGCGCGAGGCGGGAAAGAAGTCCGGCCTGTTGTCCCAGGTCTTGCCGTTGACATGCCAGCCGATCAGATCCTCGCCGCCCGGCGAGGCGGCGTAATAGCCATGCGGCGTCCAGGCGATCCACTTCTTGTCTGGCACATTCACGAAGAAAGCGAGAAGCTCGGTCGAGTCCGACGTGCGGTACCAGCGGATGGTACCGTCGCCCACCGCGACGACGGCGATTTCGCCGTCGGCGGAAAGATTGACGCCCCAGCCCGCACCCTCGACCGACTTGCGCCACAGCCGGGTTCCCTTCGCATCGAAACGGTTGATCGCCCAATCGGAGCCGAGCACGAAGCTTTGCTTGTCGGGCGCGATGGCGAGACTGCGCGCCGTTTCGTAGGACTCAAGATCAAGCACCTGCTTGTCGAGAGTGGGCTGCGTGTGGTTGATCCAGCCTTCGACGGTAAGACCCTCGGTAATGGGCTCAATGAAACCGGCAGGCGCCTGGGGCGCCGCCTCGAAGGCCAGCCGGTTGAAATCGAAAAGCCAGGGCTCGGAACTGCCAGGCTGGAGGCCGAACCACACGGCCATGGCATCGGGGGCGGAGAGGAAGCCGCCGGAATGCTTGTCGCGCATGTCGGCGGTTACCGGCCCCCTCCACATCGCCAGATTGCCTGCCGCGTCGTAGCGGCCGAAGCCCGGCTCATGCGATGAATAGACGACGCCGCCCTGCGGAGCCGCCGCCACGTCGTTGATGGTATTGCGCGGACCGTCGGGCGACTTGAGGCGGGTGCCCTCCTTGCCCTTCCAGGCGCCGACCGGATAAATCCCGTCAGAATCATCATAGCGGCCGCCGGCATAGAGCGTCGTCCCGTCGCGGCTCCAGTCCACCGCCATCAGATCGCCATTGCCGTAACCGGCGAGATCGACCTGGCGCAACAGCGTGAGCAGGCGGCCCGACAGAATGTCGATCGCCATGGTGTCTATGTGGCCCACGGCGAGGCGGGCGCCGTCGGGCGAGAAGGAAATCGAGAAGGGCCACTTGCCACCCGGCGCCTGGCGTTTTTCCGCGAGCTTGAAGGTCGAATCGTAGAGCCGCAGGAAGCCGTCGTCGGACGTGGCGGCGAGCCGCCCGTCGGGGGCGAAGTCGAGGCCATAGACGCTGTCGCCATAATCGGTATCGGCGAGGGGTTCGCCGGTGAAGGGCGCCTGCCAGACGCGGATGCCATTGTCGTGGCTAAGCCCCGCCGCCAGGCGCTTACCGTCGGTGGAGAAGGCCAGTTCGTTGATCACATTCGGCAGCGGCCCCAGGCGCCGGATCGGTTTTCCCGAGACGGTCTCGAACAGATAGATGAAATGATTGCCGCCGTTGGCGCTGTAATAAGCGTCCCAGCCGCCCACCGCCAGGGTACGCCCATCCGGCGTCAGCGCGACCGAATAGATCTTGCCCTCGCTGCCCGGCGCAATCGGCACGCGGAAGGTGCGCAGCAGGCGGCCGTCGTCCATCGACCAGAGCCGCGCCGTCTTGTCGTCGGAACCGGTGACCAGCAATTGTCCGTCGGCGCTGATGGCGATGCGGCGGATGCCGGAGGTGTGCATGCCGGTTTCGATCCGCAGTTGCGGATCCTGCAAGGGCGGTTCCTCGGCGCGGAGTGTGGCGACGCCCAAGAGAAACACAACAGCGGTCAGAACAAGTCTCGAAAGTGCCGTCATCCGTCACCCGCATGCCTTCATCCGCCCACGAATATAATCCTGAAACGCGGCCGGTGCAAGGCGGAAGCACGGCTATGGCGCAACCTGCTCGCGGAGCACATGGAAATCGCCGACCGCCACCGTCTCGGCACCCTGACGTCCCGCGATCCTGAGCCACAGGCCCTTGCCCGAGGCATTGCCGGGAATGGCAAAGGTCTGGCTGCCCTGCGAGGTCTGCAGCGAGAAGTTCATCACCGGACGGCCGGTCGCTTCCATCTGGCCTTCCGGCAGAACCATGACGTCGACCGTGGTGGCAAGCCTGTCGCGGCTGGCGCCCGGTGGCGGGGCATATTCAAGCGCCGTGACCGGCTGGGCGGTCTGGCGGTTGAAATTCACCAGAATGTTGAGCTCGCGGTCGGGCGGACCGAAGACCAGAAACGTTTCGGGCCTGCCGTCGAAGAGATCGGCAAAGACATAACGCTTGTCCGATCCATCGTTGAGAGCGGCGGTGAAGGAGGCGCCATGGGCCAGGTCGAGGGCGGCGGTGGCGATTGTCACTTCCGGGTCTGACTTGGCCGCGGCCGGCTCTTCTGCGGCAACGGATTGAGGCGGTTCGACCGCCACTGTCACGGCGACCGGCTGCGGCGGCGGCGCGCCCGCCGGCGAAAGCGTCTGGTAGACGGCCAATGCCACGCCGGCGACGGCGGCGAAGCTCGACACCACGAGATGGAAATTGGAAAGCCTCATGCCGCTAAGACCGGAGGACGGCGCGCCCTGCGTAGGTTGCCTGGGTTGCAAGTTCTTCCTCGATGCGGAGTAACTGGTTGTATTTGGCGAGACGGTCCGATCTGGCGAGCGAACCGGTCTTGATCTGCCCGCAGTTTGTGGCGACAGCAAGGTCGGCGATGGTCGAATCCTCGGTCTCGCCGGAGCGGTGCGACATGATCGCCGTGTAGCCGGCCTTGTGCGCCATCTCGACGGCTTCCAGGGTTTCGCTGAGCGTTCCGATCTGGTTGACCTTGACCAGGATGGAATTGGCGATGCCTTGCGATATTCCCTGCTTCAGGCGCCTGGTGTTGGTGTCCAAGACACAGTCGCCCAGCGGTTGGCAGGGATTGCGGAAACGAACCGCGGTCTGCTTAGAGCCGTCCGAGTCGTCATCTGCCAAGTCGTCCTTGACCGAGACGATGGGCTCATCGGCTGCGAGCTTGACCAGTAATTCCTCCTTTTCC
>CAYOZR010000164.1:0-6818 GCA_964408555.1 uncultured Aestuariivirga sp.
ACTGCTTCAACATTCCGATCGTCACCTTCGTCGACGTGCCGGGCTTCCTGCCGGGAACCGCCCAGGAATATGGCGGCCTGATCAAGCACGGCGCCAAGCTGCTCTTCGCCTATGCCGAGGCGACGGTGCCGAAGATCACGGTGATCACCCGCAAGGCCTATGGCGGGGCCTATGTGGTCATGGCCTCGAAGCATTTGCGCGGCGATGTTAACTATGCCTGGCCCACCGCCGAGATCGCCGTCATGGGTTCGAAGGGGGCGGCCGAGATCGTCTACCGCGCCGAGCTGTCCGACGCGAGCAAGATCGAGGCGCGGGTCAAGGAATACGAGAGCCGTTTCGCCAATCCCTTCGTCGCCGCCGAGCGCGGCTTTCTCGACGACGTGATCATGCCGCATTCGACCAGGAAGCGCATCGCCCGGGCGCTTAACATGCTGCGCCACAAGGAACTGGCCAACCCGTGGAAGAAGCACGACAACATTCCGCTGTGAGACGACTAAAATTTGAACATTTCCGGCAAGGAAATGTTAGCGCCGGCGACCTAAAGTCCACATCCTGTAGTGGAGGATGCCGCCATGCGGAATGTGCTTGCCTGCTTCGGCGGATTGGGACTCTTGGCCGTGGTGGGCCATGCCCAGCTTACAAATGTAGCGGCTGTTGAAGATCCAATCGTGGCGCCCGCCTGGGTAACCTTGCCGGAAGACTGCGAAGTTCTGAGCGTCGCCCTCGACGGCGGACCGGGCAATGAAGCTTCGCTTGGCTATATCGATGTGGCCGTCTCCGAAAAGTCGGACAAGGTGCTACCGTCCCTGAAAGCCAGGCTGGTGCGGAAGGGTTATCTCGTCGAAAACGCCATGACCGGCGCCGATGTGTTGTTCGGTGCCTCGGCGATGATTGTCGCCAGCGATCCGGCAACCGGCAGAAGGCTGCGGATCACCGAGCTCGATACGCCTACGGGACGCCTGCTGCGGGTCTTTTTCAACGATCCCACGCCGGAATTCGCCCAGATCGGCTCCTGACGCCGATCGGCTTCAGACGCGCTCGCCCACCAGATCGTAGTCCTCCGCCGCGACGATCCGTACACGGATCATATCGCCGGGCGCAAGCCCGGTTTCGCCGGGCAGGAACACGTTGCCGTCGATCTCCGGCGCGTCCCACGGCGAGCGGGCCACCGCCTCGCCGTTGTCGGCGTCGATCGAGTCGACGAGCACGTCGATTTCGCGGCCGACCTTGGCCGCGAAAATTTCCGCCGAGACCGCCTGCTGCGCCGCCATGAAGCGGTGCCAGCGCTCTTCCTTGACCTCCTCAGCCACTTGCGGCAATCCGAGATCGTTGGCCTTGGCGCCCGATACCGGCTCATACTTGAAGCAGCCGACGCGCTCGAGGCGCGCCTCCTTCAGCCACTGCAGAAGATAGTCGAAATCGGCGTCCGTCTCGCCGGGGAAGCCCACGATGAAGGTCGAGCGGATGGCGAGATCGGGACAGACTTTGCGCCACGCCGCGATCCGCTCCAGCACCTTTTCCTGGTTGGCCGGCCGCTTCATCGCCTTGAGCACGGCGGGCGCGGCATGCTGGAAGGGAATGTCGAGATAGGGCAGGATCTTGCCCGCCGCCATCAGCGGAATGACGTCGTCGACATGCGGGTAGGGGTAGACATAATGCAATCTCACCCAGGCGCCGAGATCGCCCAGCTCCTTGGCCATATCGAAAAACTTCGCCCGTACCTCGCGGCCGTGGAACTTGCTCGTCGCATATTTGACATCGACGCCATAGGCGCTGGTGTCCTGCGAGATGACCAGCAGTTCCTTGACCCCCGCCTTGACCAGCCGCTCGGCCTCATAGAGCACGGCGGCCATGGGCCGCGAGTCGAGATCGCCGCGGATCGACGGAATGATGCAGAACGAGCAGCGGTTGTTGCAGCCTTCGGAAATCTTCAGATAGGCATAATGCTTCGGCGTCAGACGCAAGCCCTGCGGCGGCACCAGATCGAATTTCGGATCGTGCAGCGGCGGCAGTGCGGCATGGACGGCACCTACGACCGCCTCATATTGATGCGGGCCGGTGATGGCCAAGACACCCGGATGGGCGGCGCGGATTGCGTCGGCCTCGACGCCATAGCAGCCGGTGACGATGACGCGGCCGTTCTCCGCCATCGCCTCGCCGATGGCGGCGAGTGACTCGGCCTTGGCGCTGTCGAGAAAGCCGCAGGTATTGACGATCACCACATCGGCCTTGTCGTAGCCGGGTGCTATCCTGTAGCCCTCGGCGCGCAACTGGGTGAGGATGCGTTCGCTGTCGACCAGCGCCTTGGGGCAGCCGAGCGACACCAGCCCGACTTTCGGCACATGCGTGTTCATGGAGCGCCGTGTAGCCGAGTGCGGGGGCGAGGGCAAATGGGCGCGTAAATCCGAAACATGTTTGCGCCGCCGGAATTGCCGCTTTGACGGCTTAGGGGAAAATGTTAGCTAGGGAATCGGGGCTTTATTCGCAATTCCGCTGTTTTGAGGATCATCGACAATGCGCCAGACCTTCAGCCATTCCATGAAATTCCTGCCGGCCGCGGCACTCGCCTGTGGGCTCGCCCTCTGGCCGATGGCTGCGTCGGCGGGGGCCGAGGCCGTGACCGGCGCCGTGGCGAACGGCGAACCGGGCGACGGCACCATCAACTCGGCTGCGGCGGCAGCGATGTTGCATGGCCCGCTGCCGGCCAGCGCCGCGCACGTGGCGGCCAAGGCCGCCGCCAACCGCGCCTATGACGAGGCCATGAAGCGCAATCCGCAAGGACCGCTCGGTGCCGCGGAACTTGAAGCCGCGGGTGGTAGTGCGTCGCCGCAGGTGCCCACGATCCTCACCTCGATGGGCGGACGCTACGACGCCAGCTTGACCCCGCCCGACACCACCGGCGCCGCTGGAACCACCCGCTATGTCCAGTTGGTCAACAGCCGCTTTGGCATCATCGACCGCTCGACCGACACTCTGTTGGCCGGTGGCACGCTGAACGCCCTCGCCGGCTTCGGCAGCGCGGTGTTCTCCTTCGATCCCCAGATCATCTGGGATCCGACCACCAAGCGCTTCTACTACGCAATGGACTCGGTGTTCTCGAGCACCGACAACCGGATCGCCTTCGGCTTCAGCAAATCCGACTCGCCCAACACCGCGTCCGACTGGTGCAAATATTCCATCGCCAATTACGGCGCCAAGTTCCCTGACTTTCCGAAGCTCGGCGACAACCGCCACTTCATTCTGATTGGCGTCAACGTCTACGACGGCGCCGGCACTTTCCTCCGCTCGGACCTGATCGCCATGCCCAAGCCCATCGGCGCCGGCACGATCTCCACCTGTCCGACGCTTGCCCAACTCAAGAACGGGCGCAGCGTGATTTTCAAGGATTTGCGCGACGCGGACGGCAAGAAGGTCTTCTCCCCCACCCCGGCCAACGAAATCGACACGATCGACTACGGTTACGCCGTCGCCCAAAATGTCTCTCTCGCGCTGTCGGCCGGCAAGCTGTGGATCGTTCCGGTCACCGGTCCTTCCAGCGGTTTGCCGCTCCTGCTGGCGGCCCGCGGGGTGGCCATTCCCGGCATTTCCATTCCGCCCAATGCGGCGCAGCCCACTTTCACCCAGCGCCTCGATACCAGCGATACCCGGCCGACCCAGGCCGTATTGGCCAGGAATCCGCTGCGTTCGGACGCCCCGTCGCTGTGGACCCAGCAGACCATAGCCAACGGCTCGACTGGTTCGAAAATCCAGTATTATGAAATCCAGCCCAACCTCACGTCGCCGCTCTTGCTGCGGAGCGGAACGCTGGCCACGCCCGGCGCCTTCCTGTTCAACGCCGCAATTTCGCCCGACCGCCGCGTCGACGGCACAACCATCGCCAATGGCGGCAGCTTCGTCATCGGCTACAGCGTGTCGAACCCGTCGATCAATCCGCGCATCGTCATGGCCTCGAGCGTTAACGGCGCGGCCCACACGGTCAGGATCGTGAAGAACGGATCGGGGCCGTATCGCGATTTCAGTTGCTCGACTTCGGGCTCGACCTGCCGCTGGGGTGACTATTCGGGTGCAGCCCCCGATCCGCGCCCCGTCGGTTCGACCCGCGCCGTGGCGCTGACCAACCAGTTTTCGCCCGGCGGCGCCATGCCGACAAGCCAAGCGAACTGGCGCACCTGGATCTGGTTCGCGGCGCCTTAGAGCCTGATCGCCATTGAGTGAATCCGCGGGGGATTCCACGGCTGCCGCGAATCCGATTCCATCTGCCGGCCGGGACGGAGGCTGGCGGCGATGACCAAGCCTGCATGAGGCATTCATGCGAACCGGGGCGGACGCAATGGCATCCGCCCCGGCTGGAGAACTAGCCCGAGCGCCGCTGGGGCGCCCGGGAATTCACGATCAAGGCTGCAGCGCAAAAATCCGGGTGCGCTCGTTTAAGCCCGTTGGCGGCGGGCTGACCAGGCCGGAGTACTGGTTGGTGCCCCAAACCTCGCCGCGGCCCACCGTCGTCGGCGCCGGATCCGGTGTCGCCGCCGAGTAGTCGCCCCAGCGGCAAGTGCTGCCGGCCCCCACACAGCTGAAGTCCCGGTAAGGCCCGACCCCGTTGATGACGGTGGCGACCGAGACCGCCCCGCCATTGAAGCTCGAGGCCGCCCGAATGCCCGCGGGGATCGTGCTGCTCGATACGCTGAATTGCGCCACGAAGCTATCGCCGAACGCCACCACGAGGCCGTTCTTCTTGCGGTCCGGCGAGATCGACCCGTTGAAGAAGAACGTGCTCGTTGCCGCTAAGTTGCCGGATCGCAGCACCACCGGCGTTGCCGGGGCCGGGTTGATCTCGTACCAGCGCACGGCCGAGACAGTGCCACTCCCAATGGTGTGCTGGGTCCAGAACGATTGGATCGTGCCGCGGTCAGGATTGATGGCTTGCACCGCCTGGGTATTGCGGGCGTCGAGTGTATCCAGTTTCTGCGTAAAAGTCGGCTGGGTGGCGTCGGCCGGGAACGTATAGGTGGTGACAGTGACGCCCCTGCCATTGCCGAACACCGGCGCGCCGGTACCGCCCTTCGTCACGTTATAGAACCACAGCTTGGTCGCCGGCAGGCCGAGGTTGCGCGCCACCACGTAGCCGGTGGGATTGTTGTCGACCTGTTGCGAAGGCACGGGCGTGAAGGTTTGGGTAACGCCGCCGCTGTCCTTGATGTTTGTCTTGACGCCGAATGGGAGCGTGCTGGGCACCGGACAAGTGGTTATGCTTGCGGCGGACGGCTTGCCCCAGGCCAATATATCTGATCCGACGAAACCGGGGTTGAAAACGTTCACCCCGTAGATCGTGAAGAACTGGCTGTCGCCGAGCTTCGGATAGTCGGGGAACGGCGTGCCGTAGCTGATCTGGTAGTGGCACCAGTCGGTTGTCACGTTGGCCGGGGACGCGGTCTTGCTGAACCCGATCGAAAGCTTGTTGTCGGTGGCCGAGAAGACCGAATCCATCGCGTAGTGGAATTTGTTCGTCGTCGGGTCCCAGATGATCTGCGGATCGAAGCTGCTCACCGTGGAGGCCTGACCAGCCAACTGATTCAGCGTGCCCGATCCGATGGTTGCATGGGTGGTACGGTTATAAATTTTGGCGGAACAGTTGATGGTCTGAATGTAGCGCGTGGTCCCGATCGCCCCGGTGGAGTCGGTTGGCGTGCCGCACAGAGAATTCTGACCGGCAAAATTGTGGCCGCCCACGATGGCAGGAGCCTTCGCCGAAGCGAGTTCGGAGGGGCTCGCCGGACGCAGCGCCCCCGATCGCACCGCCTCGTCGTGGGCGCGGTTGGCGGCCGCTTTGGCCGCGACGTCGGCATCGCTCGCCGGCAATGGCCCGTGAGACCTTGCCCACGCAGCCGCCACGCTCAAGGTACCGTCACCCTGTTTGTTCGGATCGGCAACCGTGAGGGTTTGCGCCTGTGCCGCGACCGTCATGATCGACAGCGTGGCGGCGGCGGCCAAAAAGAATCTGGTAATCCTGCCGGATTTCGCCAGAACATTCTTGTCAAGATTTTCCATTAAAACCTCCAAGTCGGGCTGTTGAGAAAACTCTTATGCGCGACAACCACAGCTGAATCGAAAGCCGATCCAACATGTGACGAACGTCGACCGCGGATGAGTCGAAAGGCGATCTCTCCCGCGGTCAAGAAACTCTATCCCCACTTTCGGGAAATGGCAACGGAATCAATTTATGGTAAAATGCGCCCGGCCGCCGGGAGCGCACGGCGCCGCTAAACGGCAGCGGACCCCGCGAAATCGCCTTCGCGGCGGCCTCGCCCAACGTTCCATCGCCCGGCTCTGCCGGACTAACACCAGCGCGGTATCTCAAATCCCGCCAAGATGCGGACCCCAATCCGTCTCATATGTACCGAACCCGGACAGCCCCTTGCCATCCTCCCCTCGCTCCTGTATCACCCCGCGCTCTAAACCACACACGCGGGTGTCGGACCGCCGCACGGGGCTCATCCCCCGCCATAGCGGCGATCCATCCGGTGCCGGATTTCCGGTCACAACCATCCGCGGCGGCTCAACCGGAAAAGGAGTTACAGGCATGTCCGTGCCAGAATTCACCATGCGCCAGCTCTTGGAAGCGGGCGTCCATTTCGGCCATCAGACGCATCGCTGGAACCCGAAGATGAAGAGTTTCATCTACGGCTCGCGCAATGGCATCCACATCGTCGACCTGGCCCAGACCGTGCCGCTCCTGCATCAGGCCCTCGTCGCCGTCACCGAGACCGTGGCCAAGGGCGGCCGCGTGCTGTTCGTCGGCACCAAGCGCACCGCCCAGGAGC
>CAYOZR010000165.1:0-6641 GCA_964408555.1 uncultured Aestuariivirga sp.
GTGGGAGCGGGCGATGTGATCCTGGGGCTTGCCTCCTCGGGGCCGCACTCCAACGGCTATTCGCTGATCCGCAAGCTGGTCGAGATGAGCGGGCTCGGGCTTCCCGATGCCGCACCCTTCGCCACGGGCCAGAGCCTCGGCGCGGCACTGCTGACGCCGACCCGCATCTATGTGAAGCCGGTGCTGGCGGCGCTCAAGGCTTCGCGCGGCATCAAGGCGCTGGCGCACATCACCGGCGGCGGCTTTGTCGAGAACATTCCGCGGGTGCTGCCGAAGCACATGGTCGCTGAAATCGATCTGACGAAGGTGCCCTGCCCGCCGGTGTTCGGCTGGCTGCGGAGGCTGGGCGGCATGGCGGAACGCGAGATGCTGCGCACCTTCAATTGCGGCATCGGCATGATCGTGGTGGTCGAGGCCAACGCGGCGAAGGCCGTGGCGCAGGTGCTGGAGGCTTCGGGCGAGACGGTGGCGGTTCTTGGTCGCATCCGGGCGCGCAGCGGCGATGAAGAACAGGTCGCCACGCGCGGCAGCCTCGCACTCGCATGAGCGCCCGAAAGCGCGTGGGTGTCCTGATTTCGGGGCGCGGTTCCAACATGATGGCGCTCGTCGCAGCGGCGCGCGATCCCGCCTATCCGGCGGAGATCGTCTGCGTGGTGTCGAACCGGCCCGAGGCCGAGGGGCTGAAACTTGCGGCGGCTGCCGGCATTGCCACCCAGGCGATCGATCACCAGGCCTTTGCCACTCGCGAGGCCTTCGAGGCGGCGCTCAACCGGTATCTGCAATCGCAGCGGCTCGATTTCATCGCCTGCGCCGGATTCATGCGGGTGATGAGCCCTGCCCTGATCGAGGCCTGGCGCGACCGGATGATCAACATCCATCCTTCGCTGCTGCCCGCCTACAAGGGCCTGCACACCCACGCGCGGGCGCTGGCGGATGGTGTCGCGGAACATGGCTGCACGGTTCACATCGTGCGGGCCGAGCTCGACAGCGGCCCGATCATCGCGCAGGTCGGGGTGCCGGTTCTCCCCGGCGACACGGCGGAGATTCTGGCGGCGCGGGTGCTGGCCGAGGAGCACCGGCTTTACCCGCAGGCGCTGGCGCTCCTCGCTTCCGGCCGCATCCGGATCGACTGCGATCAGGTGAAGACGTCGAGCTGATTCTGGCCGGTTTCGCGGGCAATTTGCTCCTGCCACTTCCTGAGCAGCGCCTTGCGGCGTTCGGGATATTTGTCGGGCGAAAGCCGCAGCGCCAGCATGCGGTCGGTGCGGAAGGTGCGGAAGTCGCGGCGCAGCTCGCACCAGGCGACGACCAGGCGCTGGGCATCGAAATAGGCGATGGCGATGGGCCAGATGACGCGTGTCGTCTCACGCCCGTCCTCGCTGCGATAGGCGATCTCGACTTTGCGGCTCTCGCGGATGGCGGAGCGCAAGCGGGCGACGTCGATGCGGTCTTCGGCGAGTTTGGTGTAAGGCGGCACCACGAGCCCGGCATCGAACAAGAAGGGCCTGAGCCGCGCCGGCAGGACGGCGCCGATCTTGGCCACCGTATCATGGGCGGCGCGCGACAGATCGCGGTCGCCGCGGCGCGCCACCCAGCGCAAACCCAGCATCACCGCCTCGAGTTCATCGGCGGTGAACATCAAGGGCGGCAGGTCGTAGCCCTCCTCCAGCACATAGCCGATGCCGGCTTCGCCGCGCACCGGCACGCCTTCAGCGATCAGGGCGGCGATGTCGCGATAGACGGTGCGGAGCGAAACTTCGAGCTCGCGGGCAATCGCCTCTCCCGTCACCGGCCTACGGTGGCGGCGGAGAATCTGGATCACCTGCAGCAATCGGCCGGCGCGGCGCATGATCGGTCTTTACAGCCATGCTGCTGACAATAGGCTGTCAGCAGCATGGCAGTATGGTGCGGATCGGAGGAGAAACACAATGATCACGCTCTACACGTTCGGCCCGCATTTCGGCCTTCCCGACCCCAGCCCCTTCGTCACCAAGGCGGACATGCTGCTCAAGCTCGCCAAGGTGCCCCACGCGACCGCCACGATGGAATTCGGCAAGGCGCCGAAGGGCAAAATTCCCTACATCGGCGAGGACGGGATGCTGCTCGGCGATTCGACCTTCATCCGCTTTCATCTGGAAAGAAAACACAACATCGATTTCAGCGGCGGCTATCGCCCGCCGGAACTTGCGCTGGCGTGGTCCGTCGAGAAAATGCTGGAGGAACATCTTTACTGGGTTATGGTCGCCGAGCGCTGGATGAATGAGTCCAATTTTGAGCGCGGACCGGCGGAATTCTTCCGCAGGGCTCCCGCCCCCATCAGGCCGTTTGTCCGGGTCCGGGTGCGGCGGAAGGTGCGAAAGGCCCTGCATGCGCAGGGCATCGGCCGCCACAGCGCCGCCGAGCGGTCCGAGTTGGGCAAGTGCGATATCGACGCGGTTGCCGAGATCATGGGCGAGAACCGCTATCTCCTCGGCGACCGGCCCTGTGGGGCCGATGCAACGGTCTATGCCTTCCTGCTTGGCATCATGTGCCCATTGTTCGAATCGGAAACCGGCCGTTATGCCGAGGCAAAGGTCAATCTCGTGGACTATGTGAAACGCATGACGGCGGAGTTTTACCCAAACAGAGCATAGCGGCCCTTCAACTGGCGGTCAGCTCAGGCTAGTAACTTGGCGACGCCATCGAAAGGTCCGCCATGCCCAGTCCGCTTCCCATCATCATCGACACCGATCGCGGCCAGGACGATGCCGTGGCCATTCTGCTGGCGCTGGCCTCGCCGGAGCTCGAAGTGCTGGGCATCACGGCGGCGGCGGAAATTTTGCCACAAATTGCAGGCAATATGGCAATCGGTCCTTAAGGGCCCTCGCCCACAATTTCACTGTGCCGGAAAAGAACGCCGCTGTGAACCTCGCCGGATTGAGAATTGCCGCCGCCCTCATCGCATCGTCACTGGCGATGGCACCGGCTATCGCCGGCACCGTGCTACCGGGAACCGCCTGTCTGGCGTTTCCGGACAACGGCTGGTGGCATGCCGATATCAGCACGCTGCCGGTGCATGCGCGCAGCCAGCAGTGGATGTCGCATATGTCGCCGACACGCTTGCTGCATCCGGATTTCGGCCCGTCCTACGGCGCCCAGCCCGTACCCTACGGCATTCCCATCACCATCGTCGGCGACACCCACGCCAAGTTGCGGGTGAGCTTCGATTATGCCGGCGAAAGCGATAATGTTGGCTATCCGCTCGGCGACGACACGCGGGTCGAGGGCGGGCAGTATGTTTCGGGCGACCGCCACACGGTTGTCGTTAACAAGGATACTTGCCGGCTCTACGAAACCTGGGCGACGCGGCGCTCGGGCGCCAGGTGGCTCGCCGGCAGCGGCGCCACCTGGAGCCTCAACAGCAACAGATTGCGACCCGACACCTGGACCTCCGCCGATGCGGCGGGCCTACCGATTCTTCCCGGGCTCCTGCGCTTTGACGAAGTGACCGCCCGCAACATCGATCATGCCATCCGCTTCACCACCGATATCACGGACCGGCGTTATCTATGGCCGGCACGGCATCAGGCGAGCTCCGTTACCAATCCAGGCTATCCGCCGATGGGCGCACGTTTCCGCCTGAAGGCCTCCTTTGTGATCGCATCTTCGCTCCGCGCCGACACCAAAGCCATTCTGAAAGCCATGAAGAAATACGGACTTGTTCTCGCCGATAACGGCACGCCGTGGTATTTCCAGGGCACCGCCGACACCCGATGGTCATCGCCGCTGCTGGATGAACTGAAGCGGATTCCGGCCTCGGCCTTCGAGGCGGTCGATACCTCCGCGCTAATGATCTCGCCTGACAGCATGCGGGTAAAGACCCTGCCCTGATCGCGACTGCGATTGAAGCGGCGCGCCGCTTCGGGTTAAGTACACCCTGCCCCCATATGAGAGGTGTGCCTTGGCCCAACCGCTTCCCATCATCATCGATACCGATCCCGGCCAGGACGATGCCGTGGCCATTCTCTTGGCGCTGGCCTCGCCGGAACTGGAAGTGCTGGGCATCACGGCGGTGGCGGGGAACGTGCCCCTGGCGCTGACCGAGAAGAACGCTCGCAAGATTTGCGAGCTGGCGGGGAGGCCCGACATCAAGGTGCATGCCGGGGCGGTCAGGCCGATGTTGCGCCTTCTGGTGACGGCGGAACAGGTGCACGGCAAGACCGGCCTCGACGGGCCGGTGCTGCCGGAACCCACCATGCCGCTGCAGCAACAGCATGGCGTCGATTTTCTCGTCGACACCCTGATGGGCCGCGATGCCGGCACGGTCACCCTGTGCACGCTGGGGCCGCTCACCAACGTGGCGCTGGCCATCGGGCGCGAGCCGCAAATCGCCTCGCGCATCTCGCGCATCGTCGCCATGGGCGGCGGCTTCTTCGAGGGCGGCAACACGACGCCGGCGGCCGAATTCAACATCTATGTCGATCCGCACGCGGCGCGCGCGGTGTTCGAGGCGGGCATTCCAGTGACCCTCATTCCGCTCGACTGCACCCACCAGGCGCTGACCACGGCGAAGCGGGTGGCAAGGTTCCGGACGATGCACAACAAGTCGGGGCCGGCCACGGCGGCGCTGCTGGATTTCTTCGAGCGTCACGACGAGCACAAATACGGCACCGACGGCGGGCCGCTGCACGACCCTTGCGTGATCGCCTGGCTGCTCAAGCCGGAGCTGTTCAAGGGCCGCGACGTGCATGTCGGCATCGAATGCGAATCGGAACTCACCATGGGCATGACGGTCATCGACTGGTGGAAGGTGACGGAGCGGGCGCCCAATGCCACGGTGATCCGCTCGGTCGATGCCGACGGTTTCTTCGAGCTGCTGACGGAGCGGATTGCGCGGCTGCCTTAGTATGGACACAAGCGCAATACTTCCCATTTCTTTCATCGCCGGACTTGTTCCGGCGACCCATCCGTCCGCCTACGGACAAATAACACTTGTGGACCGATGGATCCCCGGGACAAGCCCGGGGATGACAAATTTGGAGATCGACGGCGCGGCTGCCTCAGCCCGCCATGACGGCGAGGGTGGCGAGGGCGAGGAACAGGGCCATGAGCAGGAGCCAGCGCAGCGGAATGGTGAAATGGATATCGGTCATGGGGGTCGAGGTTGCGGCGATTCTCGAAAGCGGAAAACGATTCTTTTCAAGCACTTGAATCGCAAGTGTTGAGAAAGTGAAGCAATCGTTAACGGAGCTTGACGCGGTAATTCACCGGCAGAGGACGGCGCAGCTTGAGCTTGAGGATGGCAAGCGAGGTCTGCTGCACGCTGGCCGCGGCCTGGGCCGAAGCGGCATTGCGCTCGCGATGGGCGGCAAAGCCGGTGGCGGCCGCCGTCAGCGTCGCCGCGACCAGGACCATCGCCATCAGAACCAGGAGTTTCTTGCTCATTGCCGTCTCTTGTTACAAGCACAATTGGATCGCTTGCGGGCAGATTAGCGGCAAAAACGTGAAGCAAGACTGAGGCCGCCGTTCATGCGGCGTTCATTGAGCTTTTCTTAACCATACGCGGTTGTCGTGGAAGGCGCCGCCCGCCGCGGGTGCCGGCTGGTCGCAGCCGGTCAGCGTGTTGATCCCCCGCCCGTCCTCGAAAACGTCATTGGGCCAGACCGACTCGACGATGAGGACGCCGCGGCGCAAGCCCTCGAAGGCCTTGGCATGAAGCGTTACGGTGCCGCGGGCGCTGCCGAGCTTCACCTTGGCGCCGTCTTCGATGGCGAGCCCCGAAAGATCGTCCGGGTGGACGAAGACGGTGGGGCGGCCTTCGCGCTTCAGCGAGGTCGGCGTTTCGTTGAAGCTGGAATTGAGGAAGGAGCGGGCCGGGCTGGTGGCGAGACGGAAGGGGTAATCTTCGGTCGCCTCCTCGATCGAATTCCAGTGATCGGGCAGCGCCGGCATGTCGGCCACCGGACCGAAGGGACCGATGCCCGGCTTGAAGCGCACCGATGGCCAGTCCGGCTTGAAGCGGTATTTGCCGTCCGGGTGGCCGAAGCCCTTGAGATTATGTGAAGTCTCAAAATCGGGCTGCACGTCGACCCAGTTGTTTGCCTCGAGATAGGCGAGATCCGGGCGGCCCGAATGGGTGAGCGTCCAGTCGATGAGCTGACGCGGGCTCATGGCGAAGCCGGGATGCGCAGCACCCACGCGCTTGGCCAGATCGCAGACCACCTGGTGATTGTCGCGGCACTCGCCCGGCGGCTCGACCAGCTTGCGGCCGAGCATGATGTGCTGATGGCCGCCGCCCTGATAGATGTCGTCGTGCTCGAGAAACATGGTGGCGGGCAGCACGATGTCGGCGAAGCGCGCCGTCTCGGTCATGAATTGCTCGTGCACGCAGAGGAAAAGATCGCCGCGGGCCAGGCCCTGTTTCACCTTGGTCTGGTCCGGCGCCACCGAGGCGGGATTGGTATTCTGCACGATCATGGCGGTGACCGGCGGACCGCCGGCGAGATCGTAAGGGTCGTTCAGGAGTGCCGGGCCGATGCGGCATTGATCGAGGACGCGCACGCCCGCTGCCTTGACATCGAGGCCCTCGATCATGGTCTTGTTCCACTTGTACATGCCGCGGTTGGAATGGAGCGGGCAGCCGCCTTTGTATGTCCAGGCCC
>CAYOZR010000166.1:0-6585 GCA_964408555.1 uncultured Aestuariivirga sp.
ACTCGACCGGCGGGACCATGCCGCGTGCACGATGGTTCCAGCGCAGCAGTGCCTCGAAGCCGCTGATCTCGTTCGCCGCGAGATTGAAGACCGGCTGGTAATAGACCTCCAGTTCGCCATTCCCGAGCGCCGCCCGGAGCTCGGTTTCGAAAAGACGCCGTGCCTGCAGGCGGGCATCCATTTCGCGCTCAAAGAAGCGCACTGTCCCCCGGCCGTCCTCCTTGGCGCGGTAGAGGGCCAGATCGGCATTCTTGAGAAGCTGATCCGGGTCAAGGCCGTCATTCGGCGCAAGCGCCACGCCCACGCTGGTCCCGATAACAATTCTTTGTCCGTCGATGTGGTAGGGCTCGCCGATCACTTCGATAATCCGGTTGGCCAAGGCGCCGGCCGCCTCCGGGCGATCCAACTCGCATTGGATGACCGCGAACTCGTCGCCGCCGAGCCGCGCCACGACGTTGTTTTCGCGAACCGAGTTGCGGAGCCGCTCGGCGACCTGCTTCAACAACTCATCGCCCATCGAATGGCCGAGTGTGTCGTTTACCTCCTTGAAGCGGTCGAGATCGAGGCAGTGCACGGCGAAGCCGCCCCCCGGCGCCGCCTGCGCCAGGACAGCCTCCAGCTTCTCCCGGAGGAGAACACGGTTGGGCAAATCCGTGAGCAGGTCATGACCTGCCAGATAGACAATCCGGGCTTCGGCACGGCGGCGCTCGGTAATGTCTTCGTGGGTCGCAACCCACCCACCGTTCGGCAATGAATTACGCAGAATCTGCATGACGCGTCCATCTCTCTGTTCGGTGATTTCGATGCTCTGCTCCTTGGCGGCAGTTCCCGCCAGATGATCCCGTCTGTACTGCTCCGGCGCACCCCCGTAATTGCCCGTCGCTATTCTATGCGCAATGATGTCGGTCAGCGGAGTTCCCGGCTTGGTGAGATCCCCCGGGAAACTGTAGAGATCCGTGAAGCGTTTATTGCAAATGACCAGGCGCTGTTCTGCGTCGAACATGCACAAGCCCTGAGACATGCTGTTCAGCGCCGCGTCGCTGATGGCGTACTGATTCCTGAGTTCCGCGTTGCGCGTTTCAAGGCTGGCAAAGGCGCGATCCAAGGCGCGCAATGGCAGCACGCGAAAACCAAAGAACGCCGCGATTCCGAACATTCCGCAGATGGTCGCGAGCAGGCCGATCTCCTTCAGGAGTGGCACTTGGCTCTCTTCCGCTTCAATCCAGCCGATCGTTTTTTCAGCAACTCGGATTGGAGCCCGGCCCTCGAGAATCGGCCAATCCAGCGCGCGTTCCTCTTCGAAGATGACCTCACGATTCGGGCCTATGATTCTTTGCCGGGAGCCCTTGTCCTCGTCCGACCTGCGCGCGAGGATATCCTCCAACCGGTGCACAGTGTAGGACCAGAGCGGGCCAATATTGTAGGCGTATTTGGCGATCTGCTCGGCACTTCTTTCGGCTTTCCAGGACATGTGCTGCCGGGTGTGGTGAAGTTCCTGGACACTATAGCCGAGCGGGATACCTATGCCGACCACCACCGCAATGGCCGCTCCCGCAATCTTGATAACCGACCTGATGTGGATGGTCACTTTGCGACCTATAGTCCCGCCGGAAGAATGCCGGCCTGGCGCATGAGCGGAGCGGCGGCTTCCGAGGTGAGGAAGCTGGCGAAGCCCTCGGCGGCTGCGCTGGGCTTTTCCAAGATCACGAAATGCAGGGTCTTGCCATAGGGATAGCGGCCGGCCTCGAAGTTTTCCAAGGTAGGTTCGACGCCGTCGATGGGGATGCCACGGAGCGCGCGGCCTTCGGTAACGATCTGCACCAGCGTGGCGCCGGCCAGTGATCCCTTGAGCTCTTCTGCGGTCCTCGCGTTATCCTGATCGGTGGGAGCAACGGGGATTTCGAGACGGGAGCGCGCCTTCTCCAACGCTTGGGGCATGCCGGGGAAAAACTCCTGGAGCAGCTGGGTGTCGCTCTCGCTTTCAGGGCGGAGGACGACCCGAATAGCCTCACCATTCGACCAGGTGGGCGCGAGCTCCTCGAAAGCCGCTGCCACATCGGCCGCTTTGATGGAATCGGGGTTCTGCCGCGACGTAACCAGCACGAAAGGCGTGCGAGCGGATGTGACCTCCCTTAAGCCCTTTTCCACCTCCGCCGGCTTCAGCGCGCGCGAGGCCACCGCAAGGTCGATCATGCCGTCCGCCAGCGCGTTGAGACTCCCGCTCGTGCCGAGGCTTGGCACGATTTCCACCGTCAACTCTGGATGATCGGCGGCATAGACATTGCCGAGCTTTCGGAGGAGCTCCAGACCGGAACCCGTGCCGCCCATAAACAGAGTCTCCGCGTGGCCCGCATGGAAGCCGCCCAAGAGGAGGAGTGTAGTAAGACACGCAAGCGAAATTATTCGAGACAATTGCGAGGGCATTGATACTGATCCCATTTTGCTGGGTTGCCTGGATTGCCTAATTAGGCACTGAATGGGCCTAACCAATTCTGTTCCCAGGCAGATAAACTTTCCGCATGCTTAAGAAGGTTTTTAGGTTCCTGGGTAAATGCATCGGCCGCGGCTAACTTCCCGTTTCAGCTCCAGCATCTTGATGCCCAGAAGGGTGAAAAGAGACATGATGGCCGCCTGGAAGAGCTTGGCGGCTCGCTCCACTAGCGATGAGATGGAGCGGCTGCCCACAGAATGAAGTTGTGGGTTCCAGCCCGTAGGAGAATGCGAATAGCCCCGCGAGCAATACCGGATATCGAATCCGTCGCTGGGTTCTGATTGCCTTATGCGCCGGATGCAAAGCCAGAATGTAGTTGCGAATGATGAGCTCCAATTTTTGTCTCCACGATGGAATCTACGGCGCCTCCGTGAGGACGAGGTCAGGAAGCCGCCGCCCGGCTCACGAGATGACAAGGCGGTTGAGGACTGCTAAGTGCCGGTCCCGTCCGGAGTGCGCCGATGCCTGAATTACTGCTTGAACTCTTCTCCGAGGAAATCCCCGCCTGCATGCAGGCAAGAGCGGCCGAGGATTTGCGCGCTCTCATCACCAATGCGCTGGTCGATGCGGGTCTCGCCTATGAGGGCGCCCAGGCCCATGCCACACCACGCCGCCTGGTTCTCTCGGTCGAAGGCCTCAACGCCAGGGCCGCCGATGTGGCCGAGGAACGCAAAGGTCCACGCATCGATGCGCCGCAGCCGGCCATCGACGGCTTTCTCAAATCGACGGGCCTGAAGCTCGAGGATTTGACGGTTCAGGATGACAAGAAGGGCAAGTTCTACATCGCCACGATCCACAAACCCGGCCGTGCCGCGACCGATGTGATCGCCGAGATTGTCCCCGATACGATCCGCAAATTCCCCTGGCCCAAATCCATGCGCTGGGGTGAGAGCCAGTTGCGCTGGGTGAGGCCGTTGCATTCGATCCTCTGCACCTTCGACGGCGAAACGGTGCCCTTTGAGGTGGACGGGATCGCTTCCGGCAATGAAACCCGCGGCCACCGCTTCATGGCCCCGGAAAAGTTCGCCGTCCGCCGCTTCGAGGATTATGCCCGGAAGCTCAATAAGGCCTTCGTCATGGTGGACGCGGCGGCGCGCGCCGAAACCATCCGCGCCGAGGCGCGCAATCTCGCCTTCGCCCAAGGCCTGGAATTGATCGAGGACGAGGGCCTGCTCAAGGAAGTCGCCGGCCTCGTCGAATGGCCGGTGGTGCTGATCGGCCGCTTCGATGAAAAATTCCTCACTCTCCCGCCCGAGGTGATCGCCACCTCGATCAAGAACCATCAGAAGTGCTTCGCCTTGCGCGAATCCAAGACCGGCAAACTTTCCAGCCGCTATTTGCTCGTCTCGAACCTGATCGCCTCCGACGGCGGCAAGCAGATCGCCGCCGGTAACGACAAGGTGATCGCCGCGCGCCTGTCGGATGCGAAATTCTTTTGGGACCGGGACCGCAAGCATCCGCTGCAAGATATGTTGCCCAAACTCGACGCCATCACCTTCCACGCCAAGCTCGGCTCGCAGGGCGAGCGTGTGAAACGTATTGAGGCGCTGGCCGGCGAAATCGCCAAGACCATCGGCGCCGATGCCGACAAGGCGAAACTTGCAGCCCGTCTCGCCAAGGCCGATCTGGTCACCGGCATGGTCGGCGAATTCCCCGAATTGCAGGGCCTGATGGGCCGCTATTACGCCCTCGACCAGGGCACCGACCCGGAAGTCGCCGACGCCATCCGCGACCACTACAAGCCGCAGGGCCCGAGTGATACGATTCCGGTGTCGAAGATCGGGCAAGCGGTGGCGCTGGCCGATAAGCTGGATACACTGGTGGGATTTTGGGCGATTGACGAAAAGCCGACGGGATCGAAGGACCCCTATGCGCTGCGCCGCGCCGCGCTGGGCGTCATTCGCATCATCCTCGATCGGTCGGTCCGGCTGAAACTCAGGCACGGCGGCGCCGACCTCCTCTCCTTCTTCGCCGACCGCCTCAAGGTCTATCTCCGCGAGTCCGGCTCCCGCCACGATCTGATCGATGCCGTCTTCTCCCTCGGCGGGCAGGATGATCTCCTGATGATCGTCAAGCGCGTCGAGGCCCTGTCGAAATTCCTCGACACCGACGACGGCAAGAATCTCCTCGTCGGCGTCAAGCGCGCCATCAACATCGTCAGGATCGAGGAGAAGAACGACGGCCGCTCCTACCACGGCGACGTGCGCCCCGATCTCCTGATCAAGGGCGAGGAGCGGGCGCTGCATTCGGCCATCACCGTCGCCATCGGCCAGGCCCGCAAGGCCACCGAAATCGAGGATTTCGAGGGCGCCATGCGGGCCATCGCCCGGCTCCGCGCTCCGGTCGATTCCTTCTTCGATCACGTGACGGTCAACGACAAGGACGCCACCTTCCGCGACAATCGCCTGAAACTCCTCAACCGCATCCGCGCCGCGACGCTGGAAGTTGCCGATTTCTCCAAAATTGAAGGCTAAGTAGTGGGCCCGTCCGCCGCCCATGCTCCCGACAGCCGCTACTCGTGGCTGCGCCTCGCCATATCCCTGGCGCTTGCCACCATCGGCGGCATCGGCCTGTGGTCCTCGGTCGTGGTGCTGCCCACGATTCAATCCGAATTCGGCATCGGCCGCGCCGGCGCCTCGCTGCCCTATACGGTGACCACCATCGGCTTTGCCGTGGGCGGCGTTCTCATGGGCCGCCTCGCCGACCGTTTCGGCATCACCGTGCCGCTGTTCGTGGGCGCCATCGCACTCGGCGCCGGCTTCATTCTCGCCGCCCTCTCCGGCAGCTATGTGCAATTCCTCATCGTCCAGGCCCTGCTGATCGGCTTGCTTGGCTCTTCCACCACGTTTGGGCCGCTGGTCGCCGATGTCTCCCTGTGGTTTCATAAGCGCCGCGGCATCGCGGTCGCCATTGCGGCGAGCGGCAATTATCTGGCGGGCACCATCTGGCCGCCCCTCCTGCAAAATGCCATCGCAACCCATGGCTGGCGCCCGGTCTATGTCGGCATCGGCATCCTCTGCGTGATCACCATGCTGCCGCTGGCGCTGCTGCTCAAGCCGCGCCCCCATTTCGACGACCGGGCCAGCCCCGCCAGCAACCCGAAAGGCTTAAGCGGCCTTCTGCCGCGGCCCCGCTTCCTGCAGCCGCTTCTGATTGTCGCAGGCCTCGCCTGCTGTGTCGCCATGTCGATGCCGCAGGTCCACATCGTCGCCTATTGTGCCGATCTCGGCTATGGCCCGGCCCGCGGCGCCGAGATGCTGGCCCTGATGCTGGGCTTCGGCGTGGTGAGTAGGCTTGCCTCGGGCGTCATCGCCGACCGCATCGGCGGCATCGGCACCTTGATCGCCGGTTCGGTTCTGCAAAGTCTGGCGCTCCTATTCTACATCCCCTTCGACGGGCTTGCCTCGCTTTACATCGTCTCGGCCTTCTTCGGCCTGGCCCAGGGTGGCATCGTGCCGAGCTACGCCATGATCGTGCGCGATTATTTCCCGGCCCGCGAGGCCGGACACCGCATCAGCCTGGTGCTCACCGCCACCGTGCTCGGCATGGCGCTGGGCGGCTGGATGTCGGGCGAGATTTACGATTTGACCGGCTCCTACCGGGCGGCCTTCCTCAATGGCGTCGCCTGGAACCTGGTCAACATGGCGATTGCCGTCTGGCTGCTCATGGGCCGCAGGCGCAAACCCGTCTTCGCCACTTGACCGCGCTTGCGCGACATGATTGTTGCATCGCAACATCGCGGGGGTTCGGGCATGGCTGAAAAACTCGTCTATCGCTTTGGCGGAGGCCTTGCCGAAGGCCGCGCCGATATGAAGAACCGGCTCGGCGGCAAGGGCGCCAACCTCGCCGAGATGGCCAATCTCGGCCTCCCGGTGCCGCCCGGCTTCACCATTACCACCCAAGTCTGCATGGGCTACTTCCGCGATAATCGTCAGTACCCGGAGCAATTGCCGGGCGAGGTCGAATCCGCCCTGGCCGAAGTGGGCGGACGGGTGGGCGCCAAATTCGGCAGCCGGGAGACGCCGCTTCTCGTTTCGGTGCGCTCCGGGGGGCGGGCCTCCATGCCCGGCATGATGGACACGGTCCTCAACCTC
>CAYOZR010000167.1:0-6584 GCA_964408555.1 uncultured Aestuariivirga sp.
CCGAATTGTTGAGCAGCATCGTGAGGATCGGGATCTCTTCGCGGACGGCCGTCTCGACGTCCATCCCCGCCATGCCGAACGCGAGGTCGCCCATGAAGTTCACGACCAGTTTGTCCGGGGCAGCCAGCTTCGCTCCCATCGCCGCGCCGAGCGAGAAGCCGAGTTGCCTCGAGTGTCCCCAGCCCAGATAGCCTCGGGGAGTCACCGATTCCCAGACCGGGCAGGCGAGGGTTTCGGAAAACAATATGCGTTCGTGGGTTTCGTTCTTCGATTTGTTGGCGCCTTCCTCGGAAGTGGCGGAGGGCGGCAGCGGCTTGTCGGTGAATTCGGCGATGGCAAGACCATCGGCGAGTTTCAGCGCCGTCTCGAAGCTGTCGGCCAGCCTGGTGCCGAGATCGGCGCGTACTACCAGCCGGTCCACCACCACGTCGATGTCATGCTTGAATTTCTTGTCCAACGCCGGCACCGCGCCGATCTCATAGAAGGCGCCGTCGACCTTGACGCGCTGAAAGCCCTTCTTCTGCAGATCGGCCAGTTCCTTGCGGTATTCGCCCTTGCGGCCGCGCACGATCGGAGCCAGCAGATAGAGCCGCGTGCCTTCCGGCAGTTCCAGCGTGCGGTCGACCATCTGGGTGACCGTCTGGCTTTCGATCGGAAGCCCCGTCGCCGGCGAATAGGCCACGCCGATGCGGGCGAAGAGGAGGCGCATGTAATCGTAGATTTCGGTGACGGTGCCCACCGTCGAGCGCGGATTGCGGCTCGTCGTTTTCTGCTCGATCGAGATGGCGGGCGACAGGCCGTCGATCTGGTCGACGTCCGGCTTCTGCATCATCTCGAGGAACTGCCGGGCATAGGCCGAGAGGCTTTCGACATAGCGCCGCTGGCCCTCGGCATAGATGGTATCGAAGGCCAGCGACGACTTGCCCGAACCCGACAGCCCGGTAAACACGATGAGCTGGTCGCGCGGCAGTTCCAGCGAGACATTCTTCAGATTGTGCTCGCGCGCGCCCTGAATGGAGATGACTTTTCGGTGCTCGGCCATGCAATGTGACTAGACCAAATGGTGAACATGGGCAAGGATGGATACCCAATATCGGCTATGTACGGGCAGCAGGTGTCAGCAGACCAAAGATATCCACAGGAGGCATCGCACCCGCGAGCGGACCAATTGCAGGTCCTGCGCCGGACTTTCGGCTTTGAGGCTTTTCGTCCCGGCCAGGAAGAGATCGTCGACGACCTGCTCGCCGGCCGCCATGTACTGGCGGTGATGCCGACGGGTTCCGGCAAGTCGCTGTGCTATCAGGTGCCGGCGCTGGTCATGGGCGGGCTCACGGTGGTCGTCTCGCCGCTGATTGCCCTGATGCAGGATCAGGTGGCGGCTCTCAAGCTTGCCGGTGTTGCGGCCGGGACGATCAATTCATCGCTGCCGCGCGAGGATAATGTCGCCGTCTGGAGCCGGGTGGCGAAAGGCGAGGTGCGGCTCCTCTATCTGACGCCGGAGCGGCTGATGACCGGTCGCATGATCGCCGCCCTGCAGAAGCTCGATCTCCGGCTGATCGCCGTCGACGAGGCCCATTGCATGTCCCAGTGGGGCGCTTCCTTCCGGCCGGAATATGAGGCCCTGCAGCACCTGCGCGAGGCCTTCCCCGCCGTCCCCATCGGCGCCTTCACCGCCACCGCCGATGAGGTCACCCGCCGCGACATTGTGACGAAACTCTTCGGCGGCAAGGCGGAGCTCCATGTCGCGGGTTTCGACCGCCCCAATATCAAGCTCGCCGTCGAAGCCAAGCGCGGCACACCCAAGCAATTGCTCGCCTTCCTTGAAAGCCACCGGGGCGAGAGCGGCATCGTCTATGCCCTGTCGCGCAAGAGTGCCGAGGAATGGGCGGCTTTTCTGGTTGAGGAGGGCCACCGCGCCGTTCCCTATCATGCCGGCATGACACCCGCGGCCCGCGAGGAGAACCAGAACCTGTTCATGGCCGAGAAGGGGGTGATCGTCTGCGCCACCATCGCCTTCGGCATGGGCATCGACAAACCCGATGTCCGCTTCGTCTTCCATGCCGATCTGCCCGGCAGCCTCGATGCCTATTATCAGGAGATCGGCCGCGCCGGGCGCGACGGCTTGCCGGCCGAGGCCCATATGGTTTTCGGTCTCGAGGATTTGCGCATGCGCCGCAAGTTCATCGACGATGAGGAAGCAGGCGAGGAGCGCCGGCGGCGCGAGCACAAGCGACTCGATGCCCTGGTCGCCTATTGCGAGGCGCCCGGCTGCCGCCGCCAGACCCTGCTTGCCTATTTCGGCGAGGCGGCAGCACCGTGCGGCAATTGCGATAGCTGCCTCGATCCCAAGGAGACCGTCGAAGGCACCGTCGAAGCCCAGAAAATCCTCTCCGCCATCCATCGCACCGGCCAGCGCTTTGGCGCCGCCCATATCGTCGATGTGCTGGAGGGCAAGGCGAGCGACAAGGCCGCGAGCCTCGGACACGACCGCCTGCCGCTGTTCGGCATCGGCAAGGATCGCGCCCGGGTTGAATGGCAATCGCTGATCCGCCAGCTCGTGGCGGCGCAGTTTCTCACCCTCGATGTGGCGGGCCATGGCGGATTGTCGATCGCCGCCAAGGGCCGGGCGCTGCTCAAGGGCGAGGAACAATTCCGCTACCGGCGCGACATGATTCGCGCCAGCCCCCGCAAGCAGCGCCGCGAGCGCGCCGTTGAAGCCGCCGAACTCGATCCGCGGCGCGAGACGGTGCTGCAGCGGTTGAAGGCGTTGCGCTGGCAATTATCGCGCCAGCGCCGGGTGCCGCCCTATGTGATCTTTTCCGACCGCTCGCTGATCGATATGGCGCAGCGCCTGCCCGTGACCGAGATGGACTTCGCCCAAATCCATGGTGTCGGTGCCGCCAAGCTGGAAGCTTTCGGCCAGGTCTTTCTCGGCGAAATTGCCGCCAGCCTTGCTGCGCCTTGATGCAACAGATGATGTTTTTTGTCGCTTCGACTTGACAAGTGCGGCGATGAGGGCAACATAAACATGGCCGCTGCAGTTGATTTGCGCGGCGGTAATAAATAGAAACAACGCGTGGAGGGAGCATGACGCCACCTGGCCACCAGCAGGGACCGCGGCAGGACTCGCGGTCACAGTCCGGTTAGCGAAGCTGCAGCACAATTCGACGCTGATCCGGATTGCCCCACATACATATTCGAAAACCTGCGAGAGCGGGACGCTTTAGTTAGGCTGCCCAATTATCTCGCCATTCATCCGGTCTAAGCCGGATCGTATCGAAGTCTAAGAACTCGAAGGATCGAGGGCCCCGCCGGCGCAAAAAAGTCGCGGCGGGGCTGATCGTTTTGGGCGTCAATTTCCCATAAGCTTATCGCGCATGTCGGAAACCGCATTGGCGTGGGCGTCGAAGCCCTCATAGGTGGCGAACGCCTTGGCGTGCAAGGCCAACTCGGGATAGGCGGCCGGGGTCACCTGGGCCAGCGACGTGCGCTTCAGGAAATCATGTACCGACAGCGCCGAGTGGGTTTTGGCCCAGCCGCCGGTCGGCAGCACATGGCTAGGGCCGATGACGAAATTGCCAAGGGTCGAAGGCGTGTGTTCGCCGAGCAGCACTTCGCCCGCGTGTTTCACGAGATCGAGATAGGGTTTCGGATCCTTGGACAGGATTTGTAGATGCTCGGGGGCATAGTCATTGATGAAGTCCATGGCTTCAGCCGTATCGCGGGCAAGCAGGATGCCGCCGCGCGAGGAACCGAGCACGGCTTGGGTAAATTCCACCCGCTGCGGTCCCATGGCCTTCCAGTAATCCGGGATGGCCGCCAGGGCAGCCTTCGCCACCTCTTCGCTGGTGGTGACGAGAAAGGCCGATGAGTCCGCGCCATGCTCCGCTTCGATCAGCAGATCGAGGGCGGCAAGACGGCCGTTGGTCGTGGCATCGGCGAAAATGATCGACTCGCTCGGTCCCGCCGGCGTCCCGGTATCGATCCGGTCGGACAACAGCCGCTGGGCGGCGACAACCCAGGGCGAGCCGGGGCCCACGACCTTGGCGCAGCGGGCAATCGTGCGCGTGCCAAAGGCGACGGCGGCGATGCCTTGCGCGCCGCCGGCCTTGTAGACCTTGGAGACGCCGGATGCGGCGGCCGTCACCAGGGTTGCAGCGTCGATACTGCCGTCCGGGCCGGGCGGCGTGATGATGCATATGTCGGCGACACCAGCCACCGCGGCGGGGATGCAGGTCATCAGCACCGAGCTTGGAAAGGAGCCCTTGCCGCGCGGGACATAGCAGGCGATCGACGCAATGGGCGTGGTCTTTTCGCCGGCGAAGACGCCGGGGCGGACTTCCTCGAGCCACTGCGGCTCCGGCATCTGCCGTTCGTGGAACTTGCGGATATTGCCGGCGGCAAAGGCGATTGCCGCGCGGATGTCGGCACCAAGAGATTTTTGCGCCGCCGCGAAGTCGGCGGGGGTCGCCGCGATCTTGTCTTCATCCACCGGCGCCTTGTCGAACTGGCGGGCAAAGCGGGCGAGCGCTGCATCGCCCTCGGTCCGCACCGCCTCGACAATCGGCTTCACCTTCTCAATGAAGGGACCCAGATCGCTCTCCGTGCGCTTGAGAAGTTCCGTGCGCTGCGCCGATGAAAGCTGCGCCAGCCGATGGAAGGAAATCCGTATCGTCATGCTTGCACCCAATCCCGTCAATTGCCGCTGTGATCGGTGGTCGAGATATAGTCCTTGTCTTCCTGCGCGGCGCGCTCGAATTTCAGGAAGTCCCAGTAGCCGCAGCGGCCTTCGCCCGGAAAATTCCGGCAAGCGAAAGGCCGCGCCTCGTAAATCGTGCAGCGCCGCGCATCGATGTCGAAGAACTGGCAGGTCTTGCCGAAATGCGTGTCCTTCTTGCGCCGCATCACCCGCTTGTAGCCGTGGGCGGATTTGAAATACTTCTTCTCCGCCGCCTTGAGCGACAGGCTGAAATGCTTGGCGATGCGGTGGGCATCGCGGTCCTTCACTTCGATCACCGGATAGGAGCAGCAATAGCCGGGGCATTTCGTACAGTCGTAGAGCTTGCGGGGCATTAAGACGAATCCATTGCAAAGACGGCGGACGCTAGGCATTGGCGCTGCCATGCGCAACTAGCGCGAAGGGGTTTTCGGCGGTTGCTTGAGGCCGGCGAATTTCCGGTTGGTCTCCGCCATCTCGCTCATCAGCCACTCGCGGAAAGCGCGGGCCGGGGCCGTTTCCTTCGCGCCCTTGGCGCGGACGATCCAATAGCTGCCGCGGTCCTTCAAGTCGAGGGCGAAGGGCCGCTTGAGCCGGCCGTCGAGCAGGGCATCGGTGCACAGGATCTGGTCGCCGAGCGCGAAGCCCTGGCCCGCCTCGGCCGCCTCGATCGCCAGATGGTTCTGAAACACCGTGCCGCGCCAGTCCTCGACTCCGGTGACACCCGCCTGGCGCAGCCAGTCCGCCCACCATTGCTTGCGCTCTTCGTGCAGCAGATTGTAGTTGCCGAGTTGCTCGGGCTTCAGATGTGGCGCATCGGCGATCAGGCCCGGCGCACAGACTGGAAAGATCACCACTTCGGATAACCGGAGCATTTCCACATCGTCCCAATCGGCGCGCCCATAGCGGATGCCGAGATCGGCTTCGCCCGAACGGAAATCGACCAGCCGGTTGGTGGGGGCGATGGTCAGTTCGATATCGGGATGCAGCGCGTTGAAGCGGCCGAGCCTGGCCACCAGCCAGCGTGAGGCAATCGCCGGTTCGATCGAGACCTTGAGCTGGCGGACATCGCCCACCGCCGCGGCCTCGCGTGTGGCCTCGGCGATGGCATCGAACAGCGGCGACAGCTTGCCGCCATAGCGGTGCCCCGCCTCGGTCAGCTTGACGCCCCGGCCGGTGCGCAGGAACAACTGCGTGCCCAGCCAGTCCTCGAGATCGCGGATATGGCGGCTGATCGCGGCATGGGTGACGAAGAGCTCAGCCGCAGCCACGGTGAAGCTTTGATGCCGGGCGGCGGCTTCGAAGGCCCGGAGAGCATTGAGCGATGGAAGACGGCGGGCCAAGAGTCACCTGTAAGTTTTTGTTACAGGCAACGTAGATTAAAGCCGTTTGTGTTGCAAGAGCGAAGGGGTCATATTTGAAAGCACTCAAGGAGATTGCGATGAACTGGATTTTTGACACATATTCAAACCTTTACACGACGGCGTTGATGCAGGAGCAGAACCATGACGATCATGCTGCAACTGCGAAGTCTCGCGGCCATGGCAGCCGCCTGCCGCTGCTCAGGCTGTTCGGCCGCCACTGACCGTCACCCCTTCCGGCGGCTCCGGCTCATGTGGCCGGGGCCGCTGCCACCACCGAGACTTCCATCACGAGTGCAGGGTCGGCAAGACCTGAAACCACCAGCAGCGTGGCCGCCGGTTTGTGGCCCTTGAGCATCCGGTCGCGGGTTTCCCGGTAGAGGCCGATGTGACCGCGGTCGGTGATGTAGGCATGGGCATCGACGATATTGCGGTGGTCCATGCCGGCGGCGCTAGAGCGGCATGATTTTTGACTGAATCGGATTTGGATTCCCAAATCAGTGTGT
>CAYOZR010000168.1:0-6572 GCA_964408555.1 uncultured Aestuariivirga sp.
CGCTGGAGCAATGCCTGAGCGAGGCCAAGGCGGCGGGCTTCGAGGGTATGGAACTGGGTAACAAGTTTCCCCGGGAGGCCGCCAAGCTGCGGCCCATTCTCAAGGCGCATGGGCTGGTTCTCGTCGGCGGCTGGCATTCGATCTTCCTCATCGAGCGCGACGCCGAGACCGAGTTCAGGAAAGCGGCGGCGCACCGCAAGCTGTTGAAGGACATGGGCACCGATGTGTTCATCGTCGCCGAATGCACGCGCACCATTCACGGCACCAAATCGGCGCCGCTGTCGGCCCGGCCCAAGATGAACGATGCCGAGTGGAAGACTTTCAATTCGCGGCTCGCCCGTCTGGCCGAACTTCTGCGCGGCGACGGTTTCCGCCTCGTCTATCACCATCACATGGGAACCGTAGTGCAGACCGGCGCCGAGATCGACCGCATGATGCAGGGCACTGGCGCCGCCGTGGGACTGCTGCTCGATACCGGCCATGCCACCTGGGCCGGCGACGATCCGGTGCGATTGGCCCGCACCTACAAATTCCGCATCGGCCATGTCCACTGCAAGGACGTTCGGCTGGCGGTGAAGGCGGAAGCCGACAAGAAGGATTGGTCCTTCCTCGACAGCGTATTGGCCGGCGTCTACACAGTGCCGGGCGATGGCTCGGTCGATTATGTCTCGGTGTTCAAGGCGCTGACGGGCTATTCCGGCTGGGTGGTGGTCGAGGCCGAGCAGGACCCGGTGAAGGCGCCGCCCGCCAAATATGCCAAGCTGGGCTATGACAATCTCAAACGCTTCCTCAAGGAAGGCGGATTGGTGTAAGAAACGCTTCATGTCGAAGTTGCAGATCAAGCCGAAGCCGGGCGAAGGCCGCGTCATCCACGTGACGCCGCAGAATGCCGGCTGGACCTATGTCGGCTTCGATCTGTGGAAGCTGAAGCCCGGCGGCATTGCGGTGGGCAGCGACGGCGACCGCGAATTCTGCCTGGTGTTTATTTCCGGCAAGGGCAGCGTCCGTGCCGGCACCGAGGATTTCGGCGTGATCGGCGGGCGCATATCGCCCTTCGAAGGCAAGCCCTGGTCGGTCTATGTGCCGGCCGGCACGACCTGGTGGGTGACGGCCGAGGACGAATTGACACTTGCCGTGTGCTCGGCACCCGGCACCGGCAAGCTTGCCGCGCGTGTCATCGCGCCCGACTCTCTCGCCACCGAAACCCGCGGCCGCGATACCAACATCCGCTTTGTCACCAACATCATTCCGGAATGGGAACCGGCTGAATCCCTTCTCGTCGTCGAGGTGATCACGCCGGGCGCCCACACATCGTCCTATCCGCCGCACAAGCACGACCAGGACAATCTCCCGCACGAGTCGCTGCTCGAGGAGACCTACTACCACCGCATCAATCCCGCCCAGGGCTTCGCCTTCCAGCGCGTCTATACCGACGACCGCTCACTTGACGAGGCAATCGCGGTCGAGGACGGCGACGTGACGCTGGTGCCCATGGGCTATCACCCCTGTGCCGCCATTCACGGCTACGATCTCTACTATCTCAATGTGATGGCCGGGCCGAAGCGCACCTGGAAATTCCACAATGCGGCGGAATTCGCCTGGCTGCTGAAATAGCGGACCCCTCTACTCCGCTGCCGCCGCGAAACGCGCATCCTGCCGATCGAGCCGCTTGCGGATCTGCGTGACGATCAGCGAATCGTCGGGCGCGCAATTGTCGTAAGTCAGCGCACTACCTTTCTTCACTGGCTTGACGATTCGCGCCCCTTCGGCAAGCCCAAGCGGCACGGCACTGGCATGGCGCGCTTCCGCCGCCGTCATGGCAAAGGCGCGGTACTGCGTTTCGCCGATCTTGCCGAGCACCTCGCCCGGCGTCAGATCGCGCTTGGCGACGGTAATGGCTTCGGCCACGGGGCGGTCGAGCGGCACCATGTCGGCGCGGCCGTCGAGCACGGCGCGCGCCGCCGACAGCGGTACTTCCAGGCTGGTGAGGTGATAGGGCCGGAACAAGGTGAAGAACGGCCCTTGGCCCACCTTGAGATCGACGAGGCGTTCGAGCAGGCGCGGGTGCCCGGTCTCGACGATGCAGAACACGCCGGGCGCCACGCCTTTGCCGATCGAATAATCCACGCATCCCCGCTTCGACAGAACCCCGCCATGGGATTTCGGCACCAGCACCGAGGCAAGCTCCTCGCGCGTGGCGGCGGGGCCGTGCATGCCGGGCACGTCGGGCACCAGCCCGGTGCAATTGGCGATCGCCACCATCTCGATCATGGTCTTGGAGCCGTCGACGAATTCGACCAGCATGCGGGCATTCATGTTGCGCGTCCGCGCTTCCGCTTCGTATTCGGCTGGCACGGCATCGAAATTCAGCGGATTGTTCTTGCCCTTGCCGGCGCAGACGATCGTGAGGTCGAGCGACTGGGCGAAGCCGATAAGTTCGAGGGCCGCCGCCGGCTCGTCGCCCGCCGCACCCGTATAGACGACCCCGGCGCGCACCGCTTCGCTCTTCAAGTGGCGGCCGATGGTGATGTCGGCCTCGACATTGAGCATCACCACATGCTTGCCGTTGGCGATGGCATCGAGCGCCAAGACGGTGCCGACATTGGGATTGCCGGTGGCGTCGATCACCACGTCGATGCGGCCCGCGGCGGCGAGCGCCGCGAGGTCCGAGGTGACGGCGATTTTATTGCCCTCGATTGCCGCATCGATCGCCGCGGCATTGGCGGCCTCGACGATATCGCCGCGGGCGTGACCGGCGAGCAGGGCCGCGTCGATTGCCGCCAGCCCATTGATTTCGGCAATGGCGCCGAGCCTGAGACCCGGCATGAGGGCAAGCTGCACCACGATATCGGTGCCCATCTGCCCGGCCCCGGCAAGCCCGATGGTGACCGGGCCCTTGGCCTCGGCGCGGGCCCTGAGACGCGACGCCAGTGTCGAGACGTTTTCGATCATGGCTTGTGCTTCTTCTTTTTCTTTGCCGGGCTCGGCGTATCGCGGCGGACCGGCGCCGCCACGGCGAGCGCATCGCCCTTGCCGAGTTCGGCCGCCTGCTTGCCATAGGTCTTGAAGCGGGCCAGCACGGTTTTCATCTGGCCGTCGTCGAGGATGACCGGCTTGCCGGCCAGCGAGGCCGCCCAATATTGCCGGCACAGGGTCTCGATTTCGCCGGCCAGCCACAGCGCCTTGTCGAGAGTGGGACCGAAGGCGATCTGGCCGTGATTGGCGAGAAGACAGGCGCTACGGCCCGCGAGCGCCTTCAGCATCGTATCGGAAAGCGCCTGGGTGCCGAATTCGGCATAGCCGGAAACCCGCAAGCTGCTGCCGCCGGTCACACCGATCATGTAATGAAAGGCCGGGATATCCTTGCGCAGGCAGGCAAGTGCCGTGGCGAAAATCGAATGGGTATGCACGATCGCGCCGGCCTCGGGCCGCGCCTTGAAAATGTCGAGATGCATGCGCCACTCGCTCGACGGCAGAAAGTCCCCGCGATAGCCGCCGTCCAGGTCCATTTCGACGACCTGGTCGGGCTTCATCCTGGCATAGGGAACGCCCGAGGCGGTGATCAGGAAGCCATCGTCGGTCCGCACACTGACATTTCCCGAGGTGCCCTGGTTGATGCCTAACGCGTTCATCGCCAGGCAGGTCTCGATCACCTTGTGCCGCAAGTCCTTGTATTTCAGCTTCGCCATGTCGTGTCCCCGTGGGCCTCGGACCGGGGCGGGAACCTAGCGAAAGCAGGGCGTTGCGTCCATGGGAAGCTCAAGCCGATTGACGGAGGCGGCCTCTCCGGCAATTGTTGGACGCGATGGGGAGCTTCGCATGACCGTCACAGCGCCGCGCGGCATTGCCGTGGTCGATGCCGGCTCGACCAATACCAAGATCGTGCTGTTCGATGCTGCCGGCGCGGTGCTGGCGGAGCGCAAGATTGCCAGCCGTCATGTGGATGGCCCACCCTACCGGCATATCGATCCCGAGCCGGTGGTGGGGCTCGTCCGCGAGGCGCTGCCGGAACTCGACCGCATTCAGCCTGTCGATGCCGTGGTACCCTGCGCCCATGGCGCGGCACTCGCCTGTCTAGCGGCGGACGGATCGCTGGCGCTGCCGGTCATGGATTATACCGCCGTGCCGCCGCCCGCGGTCGTCGATGAATACCGGCGGATTGAGCCGCCGTTCTCGGAAGTCTTCGCGCCACTTCTGCCCATGGCGCTCACCCACGGGCTGCAACTCTATTGGCAGGAGCGCGATTTCCCGGGCGCCTTCGCGCGGATCGCCACGGTGATTCCGTGGATCCAGTATGTGGGCTTCCGGCTCTGCGGCAGCGCCGTCGGCGAAATCTCCAGCCTGTCCTGCCAGTCGCAATTGATGGATGTCCGCCACAACCGCTTGTCGTCGCTGGCGCGGAGCCGCGGCTGGGACCGGCTCTTCGCCCCCATGGCCAGGGCCTGGGAGGAGATCGGCACGCTGAAGCCGGAATTTCGTGGGCCCGGGTTTCGGGGAGCCGGACGGGTGCTGGCCGGAGTGCATGATTCAAACGCCAATTATCTGCGCTATCTGGCGGGCGGCGTTGCCCGCTTCACGCTGCTGTCGACCGGCACCTGGATCATCGCCTTCGATACCTCGACGCCGATCGGCCGTCTCGACGAGGCCCGCGATACGGCAACCAATACCGACGTGTTCGGGAGGCCGGTGGCCTGCGGCCGCTTCTTCGGCGGACACGAGTTCGAAATTCTCGCCGCGGGCGCGGCGGGCGATGCGGCATCGCTGGAAGATGTGGCAAGGCTGGTGGCGGCTGGCGTTTTCGCATTGCCCTCCTTCACCGATTCCGGCGGACCGGTTCCGGGCAGCGGCGGCCAGGGCCGCATCGAAGGCGGATCGCCCAAGAGCGCCGCGGAGAGGGTGGCCCTCGCCTCGCTCTATTGCGCGCTCATGGTGTCGGAGCAGCTCGACGCGGTGGGCTCGCGCCATGACATTATCGTCGACGGGCCCTTTGCCAAGAATGCCGCCTTTCTCGCCGTGCTGGCGGCTTTGCGGGAAGGACAGAGCCTGATGGCCTCGGATCTCCGCAATGGCACCACGGCGGGGGCCGCCTGCCTGGCGCTGATGCCGGAGGGAAAGCTTCCGCATGTGGAACTCAAGCTGCTGAAGGTGCAGGTTGCGGAAGCGATCGACGGTCTTGCCGCCTATCGCGGCACTTGGCGGAGCCGGGCCGGATTGAAAGGTTAACGGCTTGGTAAATCCTCGGGGGCATGCTGGCGCCATAGAGCCCCGCGAGGTGCATCATGCATTGCGAATTCGCGATCGCGTCCCCGGCCGCCGATTTCACCCTGACCTGCGCCGGCTACCGGAAGCCCGCGAAGACGGGCGCCGGCAATCTGCCCTTGATGATCGGCAATAGCGTGCTCGCCGAAATCGCCCATGCGGATCTGGTGGAAAGCTGGGAGGCGGCCCTGTCGCTGTCGGCCTCCGAACTCGTCAGCATGACCGAAGCGGCCGGCCGGAGGCTCGCCGAGATCATGGAGGAAGGCATCGATACCGATCATCTCTGCGAGGCGGTGACCGATGCCGCCGTGCTGTTCCTGCTCGCCATGCGCCGCCACGGCATCTCCGATCCCAAGCGGATTCCCGCCTGCACCGTGATGTGGCATGGACAGGAAGGCCGCGAGAGCGTTTTACTGGGGGCATGAAGAAGCGCTCTGCGGACAAATTGCCACCTGTATCGCCCGCCGAATATGGCCGCTCGCTGCGCGGTCTCGGTTTCAATCTTCTGGTCGGGGATGTGCCCGGTGCGGTGAAATTCGCCGTCGAGGTTCTGGGCGCCACGTCCTTCTATGACGATGCGGATTTCGCCGCCATGAAGCTCAATGGCGGCGACTTCATGTTCCATGCCGATCATACTTATCAGGACAATCCGCTGTCGGGCGTGATCGCCGGCATCGAGGGGCGCGGCGCCGGTGTCGAACTGCGCCTCTATGGCTGCGATCCCGATGTGGCCGAACGCGCGGCGCGCGCCGGCGGCTGGACGGTGCTGGCCGGGGCCATGGACAAGCCGCACGGACTGCGCGAATGCGTCATCGTCGACGATGCGGGCTATGTCTGGGTGCCGGGCGTCGCACTCAAATCCTGAAGTGCTGTTTCTGTGACTTGCGGGCGCCGCCCCGGTTGACTAGGTTGCCGGCACATTCATTGCAATAACAGGGAGCGCGGCCCCAAGGCGGGGGCGGCGAAGCGGACATGGTCAAGGAAATCGGACATTTCATCGGCGGCAAGCATGTGAAGGGAACTTCCGGCCGCTTCGGCGATATCTTCAATCCCAACACCGGCGAGGTCTCGGCCCGGGTGGCGCTGGCCAGCCGGGTGGAACTGGGCGCGGCGGTCGAGAATGCCAAGGCGGCCCAGCCCGGCTGGGCGGCGAAGAACCCGCAGGTACGCGCCCGCGTCATGATGAAGTTTCTTGAACTCGCCCGCACCCACGCGGAAGAACTGGCAAGCCTCATCTCAGTGGAACCCGGCAAAACCATTCCCGATTCATCCAGGTCCCTGCAGCCACGCCCCGAACGTGCGAGAAGCACCGG
>CAYOZR010000169.1:0-6484 GCA_964408555.1 uncultured Aestuariivirga sp.
CCGAGTCGAATGCCGGAAGCCAGCATGCCCGAAGATCTGATGCGATACGACCAGCTGGCGCAGAATGCGTTGCGCGGCGTGGTGCGCGAGGCGCTCCGCAAGGTCGAGCGCTCCGGCCTGCCGGGCGAGCATCATTTCTACATCGCCTTTCACACCCGCCATCCCGGCGTCGACATCGGCGAGCGCCTGGCGGCGCGCTATCCGCGCGAAATGACCATCGTGCTGCAGCACCAGTTCTGGAACCTCGCGGTGAGCGAAGACCGCTTCCAGGTTGAGCTGTCCTTCGATAATATCCCGGAAAAGCTCATGGTGCCGTTCAGCGCGGTCAAGGGCTTCCTCGATCCGGCGGTGCAGTTCGGATTGCAGTTCGAAGTCGTTAACGTGGAGGCAACGCCGCAGGTGGAGAATAAGGTGGCGGCGCAAGCAGTGGCCGGCGAAGCCGAGGTCAAGGAGACGGAAGCCGCGGGCGAGGCGCCGAAAGTCGTCTCCCTCGACGCCTTCCGCAAGAAGTGAGCCCCATCCACATGTACAAGACGGCCCTCTTGACGATCGCAATCCTCACCGCCCTGGCCCTGCCGGCCCGGGCCCAGTCGGCCGCCGATCAGGCGGCGCTGACGACTTTGGCCGAAGTCCCGATCGCCAAGCTCCCGGCCAAGAAGCTGTTCGGCAGCCTGAAGCTGCCGGCCAATCTCAAGTCCCGCGCCATCGGCTCCTATGCCAAGGGCTGCCTCGCCGGCGGCAAAGCGCTTCCCGTCGATGGCCCCGCCTGGCAGGTGATGCGCCTGTCGCGCAACCGTAACTGGGCCCATCCGGCCATGCTCAAGCTCGTCGAGAAATTGGCGGCCGAGGCCAAGCAGTATGACGGCTGGAACGGCCTGCTGGTCGGCGATATGGCCCAGCCGCGCGGCGGTCCCATGCTGACCGGCCATGCCAGCCACCAGATCGGCCTCGATGCCGATGTCTGGCTCACCCCCATGCCGGACCGCGTTCTGAGCGATGCCGAACGCGAAAATCTCTCCGCCACGCTGATGGTCAAGAGCCGCACCGAAATCGACAAGAAGGTGTGGACCGAGGCCCATGCCCGGCTGATCAAGCGGGCCGCCTCCTATCCGGAAGTGGCGCGGATTTTCGTGCATCCGCCGATCAAGGCCGAGCTGTGCAAATGGGCCACCGGCGACCGCTCATGGCTCGCCAAGGTGCGCCCCTATTACGGCCACAACTACCATTTCCACATCCGCATCAACTGCCCGAAGGATTCGGCCGGCTGCAAGAACCAGGCGCCGGCCCGGCCCAAGGACGGCACCGGCTGCGGCGAGGAACTCGCCTACTGGATGGGCGACATCCCGTGGAAGCCGAAGAAGCAGGACCCCAACGCCAAGCCGGTGAAGCCCGCCCCGCCCTTGACACTGGCGGGCCTTCCTGCTGAATGCCGCGCCGTCGTGACGGCCCAGTAGGACCGCCGGAGTCAATGACAAGGAGCGGCGCCCGAAGGGGCGGCCCATGACACAAGCGATCACCCAGGAGTCCGGGCGCAATCCGGCCTCCCTCAAGCTGGCCTTCGCCTCGATCGGCGTCGTCTTCGGCGACATCGGCACCAGCCCCCTCTACGCCATGCGCGAAGCGCTGCACCATGTGGTGGCGGCGGGCGGCGGCGACCTGCGCAGGGCCGGGCTTGGGGTCGCCTGGCTGCTGATCTGGGCCCTCATCCTCATCGTCACCCTCAAATACGTGATGCTGCTGATGCGCGCCGACAACAAGGGCGAAGGCGGCATTCTTTCGCTGGTCGTGCTGGTCGAGACGGTGCTGAAGCGGAAGGGCGGCTTTGTCCTGGCGCTCGGCATGATCGGCGCCGCCTTTTTCTTCGGCGATGCCATGATCACCCCGGCCATGTCGGTGCTGGCGGCGATCGAGGGCCTCAAGGTCATCGATCCGGTCTTTGGACCCTATGTGGTACCGCTGACGCTCGCCGTGCTGGTCACCCTGTTCCTGTTCCAGTACCGCGGCACCGCCGGGGTCGCCTCGCTCTTCGCGCCCGTCACAACGGTCTGGTTCGTCGTCATCGGTGTCATGGGCGTCATCCACATCTTCGACGATCCGGAAATCTATCTCGCCTTCAACCCGGCCCATGGCGTGCGCATGCTGCTCGACCAGCCCGGACTGGCGCTGCTCGTCTTCGGCGGCGTGTTCCTGGCGGTGACCGGCGGCGAGGCGCTCTATGCCGACATGGGCCATTTCGGCAAGCAGCCGATCCGCATGGCCTGGCTCGCCGTGGTGTTCCCCGGCCTGATTCTCAATTATCTCGGCCAGGGCGCCTTCATCATCGCCCATCCGCAGGCGGTGGAAAATCCCTTCTTCCTGATGGCGCCCAGCTGGGCGCTGATTCCGCTGGTCATGCTGGCGACAGTGGTTACCGTGATCGCCAGCCAGGCGGTGATCACCGGCGCCTTCTCGATCGCCCAGCAGGCCATGTCGCTCGGGCTGTTTCCGCGCATGAACATCACCCACACCAGCGAAACCGAGCAGGGGCAGATCTACATCGGCCAGATCAACTGGCTGATTCTGTGCGGCGTCATCCTGCTGGTGCTGGTGTTCAAGTCCTCGTCGAACCTCGCTTCCGCCTACGGCGTGGCGGTCAATACCTCGATGATCGTCGATACGACACTGGCCATCATCTTCTTCTGGAAGGCCCGCACCTTGCCCGTGTGGCTCGTGCTTCCAGCGCTGGCCGCGATCTTCGTCGTCGAGGCCACCTTCCTCGCCGCCAACGGCCTGAAACTGGCGAGCGGCGGCTACATGCCGGTACTGATAGGCGCCACCATCATCCTGATGATGGTCACCTGGCTGCGCGGCCGCCAGGCGCTGGCCGCCAAGCTGCGCAAGGAATCGATCGAACTCATCGGTCTGCTCGAAAGCCTGGAGAAACGCCCGCCGACGCGGGTGGCGGGAGCCGCCGTCTTCATGCAGACCGATCCCGTCTATGCGCCGAGCGCGCTGATGCACAACCTCAAGCACAACCGCGTGCTGCACGACATTCTCGTCTTCATCACGGTGGAAACCACCGACGAGCCGCGCGCCGAGCCCACCGATCGCGTCGTCGTCAAGCAATTGCCGCTCGGCGCCTGGCTGGTGGAGGCGCGCTTCGGCTACATGGAACAGCCCGACGTGCCGGCCGCGCTGCGCGCCTGCGAGCCTTTCGGTCTCGCCATCGATCCGCGCCAGGCCTCGTATTTCCTCGGCCGCAGGGTGATCCGTATGTCGGCCCGCTCGGCCCTGCCCTTCTGGCAACAGCGCATCTTCATCATGCTGGCGAACCAGTCGGCCCGGGCCATCGAATTCTTCCGCATCCCGCCCGACCGCGTGGTCGAACTCGGCATGCAAATGAGTGTATAGGAGAACCATGACCGGTCTTGCCCCCTTCTCCCGCCCCGGCCGTTTCTGGCGCGGCAATCTGCACACCCACTCCACCTTGTCGGACGGGGCGCTGGCGCCGCGCGACGTGGTCGATGCCTACAAGAACGCGGGCTACGACTTCATGATGCTGTCCGACCATTTCATCGGCCATTTCGATTGGCCGATCGCCGATACCCGCAGCTTTCGCTCCAACAGCTTCACCACCATCATCGGCTCGGAAATCCACGCGCCCGCCACCCAGGTGGGCGAGCTCTGGCACATCGTGGCGGCGGGCCTGCCGCTCGACTTCCCGGCCTGCGGCAAGGACGAGACCGGACCGCAATTGGCCAGGCGCGCGGCGGAGGCCGGCGCCTTCATCGGCATCGCCCATCCCGCCTGGTCGCAGCTCACCATGGAGGACGGCCGCGCCATCGACTGCGCCCATGCGGTCGAAATCTACAACCACGGCTGCGCCGTCGAGACCGACCGCGGCGACGGCTGGTATCTGCTCGACCGGATGCTCACCGAAGGCCGCCGGCTCACCGCCTTCGCCACCGACGACGCCCATTTCAAGAGCGACGATCATTTTGGCGGCTGGGTGCAGGTGAAGGCCGAAAGTCTCGATCCCGATGTGCTGCTCGCGGCGCTGAAACGGGGCGAATACTATTCGAGCCAGGGCCCGGTCATCCACGATGTCACAATCGAGGGCACCGAACTCCATGTCTCCTGTTCGCCCGTCGACACGATCGCGGCGATTTGCGGCAATTCGCGCAGTGCCGGCCGCACCGGCAAGGCCATTACCGGCGCCACCGTCGATCTCAAGAAATTCGAGGACGGCTGGCTGCTGCGCGACAAGAGTCCGTGGTTCCGCGTGTCGATCATCGATCAGGCCGGAAAGCGCGCCTGGACCAACCCGATCTGGTGGGACGAGCTGCGATAGCAAAACCGGCGAGTGCTGCGGCGGCGAAGCCCGCACCGGTCAGGAATGTGGCGGGCGCGCCGGCCCAGTCCCAGAGCACGCCGGCAATCACGCTGGCCAGCAGCAGTGCCACGCCGCTCACCAGATTGAAGGCGCCAAAACCGGTGCCGCGCAGATCTTCCGGCGCGGTATCGGCGACCAGCGTGGCGAGAATGCCTTGGGTCAGCCCCATGTGCAGCCCCCACAGCGCCACACCGGCCATCACCGCCATGACCGACGTGGCGGCGGCGAGGACGAGATCGGCGGCAATCAGGACGGCAAGTCCGGCCGCCAGCAGGCCAAGCCTGCCATATTTGTCGGACAGCACCCCCGCCGGATAGGACGCCAGCGAATAGACCGCGCTCATCACCACCATGACGGCGGGAACATAGCGCGCCGCCAGCCCAACATCCGATGCCTTGAGAACCAGAAAGGCTTCCGAGAAGCGGGCCAGCATCATCACCGCGCCCACCAGGGCCACCAGCCAGAAGCTCCGGCCGAGGAGCCGCGCCGTGGCCAGGCTGAAGGTGGGCTTGCGGGCGGCCGCAAACGGCACATCCGGTTCGCGAATGCCGAATGCCAGGAAGGCAACGGCAAGGCCCGCCGGAACGACCGCGATCCACAGCACGCCGCGCACATCGTCGGCGAGTGCCACCATCAGTGCGATGGCCGCCAGCGGTCCGAGAAAAGCGCCCACCGTATCGAGCGACTGGCGCAGGCCGAAGGCGGCGCCGCGCAATTCCGGCGGCGTGATATCGGCGACCAGCGCATCGCGGGGCGCCCCCCTTATGCCCTTGCCGATGCGGTCGGCGAAACGCGCCACGAACACCTCGAAGGGCGTCACGGCAATGGGAAACAGCGGCTTGACGATGGCCGCCAGGCCATAGCCCAGGAGCGCCAGGCCCTTGCGGTTGCGCCAGCGGTCGCTGATGAGACCCGAGAACAGCTTGACGATCTGCGCCGTGGCTTCGGCGATACCCTCGATCACGCCCAATGTCGCGGCACTGGCGCCAAGTGTCACCACCAGAAACACCGGCAGCAGCGCATGCATCATTTCGGACGAGACATCCATGAACAGGCTGACGAAACCCAGAACCCAGACGCCGCGGGGAATTTTGTTCACCCACTCCTCCTCACTGGCGGCTCGCGCCGCGCCATGATAATCAGCCGGGAAGCACTCTCACGAAAAGCGCGACATGAGCAAGACCCGCACCGAAACCGACACCTTCGGCCCCATCGAAGTGGACGCGACCCGCTATTGGGGCGCCCAGAGCCAGCGCAGCATCGGCAATTTCAAGATCGGCTGGGAGAAGCAGCCCAAGCCCATCGTGCGGGCCTTGGGCGTCGTCAAGCGCGCCGCGGCGGAAGCCAACACGGCGCTGGGCCGGCTCGATCCGAAGATCGGCGAAGCGATCGTCAAGGCGGCGCAGGAAGTGATCGACGGCAAGCTCGACGCGCATTTCCCGCTGGTCGTCTGGCAGACGGGCTCGGGCACGCAATCCAACATGAACGCCAATGAGGTGATCTCCAATCGGGCGATCGAGATGATGGGCGGCGTCTTGGGCTCGAAAAAGCCGGTGCATCCCAACGATCACGTCAACATGAGCCAGTCGTCGAACGACACCTACCCCACCGCCATGCACATCGCCTGCGCCGAGCAGATCCACCACGATCTGCTTCCGGCACTCCGCCACCTGCACCAGGCGCTCGATGCCAAGGCCAAGGCGTGGGGACACATCATCAAGATCGGCCGCACCCATACGCAGGATGCAACCCCCCTGACGCTCGGCCAGGAATTTTCGGGCTACGCCAAGCAGGTGGAAAACGGCATCGCCCGCATCGAGCAGACCCTGCCGATGCTGATGCAACTGGCGCAGGGCGGAACCGCGGTGGGAACCGGTCTCAACGCGCCGGTGGGTTTCGCGGAGAAAGTCGCGAGCCGCATCGCCGCCATCACCGGCTTGGCCTTCACCTCCGCTCCCAACAAATTCGAGGCGCTGGCCGCCCATTACGCCCTGGTGATGAGCCACGGCGCCATCCATACGGTGGCGGCCCCGCCGTTCAAAAACCCCAACGACCACCCCCTCCCCCGGCTCGGGACCCGCCCGGGGTTCGGCGCCTCCGGCCCCCCCCCAG
>CAYOZR010000170.1:0-6464 GCA_964408555.1 uncultured Aestuariivirga sp.
CCGGGGTGGGGCTGCGCCTCGGCGCCAATGTCGGCTCCCTCAAATATTCCGGCAAGCCCAACTGGAACCCGTTCTGACCGCAAAGCAATGAAACAGCGGCTCGATTACGCCAAGGCGGCGCCGGGGGGAATCGCGGCGCTCGAACGGCTGCAGGCCTATGTCGATGGCTCGGGCCTCGATCGTCTGCTGCTTGAGCTGGTCAAGACGCGGGCCTCGCAGATCAACCAATGCGCCTATTGCATCGACATGCACACCAAGGATGCGCGCGCCGCCGGCGAAACCGAGCAGCGGCTCTATGGCCTTTCCGCCTGGCGCGAGACGCCCTATTACAGCGAGCGCGAACGTGCGGCACTTGCCTGGACCGAGGCCGTGACCCGCCTTGCCGGCGATATCGACGATTCGATCTATGAAACGCTGCGCGCCCATTTCAGCGACAAGGAAATCGCCGATCTGACCCTCGCGGTGATCGCCATCAATGGCTGGAACCGCCTGGCGATTCCGTTCCGCACGCCGCCAGGAAGCTACCAGCCGCGCCGCGGCAAGGCCGGGGGTTGATCGGCCCCTCCCCGCCTTATTTCCGTCGCCCGCTCTTGCGAATCTTCCCAAGATTCTTGGCCGCCGCTTTGCAAGGCGCCAAGGTATTGGTAAGCAAGGCGTAATCTGGGAGTTCCCATGTCTCAAACCGAGACGCTCATGCTGGTGGTTCTGGGCTTTGCGCTGGCGGCCCTGATTGCCCTGTTCATCGGCCGCTTCGCCTGGGGCGTGGCCCTCAGGCTGGGTGCCAAGCGCATGCAGCGCCAGGTGCCCTCGACGGTGGCCGAACTGCAATCCGAGCGCGACCGGCTGCGCGCCGAATACGCCATGCTGTCGCGCAAGCTCGACATGCGGCTCTCCGACATCAAGATGCGCATGGCCGAGCAGATGGCCGAGGTGACGCGCAACCGCAACCGCGTCGAGACCCTCACTGGCGAAGTCAAGAAGCGCGACGCCGAGATTGAGACCTGGCGCGAAGCGGCCGCCGGCCTCGAAGCTCAGCTCATGGACATGACCCGCGCCAATGCGGCGCTGGCTGAGGAGATCGGACGGCTTAATTCCGAAATCGCCGGCCTCCGGACTTCGCTCGGCGAGCGCGATGAGCGTATCGCCGCTCTCAATTCCGAACTCGCCGCCGCCACCAGCCTCGTTGCCGCGCTGGCGCCGCGCGCCGAGGAAATGGTCGACCCGGTCGCCCGCAAGATCGGCGAACTCGCGCATCTGTCGCAGGAAATCGCCGGCGAACGCGCCGCCGATCTGCCGCTCGCCGAAGCCCAGCGCCAGACCGGCGATCTCGAAACGGAACTGGCTCGCCTCGACCGCGACTGGTCGGAGAAGTTGGCGCAACTCGAAAAGACCGAAGACGGCGGCGGCACCGGCGAGGCCCGCAAGGTCAGCAATGTCGTTTCGCTGGCCAAGCGCCTCAGGGCGCTGCAAAAGGATGTGGCAAGTTAGTGAAGGTCGGGAGACAACATGGCACTCGAACAATTGCAGGCCCAGATCGCCGTGCTTCTCCAGGGCCTCGAGGACAATCCCGAGGACGCCCACGAACTGCACGGCCTGATCCGCCAGCATCTCGAACAATTCAAGGCCATGGGCCTGCCGCTCCCCGCCGACCTCGCGCAACTGGAGAAGCGGCTGGAAAAGGGTTTTGCCAAAAAAGGGCGGTGAAATCCCGGATCCGCGATGGCGATTGGCGCTCCCGCCGGACACGGCGGGACGGCAAGGTTAGCGAAGTTCCGCCTTCAACGCGTCCGCCACCAGTTTCTGGAAATGGTGCACGCCATGTTCCGAAAGCTCGGGATGCGCGGGGTCGATGACGAACCTTCCTTGATTGTATCCTTTCGACTTGAGACCCTTCTGCACGCTCTCGCACAGGGAGATGTCTTCCGGCTGCAACGTTCCGTCCATATAGGTCATCGCGTCCTTGATTTGCTGGCTGACCTCGGTTGTCGGCAGGAACCAATCGAGATACTCGATGGTGCGGTCCGGGCCCGCCGGGATCATCATCAGGGCGGAGATGTTAGGTTCGCCGGGATAGGCCCAGATCGTCAGGTTCGGCCAGAGGTACCAGCCGGCATAGCCGAAATCGACGTCGCCTTTCTCAAACTTGTAGGCCCGCGCATTGGTTGTCTTCGGTGCGTCGGAAATTTGGCTCACATAGCTGCCGTTGATGATGTTGCGATAGCTGTCCATGTCGACGAGATCGACGAAATCGCGGTGTGCCGGATGGCAGTGGTAGCACTCGAGGAAATTGTCGACGACGACCTTCCAGTTGGCCTTGACGTCGTAATTGTGGCGGTGGACGTAAACCATGTCGTCGATGCGCGGAACATATTTCCGGATCTCGTCCTCCAGCGCCCCCGTCTGTTCCTTGAGAGACGCCGCGTCCCGATCGAGGTTCACAAAGATGAAACCGCAGAATTCTTCCACCCGCACGGGCTTGAGTGCGAAATCGCAGGTCTTGAAATCCGGCATCGCCTTGGTCAGCCGCGCCGTGCGCAAGCTGCCGTCGAGATTGTAAGTCCAGGCATGATAGGGGCAGGTCAGGATCTTCGCTTCCCCGCGGCCCTTCACCAGCTCGTGGCCGCGATGCTGGCACACGTTGTAGAACGCCCGCAGGCCCCCATTGTGATCGCGCGTCACGACCACGCCTTGCTCATAAATCTCGGTTGTCAGGTAGCAGCCTGACCGCGGCAACTGGCTCTTGTGACCGGCACACCACCAACTCTTGAAGAAGATCGCGGCCTTTTCGGCCTCGTAGATGTTGGGGTCGGTGTAGAACCGGGCGGGTAAGGTGAAGGATTCCGCCGGATTGGCACAAACGGGAGCGTCTCCGCTACCACGGCGCAGAACCTGTATATTCATAGCTTCCCCCTTTGTGACTCGACACATAAACTACCGTCATGCAAACTCAACTTCAAACGATCAATTTTGGCCCAATTGCATAATCAAATGTTATGAATGACGATCTCCCACCGCTCTCGGCGCTTGTCGCCTTTGAGGCGGCAGGCCGCTTGCAAAGCTTCACGAAAGCAGCCGGCGAACTGAATGTGACGCAGGCTGCGATCTCGCGGCAGATCAGGCTTCTGGAGGGGCACCTGGGCCGGCCCCTATTCGTGCGCGCCCATCGCGCCGTTGAACTGACCAATGAAGGCAGGGATTATCTTCACACGATCGTCAATGCGCTGACCCATGTGAGCGCGGCGACGCGCGAGCTCAAGACCAGCGAACGCGCGCCGCGGCTGACCGTCGCCGCGGATCAGTCAATGGCGGCGTTGTGGTTGATGTCACGCCTTAAGGCTTTTCGCGAAAAATCTCCGGCGGCCGGTCTTCGACTCATCGTCAGTGACGACGACCAGAAGTGCCTTGCCGGCGATATCGATGTTGCGCTCCTGCACGGCGACGGCAGCTGGATCACCCATGACTCCGCGCTCCTCTTTGCCGAAGAGGTCGTGCCCGTGTGCAGCCCGGCCTACCTGAAGTCGCGCGAGGCTCCCCGCAGCCCCGCGGACCTCATTCATGAAACCTTGATCGATCTTGAGGACGAACATTGGAACTGGCTGAACTGGCGCCAGTGGCTGACGAGCCATGGTGTAAGCATGGCCGCGGGTCCGCGTAGCCTGACAATCGACAGCTATCCGCTCGTCATCGATGCGGCCAAACGCGGCTTGGGCTTTGCTCTTGGCTGGCGCGGCCTGGTGGACGACGAGATTGCCGCGGGCCGGCTTGTGATGGCGCTCAAGGAAACACTTACGACCCGCTTCGGCTATTACGCCGTCTGGCCGCGAAGCAGACCCCTCTCGCCGGAAGCGAAGAGTTTCATCGATTGGGCTGTGCAAGAAAGCAATAGGTGAACATTTCTCGACGCGGCGCGCGGGCGGTGCATTCGTGAATGTATGATAGGTAATTGGCGCTCCCTGCGGGAATCGAACCCGCCTTTGCAACGTGAGAGGCTGCCGTCCTGACCGATAGACGAAGGGAGCGTGGCGCCCCCTATATCGGGCCGTGTTGCCCGGCGCAAGCGGGCTAAGGCGAGTGCAATTTGATGCGGGAAATGATCGCTCCCTTGCGCACGTCGACGACGATGATCTCGGTTCCCGTGTCGATCGCCAGGCGGTCGCCGTCGAGCGCCAGCTGATTGACCTTGGTCTCGCCCGGCAGGCCGAGTTCGAGGAGCTTCGTCTCCGGCACCGGAGCCTCGCCGCGGTTGGCGATCTTCCAGGCGATGCCGCCGAGCAGCACCACGAACATGAGGACGAGCAGCCCGCCCATGATATATACCGCCGCTTCCAGAAACTTCAGTCCCGGCCGCGTCGGTTGCGGCTCGGGTGGGGTTTCGGCCGGGGTTCCGCTGTCCGTCATGACTTCATCCTCTTCGCAAATTCTCGAAACCGCCGCACCCGTGGGGCGTCTCGACCGCGCCTTGGCTCAGACCTTTCCGCAACTGAGCCGCTCCCGTTTCCAGAGCCTTATTGCCGAAGGCATGGTGACTGTCGAGGGCGCGGTCACGACCGATGGCGGCCGCAAGCTGAAGGGCGGCGAGCATTTGCGCGTCACGGTTCCGCCCGCCGCCCCGGCCGAGCCGCAAGCCGAGACCATAGAGCTCGCCGTCGTCCACGAGGACGCCGATCTGATCGTCATCGACAAGCCGGCGGGCCTCGTCGTCCATCCCGGTGCGGGCCACGAGACGGGAACCCTGGTCAATGCGCTCATCGCCCATTGCGGCGACAGCCTCTCCGGCATCGGCGGCGTGCGGCGCCCCGGCATCGTCCACCGGCTGGACAAGGATACCAGCGGCCTCCTGGTGGTGGCCAAGACCGATGCGGCGCATCGCGGTCTTTCCGAACAGTTCGCCGCCCATGGCCGCGATGGCAGGTTGAAGCGCGCCTATCTGGCGCTGGTCTGGGGGGCGCCGGAGCGCAACCGCGGCACCATTGCGGCGGGGCTCGGCCGCAGCAGCGCCAACCGCCAGAAAATGGCTGTATCGCGCTCGCAAGGCGCCCGCGAGGCCGTCACCCATTATGAGGTGCTCAAACGCTTCGGCACCCCCCCGGTGGCCAGCCTGCTGCGCTGTGAACTGGAGACCGGCCGCACCCACCAGATCCGCGTGCATCTGGCGCATATCGGCCATCCGCTTTTGGGCGATCAAACCTATGGTGCAGGCTTCAAGGCCTCGCGCAGCACTTTACCTGAAGTTGCAAGAGATACTCTCAAGTTATTGAATAGACAGGCACTTCACGCAACGGTTTTGGGCTTCGAGCACCCGGTGACGGGGAAGCCGCTCTATTTCGAAAGCCCCGCGCCAGCCGATCTTGCCAATCTGATCGCCGCCCTTTCGCGTAACACTTAAGTGAGGCGAAGTGATTATCTGTAACAAAGGAAGTGTCTTATTTTCTCCGCATTCGCCACTATATTGCCGTGGCGCACCGGTAAGCAGGGTCTTTCCGGGCAGCGCCTAGAAGGGATCAACATGGCCAAGACTGCATCGCTTCCCGCCATCGCCGCCGGCGAAGGCGGCCTCAACCGTTACCTGCAAGACATCCGGCAGTTTCCGATGCTGCAGCCGGAAGAAGAATTCATGCTGGCCAAGCGCTGGAAGGAACACGGCGACCGCGCCGCCGCCCACAAGATGATCACCAGCCATCTGCGCCTCGTCGCCAAGATCGCCATGGGCTATCGCGGCTACGGCTTGCCGATCGGCGAAATCATCTCGGAAGGCAATGTCGGCCTCATGCAGGCGGTGAAGAAGTTCGAGCCCGACAAGGGCTTCCGGCTCGCCACCTATGCCATGTGGTGGATCAAGGCCTCGATCCAGGAATTCGTGCTGCGCTCCTGGTCGCTGGTCAAGATGGGCACCACCGCCAGCCAGAAGAAGCTGTTCTTCAACCTGCGCAAGGTGAAGGGCCAGATTCAGGCGCTCGAAGAGGGCGACCTGAAGCCCGATCACGTGAAGATCATCGCCAAGCGCCTGGGTGTGGCCGAAGTCGATGTCGTGTCGATGAACCGCAGGCTCTCGGGCGATGCCTCGCTCAATTCCCAGATTCGCGCCGACAGCGAAGGCGAATGGCAGGACTGGCTCGTCGACGAAACCGAAAGTCAGGAAGATGCCCTGGCCGAGAGCGACGAGGCGAAAATGCGCCGGGGGCTCTTGACCGAGGCCATGGCCAAGCTCACCGGGCGCGAGCGCCGCATCTTCGAGGCCCGCCGCCTGCAGGACGAGCCGGCAACGCTTGAGGATCTGTCGCAGGAATTCGGCGTCTCGCGCGAGCGCATCCGCCAGATCGAGGTGCGCGCCTTCGAGAAGGTGCAGAAGGCGGTGAAGAACGCCGCCCAGAAGGCCCTGGCGCCGAAGATGGTGACGGCGGGCGCTGCCTCTAGAGCGGCATGATTTTTGACTGAATCGGATTTGGATTCCCAAATCAGTGTGT
>CAYOZR010000171.1:0-6433 GCA_964408555.1 uncultured Aestuariivirga sp.
GGGAATGATTGTCCTTCTTGTGGGTCTTGAAGTGGTCGGTGAGGCCGTTGATGCGCTCGGTCAGGATTGCGACCTGCACTTCGGGCGAGCCCGTGTCGCCGGCCTTGGTGGCATATTCTTTCACGAGCGCAACCTTGCGCTCCGCAGTCATGGTCATTCGGCCATCTCCAAATGGTTACAGGTTGAACAGACGCTTCGGCTTGAGCGATCCCTGCTCGATGCTGCATAGCCCCAAGGGCTTTGAACCCCAGGTGACCAGTACCGCATCGCATGCGATGGGAGCGTTCGCGCCTCTGAGCAGGACCGGTTGTCCCTGCTTCAGGCGTTGCGCCTCCGCGTCCTTCACGGCCAGTGCCGGGATGCCGTCCAGCACGGTCTCGATGGGGCGGAGAACCCCGTCCATGGCGTTATCGCCGGGCGCCTTATGACGCATTTGCTCAAGCTTTTCCAGCGGAATCATGTCCGCTTCGCCGAAAGCTCCGACGGCGACCCGCCGTAGCGCCACAACATGGCCGAGGCAGCCCAGGGCGCGGCCCATGTCGCGGGCCAGCGCCCGGACATAGGTGCCCTTGCCGCAGGTGACCTCGAAGACCGCATGATCGGCGTCCGGACAGGCGAAAAGGGCGAGTTTTTCGATATGAACCGGCCGTGGCGCCAGATCGACCGCTTGCCCCGCCCGCGCCAGCTCATAGGCCCGCTCGCCGTCGACCTTGATCGCCGAAAAGGCCGGCGGCGCCTGCATGATCTCGCCCTGGAATTGAATTAATATCGATTCGATACCATTTTGGGTTGGTCTCGCTACCGAACTGGCGGTGATTTGGCCCTCAAGATCGTCGGTCGAGCGTTCCTCGCCCCATTTGACGGTGAATCGATAGATTTTCCGCCCGTCCATCGCCCACTGCACGGTCTTGGTCGCCTCGCCCAGCGCGATCGGCAACAGCCCCGTGGCCAGCGGATCGAGCGTCCCCCCGTGCCCCGCCTTTTCGGCATGGAACAGCCACTTCACCTTGGCCACCGCCTGGGTCGACGTCATGCCCAATGGCTTGTCGAGTACCACCCAGCCATGGACGGGTTCGCCGCGCTTTTTCACTCCCACTCCACCGGCCGCTCTCGCCGCTGGTCGAAAACGGCGACGATTTCGATGAACTCGCCTCTCACGCGGTAGGGAAGCAGATACGGCAGTCCCGGAACCTGCATCAACCTCACTTCGACCGCATGAGCCGCGCGGCCCAGCTGCGGAAACGACTTCAGTCTGATGGCCGCCATTTCGATTTCTAGGGCAACCCGGTCGGCGGCATTCGGATCGTCCTTCGCAATGAAATCATGGATGCCAAACAAATCGGCGCGGGCCCTGCGCATCCATTTCAGCCGCATCAGGTTTCATTCCGTTTGCGCAGCTTGGGCGGCGGCAGCTCGTTGGGTTTTCCCCAGGAGCGAAGCCACGCCGACATATCCTCTTCGGAGACATACTCGCCCGACTCATCGGCCTCTTTGACCGCCTCGTCGATGCGCTTCACCAGCCAGGCCTGCCGCTTGACATAGTCGTCGATCGCTTCCGTCACCAGAAATGCCTTCGACCGGCGGGTAGCCTCGGCCAGGGCCTCGAGATCCTGGCCCAATTGCTCGGGAATCCGCGCGGAAACCATGGTCTTGGACATGACATCACCTGATTACAAATGATTTCAATGTAAACATCGCATAATCCGAGACGGAACTCAACCCTCCCGTTTCAGATCCCGCACCACTTCCGGGCTCTTCAGCAGTTCGTCGATCTTGCCGGCATAATCCAGCGCCGTGTCGACGCGGAACCTGATCTCCGGCATGAATTTCATCTCGACCTTGGGCGCCACCAAGCCACGGATATACTTTCTGTTGCGGTTCAGAGCCTCAAGCAGGGCCTGCTCCTTGCCGGCAACGAAACTCCGCACGAAGGCGGTGGCGATCTTGAGGTCCGGTGACATCTGCACTTCGACCACGCTGGGAATGAGCCGTTCAAGCTCCGGATCGCCGGTCTCGCCGCGCAGGAATATGACGGCCAGCGCATGGCGGATCAATTCGCCGGCGCGCAACTGGCGCTGGGAGGGGCCGGAGGGATGTTTCATGGTTTCAATCAGCGAGTAGCAAATAGCGAGTAGCAAATAGCGAGTAGCGAGTAGCGAATAGTAGGTGGAATATTGACTCTTTCACTACTCACTATTCGCTACTCGCTCCTCTAAGCCAGTTTCCGCTCGATGCGCTCGATCCGGAAGCATTCGATCACGTCGCCGGCCCGCATATCCTGATAGCCTTCGAAGGCCATGCCGCATTCCTGGCCGACCTGGACTTCCTTGACCTCGTCCTTGAAGCGCTTCAGCGTCGACAGCGTGCCTTCGTGGATGACCACGTTGTCGCGGATCAGCCGCACCTTGGCGCCGCGCTGTACCGAGCCTTCGGTGACCTGGCAGCCCGCCACCTTGCCGACCTTGGTGATGTTGAAGACCTCGAGGATCTTGGCATTGCCGAGGAAGGTCTCGCGCATTTCCGGCGCCAGCTTGCCCGACATCGCCGCCTTCATGTCGTCGACCAGATCGTAGATGATGTTGTAGTAGCGGATCTCGATGCCCTGGCGCTCGGCCGCGTCGCGCGCCTGGCCGTTGGCCCGGACATTGAAGCCCAGCACCACCGCGCCCGAAGCCGCGGCAAGCCCGATGTCGCTTTCGCTGATGCCGCCCACCGCATAATGGATGACGCGCGCCTGGATTTCCTGGTTGCCGATCTTCTCCAGCGCCTGGACGATGGCTTCCGCCGAGCCTTGCACGTCGGCTTTGACCAGGATGGGGAATTCCCTGAGGCCCCCCTCCTTGAGCTGGTTCATCATCTGCTCGAGCGATGAGCGCGCCGAGGCGGCGCCGCGGGTATCGCGGCGCTTCCTCTCGCGGTAGTCGGTGATCTCGCGGGCCCTGGCGTCGCTCGGCACCACGTCGAACTGATCGCCCGCTTCCGGCGCCGCACCGAGGCCCAGCACTTCGACCGGAACCGAGGGACCGGCTTCCTCGATCTGTTCGCCCTTGTCGTTGACCAGCGCCCGCACCCGGCCCCAGGCCGAACCGGCCACGAAAATATCGCCGAGCCGCAGCGTGCCGCGCTGGACGAGAACCGTGGCCACCGGGCCCCTGCCCTTGTCGAGCTGGGCTTCGATCACGATGCCGCTGGCTTCGCGGCCGGGATTGGCCTTGAGATCGAGGACTTCCGCCTGCAGCAGTATGGTGTCGAGCAGCTTGTCGAGATTGGTGCCCTTGGTGGCCGAAACCTCGACGTCGAGCGTGTCGCCGCCCATGCTTTCGACCACGATCTCGTGCTGCAGTAGTTCGCGGCGCACCCGGCTTGGGTCCGCCGATGGCTTGTCGACCTTGTTGATCGCCACGATGATCGGCACCCCCGCCGCGCGGGCGTGGTTGATGGCTTCCACCGTCTGCGGCATGACGCCGTCGTCGGCGGCGACCACCAGCACCACGATGTCGGTGGCCTTGGCGCCGCGCGCCCGCATCGCCGTGAAGGCCTCATGGCCCGGCGTGTCGATAAAGGTGATGAGACCGCTCTTGGTCTCGACCTGATAGGCGCCGATATGCTGGGTGATGCCGCCGGCCTCGCCCGCGACCACATTGGTTTTGCGGATCGCATCGAGCAGCGAGGTCTTGCCATGGTCGACATGGCCCATGATGGTGACGACTGGCGGCCGCGGCTTCAATTGCTCGGGCGCGTCGCTCACCCCGGACAGGCCCTCGACCACGTCCGATTCCGACACGCGCTTGACCTTGTGGCCCATTTCCTCGGCGATGATCTGCGCCATGTCGGCATCGATCACGTCGTTGATGGTGTGCATCTGGCCCTGTTTCATCAGGTATTTGATGATGTCGGCGGCGCGCTCGGCCATGCGGTTGGCGAGTTCCTGGATGGTGATCGCCTCGGGGATCGTCACTTCGCGGCTCATCTTCTCGGTCGGCCGCTGGAATCCCTGGGCCTGTTTCTTCAGCCGCTCGGTGCGGCGGCGGAAGGCGGCAACCGAACGGGCCCGCTCCTCGTCGTCGGCCAGCGCATTGGCGACGGTGAGCTTGCCGCGGCGCCTCTCCATGTCCGCCTTGGTGCGGCTGGGAGCCGGAATCTTGATGTCGCGCTTGACCCGGGCGGTCTTGCCGCGGGTCTCTTCCTCTTCGTCGGCTTCGGCCACGGCCACTTTGGGAGCAAGCTTCTTGGCCGCTTCCTCGGCCTTGCGCTTGCCTTCCTCCTCGGTCCGGTGGCGGGCGTCTTCCTCGGCCTTGCGCTTGGCCGAGGCCTCGCGGTCGCGGCGGTCCTTTTCGTCATGCTCGAAGCGGCGCTTGGTGTCCGCTTCCTGGCGCTTGCGCTCTTCGGCCTCGCGCACGCGGGCATCGGCAAGCGCCCGGTCGCGGGCCTCTTTCTCTTCCGCCGTCAGGGTGCGCAGCACCACGCCGGAACGCGCCGGCCCGGCGGCGGCGGGAGTGGCGGCGGCGGGCTTCGCGGGCGCAGCCACCTTCGGCTGCACCTGGAACTGCGACTTGGCCTCGGGTGCCGCGGGCCGGTCGTCGCCGAAGCGCTTGCGCTTGGTCTCGACCACCACGGTCTTGCTGCGGCCATGGGCAAAACTCTGCTTGACGCGGCTCTGTTCAACCGCCGGCCGCTTCAGGGTCAGCGTTCCGCCGCCGCTGCGCGGGGCGTCGGGCTTGCGGTCGTTGCTGTCGTTGGTATCGGTCATGCTCTCTCTTCAGACATACTGGCGCCCGGCTGAGCGTCATAAATTTCAATCCGCCGCACCGCGGCGAGGAGCTTTTCGGCAAGCCCCCCCTTGGTCACGGCAGCATGTATCACATTTGACCGGCCAAACGCCAAATCCAATTCATCCACATGGAAAAGGCCGATCTTTTCCACCTCCGGCGCCGCCATCCGGTCGAGTTTCCGGCACCCGTCGGCGGCGGCTTCGGCCGCATGCACCAGCACCCGCACCCGCCCCTTGCCCAGCGTCTCTTCGACCTTGTCGAATCCGGCCACCGCCTCGCCCGCCTTCTTGGCCAGCGAGAGATAGGAGAGCGCAACCTTGCGCAACAGCCGGCCGACCGTCTCCGGCAGGTCGGCGGTGGCCTTGGTATCGGCGGAAAAACCCCTGGAAAACAGGTTCTTCTTCGCCGCTTCCGCCACCCTGGCCCGGCTGAGTGCCACCCACACGCCGCGCCCGGGCAGCTTGCGGGCGAGATCCGGCACCGCCTCGCCCGAAGGGCTCCGCACGAAACGGATGAGTGCCGCCTCGTCCATTACCTCACGGCTCACGATGCACATGCGCTCGGCCAACTCCGCGTCCACCTCCATCATCCCTGCCGTGTCCTCAGGTCTGGGCTGCCGCCGCGGTGTCCCCGGCGGGTACCTCCGGCGCGGCGCCCGCTGCCTCGATCCAGCCCACCTTGACGCGCGCCGCCATGATCATGCCATTGACCTCCTCGGTCGAGAGCTCGAGATCGGACAAGGCCCCCTTGTGCTTGACGGTCTCGCCCGGCTTGCGCTCGGTCCAGCCGATCAGATCGTCGGTGGCGCAGCCGGCCAAATCCTCGATCGACTTGATGCCCGCCTCGCCGAAGGCAACCAGCATGGCCGGCGTCACGCCTTCGACTTCCCTAAGCTCGTCCATAACACCTAACTCCTTGCGCTTGGCGTCCTGCTGGGCGGTGAGGCGATCGAGATATTCGCGCGCCCGGTTCTGCAGTTCCTCCGCCGTCTGCTCGTCGAGGCCGCCGATCGAGGCGATCTCGCGCAACTCGACAAAAGCCACTTCCTCGACCGAATCGAAACCCTCCGAGGCCAGCAACTGGGCCAGCGTCTCGTCGACGTCGAGCGCTTCGACGAAGCGCTCGGTACGGGCGGCGAATTCCTTCTGGCGGCGTTCCGATTCCTCGGCCTCCGTCATGATGTCGATATCCCAGCCGGTGAGCTGCGAAGCGAGCCGCACATTCTGGCCGCGCCGGCCGATGGCTAGCGACAGTTGCTCGTCCGGCACCACGACTTCGATGCGCTCGGCTTCCTCGTCGAGCACCACCTTGGTGACTTCGGCCGGCGCCAGCGCTTTGACCACGAAGGAGGCCACGTCGGGCGACCACTGGATGATGTCGATCTTCTCGCCCTGCAGTTCGTTGACCACCGCCTGGACGCGGCTGCCGCGCATGCCGACGCAGGCGCCCACCGGATCGATCGAACCGTCCTTCGAACGCACCGCGATCTTGGCGCGCGAGCCCGGATCGCGGGCGACCGAAACCACCTCGACCACGTTGTCGTAGATTTCCGGCACTTCCTGGCCGAACAGCCTTGACATGAATTCCGGGTGGGTGCGCGACAGGAATATCTGCGGACCGCGCTGCTCGCGGCGCACGTCGTAGACATAGGCGCGGATGCG
>CAYOZR010000172.1:0-6398 GCA_964408555.1 uncultured Aestuariivirga sp.
GCATCGGCCCCGCCTACGAGGACAAGGTCGGCCGCCGCGCCATCCGCGTCGGCGATCTCGGCGAACCGGACATGCTGCCGCTCAAGGTCAACACGCTGCTCGCGCATCACAATGCGCTGCGCAAGGGGCTGGGCCAGCCGCAGATCGATGCCGCCAAGCTGACCGCCGAGCTACTTGAACTGGCGCCGAAGATCCTGCCCTTCGCGGAAGATGTATGGGAGCGGCTCGACGGGCTGCGCGCTGCCGGCAAGCGCATCCTGTTCGAGGGTGCGCAGGCGACCATGCTCGACATCGACCACGGCACCTATCCCTATGTGACCTCGTCCAACACGGTGGCGGGGCAGGCGGCAACGGGTTCCGGCCTCGGACCCTCGGCCATAGGCTATGTGCTGGGCATCGCCAAGGCCTATACGACGCGGGTGGGCTCCGGGCCCTTCCCGACCGAGCAGAACAACGAGATCGGCGAAACCATTGGCCAGCGCGGCCGCGAATTCGGCACGGTGACGGGGCGCAAGCGGCGCTGCGGCTGGTTCGATGCGGTGCTGGTGCGCCAGGCGATCAAGACCTCCGGCATCCACGGCATCGCGCTTACCAAGCTCGACGTCTTGGACGGTCTGGCGGACATCAAGGTCGGCGTGGGCTATATGCTCGACGGCAGGCGCATCGACCGCTTTCCGGCGGCGGAAGAGGCGCAGAGGTGGGTGGAACCCGTTTATGAGAGTTTCGAAGGCTGGCGGGAGACGACGGCCGGTGCGCGCTCCTGGGCGCAATTGCCCGCCCAGGCGATCAAATACGTCCGGTATCTCGAAGAGCTGATCGAATGTCCGGTGGTGCTGCTCTCGACCAGCCCGGAGCGCGACGACACCATCCTGATGAAAGATCCTTTCGAGGACTGAGCCGGATCAGAAATTCCGGCGTTCGACGAAAAAGCCGTAAAGCGAGGTCAGGACGCTGACGCTGAACAGGATGACGAAGAGGTCCACGGCCGCGCCGACCGCCAGGCCGACGATGACGGCCGGCATCTGCGGCAGGTAACTGAGCAGGGTGACGAGAACGACGAGCATCAGGGCGAGTGCGAATACGATCAGCGCGCTGAACAGAAATACGCCCATGACCTGCCAGAAATTACCCCCGGCTGCTTTCATGGCATCGGCGAAGCCGAAATCGGTGCGGCCGAGTGCGATGGCGGGAAGTTTGAGCGACAGCATGAAAGTGGCGGTGCCCGCCACCGCCACGGCCGGTAGCGCCAATATCACCGCCGGGGGCATGAGCGCGGAAAGAATCGCGGTGAAAACCGCCACCGGCAGAAAGGCCATCAGCGCGATCAGCAGTGAATTGCCGGTGTAGCGCCAAACCACGCCGTCTAGCCGCAGGGCGCCCCGCGCCGTGGGCACCTCGTCGCGCAGCACGAAGCGGTGCCAGTTCACCGCAATCGAGTAGAAGGCGATCATGCCGACGGCAATTTGAACAAGGTCGAATAGCCCAATGCGGCCCGGTTGCGGCTCTGGGGGCCGGCCGGTGAGAAACAGGCCGGCAAGGTTGAGCGCCAGCAGGACGATCATCCACAGCAGGCCGATGCGGATGCCGGTGCCGCGGTAAGCGATCACCGAATTCAGGGCGTGCTTGACCGTGGCCACAATGGGGAGTTTGCGCATTTTGTCCGGCTCGTTGCGAGGGCCGTTCACTAGCCGGGAATGCGCTTTGCGGCAAGAACGGGAGTGGTCTCATCGTCAACGGCCACGGCGTCCTCGCGGCGCGGCAGGGCTTGGGCGAAATTACGCAGGACGATGGCGGCCACATCCTCGACGCGGGCCGGCCGGCCGAGCAGATAGCCTTGGGCGAACTCATAGCCCAGTTCGCGCAGCGTCGTCAGCTGCTTGACCGTCTCGATGCCCTCCGCCGTCACCGCCAGGCCGAGGCCGCGGCCCAATCTGACGATCGAACGCAAAACGCTGCGGGCGCTCGCCGCGGTATCGAGTGCGGCGACGAAGGCACGGTCGATCTTGATTTTCGAGAAGGGAAATTTCCACAGATAGCTGAGACTCGAATAGCCGGTGCCGAAATCGTCCAGCACCACAGCCACGCCCATTTCGCGCAGGATGCGCAATTGTTCCATGACCACTTCGGATTCGTGCAGCAGCGTGCCTTCGGTGATCTCGACCTCGAGCCGGTAGGCCGGGAACTTGGCCAGGTCGAGGGCGAGGTGGACATCGGCGATCAGGGTTCCCGAATAGAATTGGGCAGGCGACAGGTTGACGGCGACGACCAGATGGGCGGGCCAATCGGCAGCGACCCGGCAGGCCTCCTCGAGACACCAGGCCCCCAGCCGCGTGATCAATCCGCTCTGCTCGGCGGCGGGAATGAATTCGGCCGGCGAGATCGGGCCGAGTTGCGGATCGTCGAGACGCATGAGGGCCTCGAAACCGGCGATCTCGCCGGTCTTGATCCTATAGACCGGTTGGAATTCGAGGCGGAGGGAGTGCGCGGCCACGGCGTCGTTGAGGGCCCGCTGCACGTCCATCCACCGCCGTGCGGCCTGAACGATTTGCGGATTGAAGAAACCATAGCCGGGCGAGCCCGGCTCCTTGCAAAAATCGAGGGCGAGCCTGGCGCTGCGCGCCAGTTCTTCGGCGGTAACGCCGTCAACCGGCGCCAGGGCGATGCCGGCCAGGGCCTGCACCGAAAGCCGCTGCTCCTGCCAATCGGCCGGTGCGCTGAGCTCGGCGGCGGCCTCCTTGGCAAAACGCAGGATGTCGATTGGATCGGCAATGCCGGTGACGAAGACAGCCAGACGCCAGTGATCGAGGCGGGCGGCGAGGCTGCCGCGCGGCGCCATGGCCACCAAACGGCGGGCAAGCGTTGCGACCGCGTGATCGGCCGCTTCGTGGCCAAGGCTCTGGTCGATGGCTTCGAGGCCGGAGAGTCCGATCTTGATCAGGGCCGAAAGCGGCCCATCTTTCTTCATCGCCGCCAGCCGTTCCCCCACTTGCTTCATGAAGGTGCCCCGGTTGGCGAGGCCGGTGACGGGATCGCGCTGCTCCAGATGTTCGATGCGGCGCTCGGCGCGGTTTTTCTGCCGGGTACGGTACCAGAAGCCGAAGAGCGGTGCGATGGACAGCAAGGCACCGATGGCCAGCGACACTTTCGCCGTCATCGCCAGGAACAAAGCGCGCCGCTCGCTCTGGTCGACGTGAATGGCGAGCCAGCCGGCAATGCGCCCGCCGTCCTTCACCGGCAGGATGGTTGCGGAAAAATATTCCGGATCGCCGACGACTCCGCCCTCATGCAGAAAGGTCGCTGCCTCGCCACGGCGCAGCGCCGCCGCCAATTGCCGGTCGATCCTTTCGATCGGCTGGTTGAAGCCAAGCCGATTGTAGAAGACGTCGGACCTGAGTTTCAGCCGTCCCTCGGAATCGTAAACGCGGAACAGATAGACCCTTCCTATCTGTCGCGCCTGCTCGAGAAGGGCGATGGAGTTGGGCGACGGGGTTTCGCCGCCGGCGATCGCCGGCAGATCGTGCAGATTGCGGGAGAGATAAGCCGACCAGACCTGCGCATCTTGGCGGGCTTCTTCCTGAAGCAATTGTTCGGCGGCGCGCTGAACATAGAGCCAACCGGAGAGGCCGATGACGGCGTACAGGGCGAGGAAGGCGGCAATCCGCAAGAGCCGCCAATACCCCTGTCTGTCAATCCCCACGTCCATGCCCGTCCCCATGCTCCTATCGCGTCCCCACACCTGGTAACTTGCCGGGACTTCGCCAAATAAGAGTAAAATTTGCCATGCCGAAGCCTTTGTGAGGCGGATTTGGTTGACAAATCATGATCGCGGGATCAGGCGGGGGCCGAAATGGCTATTATTTTCCATAAGTTGTGCCTGATTGTAGTTTTCGCCGTGACGTTGGTGGCCCTGCCGCCATCGTCGCCAGCTGAGACCTATGGCGAGTTCGCCGCAGGGTTGTTGCGGGAACCGCCGGCCGGCGCCCGGTTCCGGCCCGATCTGGAAGCGGTCATTACAGGCCTCGCCAACCGATACCGGGCGGGCGCGGGCAGGGCTCCACTCGAGCCAAGCAGCCTTTTCCGCGATGCGGCGCGCGCCCATGCGGCCGACATGATGGCGAACGGTTTCGTCGGCCACCGCGCCAGCACCGGGCACAATTTCGACAGCCGTATGCGGGTCTTTGCCGGCGATATCACGCGTTTCCCCGCCATGGCGGAAAACGCCGCGCGCGCCGGCGGCAACGGCGCGGCCGATGCCGCGAAGGCAAGACGCCTGTTCCAGCAGTGGATTGACAGCGGCCCCCATCGCCGCACGCTGCTCAAGCGCGATTATCAGTATGTCGCCAGCGGCGTGATCGAACGCGACGGCCAGCTCTGGGCGGTGCAGATTTTCTGGGCGAAACCGCGCCGGAAGGGCATGTTCCAATAATCAGAAATTATGCTGCGGCGGCTTCTCCGCTTCCGCCTGTTGGGCGAAGAAGGAGGCGCCGGAAGGTTTCTGCGGCAGTTCGATTTCGTATGCCACGGAGCGGACGCGGTTGGTCTTCACGCCTCGTACCACGAGACCTTCGTAACGGCTCGGTACCGGATTCGGCGCATAGGGGACGGCATCCTCCGCCGTATAGACGGTGATGAACAGCGTGCGCGGCTGCCGCGACATGTTGGGGGCGGAACCGTGCAGGAGCCTGGTGTGCATGAAACAGGCGCCGCCGGCGGGCCCGAGACAGCGCGCGGCTTTCTTCTGCGCATCGGCGGCAACCGCATCGCTGACCGCGGCGGTGAATTTGCCGCCATGCCAGAGAGAGTGGATATCGTCCTTGTGGGTGCCGGCCACCACCTCGAGCGGACCGTTTTCCGCCGTGACTTCATCGACGAACAGCAGCGCGGTGACGATGTCGTCGTTCGAATGCGGCGTGAAGGGGAAATCCTGATGCCACTTCACCGCCGTCGCGGCACCCGGCAGTTTCGAATTGATCTTGGAGTGGTGGTATTTGACATCGGGACCGATGAGGCAGGCGACGATGTCGGTCATTTTCGAATCCGACATGGCCTTGAAATAGGATTGCGAGACTTCCACCGGCGAATTCACCCGGCGCAACGCCGGCTTTGCCGCCGAATGGGTGGGCTCGACATCGAAGCGCGGCCGGCCGTCGACGGTCTCGCCCCAGGGTTTCTTGTGCTGGCGGCTTTCCTCCAGCCAATCGTTGAATTCGCGCCGCAGGGCCGCGAGAATGTCGGGCTCGACGACATTTTCGACGAAGATGTAGCCGTCGCGCCAGAAGGCGGATTTCTGATCGTGGGTGAGGACAGCCATGGGTGCCTCCTGTAGACTGGCGGCCATGCTGGCATGGACCGAGTCCCGCGGCAAACGTTAGGAAGTCATGCCGGGCATGACAAGAATTCTTACCGGCGGCGGCCGGCAGCGAGGGGGAAAGCCGATGGAGAAAGTCCTTCCGGGCACGTCGCATGCGGTTCTGGCCTTCATCCGCCAGCGCTGGGCCGATCTTCTGCAGGTGAGCCTCCTGCCGGTTGCGATCGTGGCGGTAGTCGCGGTGGTTCAGTTCATGAGCATAAAGTCGCTGTTTGCGACCTTGCTTGGCGTGCAAGACCTTGCGCAGATCGGCCCCCAGGTGTTCGGCCGCCTCATGCAATTCTACGGATTCCTGGCGCTTGCCGGGCTGATTTCCCTGCTGGTTTTCGTCTGGCTCTACGTCCGCATCGTCCGGCTCTACGCGCTCGATGAAAATTACTGGGTGGGCCTCAATGGACCGGTCATCAAGGCCACGCTGATGACCACGATCTACGGCATCGGCATCTACCTGCTGACCGCCGTCGCCTATGTGGCTGCCGCGATCGCGGTGATGATTGCGATGGCCATTCTCGGTGCCCTTGCAGCTTCCGCCAGTGACAGCGGCTGGGTGGCCGCGCTGATGGCGATCCTGACGGTTCCACTGTTCGCGGCCCTGCCGGTGTTCCTCATCTGGTTCTTGTGCCGCTTCATGGTGGGCCTGCCCGCCGTGGCGCTGGGCCGCTCTCCCGATTTCTTCCGTGAGATGTGGGCATTGTCGAAGGGCGAAAGCTGGGGCGTGCCGATGCGGCTTCTGTTCGGCACTCTGGTTTTCTTGGTCATCGCCATTCCGGTCATGGGGCTGGCGATGTGGCCGATGATTTCGGACATCTCCGGACTGGCGCGGACGGCGGAGAGTGGACGCATCCCGCTCGAGACGATCCAGAAGATCGTGAACCGCATGGTGCCGGCGCAGATCGCCATGGGGCTCGTTCAGATGCCGTTGATCTGGTATTCGGTGCTGCTCTTCGCCGAGGCCTACCGGCGCTTCACGGCGCGCTAGAGCGGGATGATTCTACATTGACCCATATCCGGCGTTGACGAAGTAGTTTCT
>CAYOZR010000173.1:0-6246 GCA_964408555.1 uncultured Aestuariivirga sp.
CTCAGGCCATGTTAGGCCGCTTCATGCGGGAACATCTGATTGTTCACGGGCGAAGCAACAGACGTTAGTTCAAAGAGATAAGCGAAATTAGTTTCGCCAGCGGAGGGCTTCGAACCCCCGATACGCTATTAACGTATGCACGCTTTCCAGGCGTGTGCCTTAAACCACTCGGCCACCCTTCCGCAAAGACGGCGCAATATAGCGATGCGTGCCCCCCGTTCAAGCACTGTTGAGTGGTTGTGAAGGCTCTGTCAGACTAGATTGGCGGCATCGCCGCAGGAGACCAATACCCATGTTTTTCGCCCGCAAGAAGCTCGACATGCCCGATGCCACCGATGCGCCGATCCATTTCGTCAACGGCCATGCCCTGAAGGGCCCCTATCCCACCGGCAGCGAGACGGCGATCTTCGGGCTCGGCTGCTATTGGGGGGCGGAGCGCAAGTTCTGGGCTGTTCCCGGCGTCTGGGTGACGGCGGTGGGCAATGCCGGCGGTTTCACAGCCAATCCCACCTATGAAGAGGTCTGCACCGGGGCAACCGGCCATGCCGAATCGGTGCTGGTTGTCTTTGACCCCGCCAAGGTGAGCTATGAGCGGCTGCTGCAGATGTTCTGGGAGGCCCACGATCCGACCCAGGGCATGCGCCAAGGCAACGATATGGGCAGCCAATACCGCTCGGCCATCTATTGGACGAGTCCGTCACAGCGCGATGCGGCGCTGGCCTCGAAGGCCGCCTATGAGAAGGCGCTGGCCGCCAAGGGCTATGGCCCCGTCACCACCGAGATCGCGGCGGCGGGACCGTTCTATTTCGCCGAGGCCTATCACCAGCAATATCTCGCCAAGAACCCGCACGGCTATTGCGGGCTCGGCGGCACCGGCGTTGCTTGCCAGATCGGCACGGGGGTTGGCGCCTAGTAGCCTCCCTTGCCGGCGGGTTTCACGATGACGACCGTCACCAGGTAGTAGACGATCCCGCCGACCAAGGCTGTGGGAAGCGAGGCCGTCAGATATTCGTAAGGCGAGTGGCTGGCGTAACTGACAGGATTCAGAAGATAGAGATAGGTCACGAATCCGGCTGCCATGCCGAGAATGGCGGCGGGATTGAATCCGCCCCAATAGGCATGGGGCGTATCGGGCCCCTGCAGGTAGATGGCGCGAATGTCGATGCGCTGGCCGCGCAGCAGGAAGTAGTCGACAATCTGGATGGCGCAGAGCGGCGCGAAGAAGACGCCAATGAAGGCCAGAAACGTTCCAAAATTCGAGAAGAACAGGTCCGGCACCAGAATGCTGACCGCGGCGACGGGAGCGATGCCCATGAGGAGGATCGTATTCCACGATACCCTGGCAAGGGCCGGCACCTGCCGGAGTCCCACACCTGTTGCATAGACGCCGGCAAGCGCTGTTCCCAGATTTGCGGCGATGACGAACAGCAGGGCGATCACACCATAGATGGGGCCGCCGAGCTGGACCATCCACCCGGATGGATCGGAGGTTTGCAGCGCCAGGATCGCCGCCAGACCGACGATCGACAGGATCGGCACCGGCAGGCCCATGCCGAGCATGGAGGGCAATGTCGCCGTATGGGCGTTCGGCGCCTCACGCACCATAGCGCCGATGTAGGGCCACCAGCTGAGCAGGCTGACGATGCCGATCTCAATGCCGGTGACATAATCCCACTGCAGGCTGCCGGAGGCATAGGCGGGCTTCGCGGCGGCAATGGCGTCCGACTGCTGGGTCAGCAGCAACCACAGCATCCACAGGCCAATGCCGACGATGAAGAAGAACAGCAGCGTCGAGACACGTTCCAGGCCTGTCGCGCCGCGCATCAGGACCAGAAACACCACAACGCAGGCCAGCGCCGAGACAACGCGGACCACGAGGCCGGCGCTTTCAACATCGAGAACGCCAAGCGTCGCCAGAAGCTGCGCCACCGACTTGCCGAAGAAGATCAGCAGCAGCGAGTTCCAGCCGATGATCGATGCGTATTGCAGGAAGACCGTGATGATCCAGCCGCGGTTTCCAAACTGCGGTGTTGCCGAGGCGATGGAATCGATGCCATAGCGGGTCGCGGTGGGCACCACGGCGAGCGTCACCAGCAGCATGCCGATCATGGAACCCGCGGTCATCGCCGCCGCACCCATGCGGAGGTTCAGGTAATAGCCGACATATTCGCCGATGATGTAACACCAGGTCGCCGCAGCGGCGACCAGGAGGACGACGAAGAGCTGGCGCTGCGTCCAGTGCCGGTCCGCCTTGGCCAGCGGCCAGCCCGATTGCTCAATGCCCAGATTGTCGCTCATGATGCCCACCCCCACACAAGAATGAGCGCCGGTCCGATCACGCCGAGTACAACGAGCCAGAGCCAGTCGACGCTCGTGAAACCGCCGCCTTGATTTGCTTCGATCTCCAGCTCGGCCACGCGCCGCTCGAGATCAGGATGCAGTTGCTGTATCGCCATGATTTTCCCCTTGTCTTGATGAACCTAGGTCTTCGAAGCTGCTTTGAAGCTTTCCGCATCGGCATATGGGAACCACCAGAAATCCTGGTTGGATGCCCGAGGATCGATCATCACGAACTTGGTGTTCTGGAATTGGGCGAGTCCCTCGGGTCCGAGTTGCCGACCCGTGCCGGACAGCTTGCGGCCGCCGAAGGGCAAGGCATCATTGTCAAGCAGCGGCGCATTGATCCACAGAATTCCCGATTCAATCTCGCGAACGGCGCGGAACGCTTCATTCATGTCGAGCGAGTAGAGATTGGCACCCAGCCCATAGCGCGAGCGGTTGGCGAGTTCGAGCGCATCGTCGAAACTTGAGACGCGGCAGATGGGCGCTACGGGCCCGAAAGGCTCCTCGTTGAGAATCTCCATATCCGGCGTCACATCGGTGAGCACCGTCGGTTCCACGAACCAGCCGCGGTTGAGTGCCGCGGGTCTGCCGCCGCCGGTGGCGACCTTGGCGCCCTGCTGGCGCGCCTTGGCGATCATGCCCTCGAAGCGCTCGCGCTGGCGGCGCGTCGCCATGGGGCCCATGTCGACGGATGCGAGGCCGTTGCCGACGCGCAGTTTCTTGGCTTGCGCCGCGAGGCGTTCGACAAATTCGTCATGAATGGCGTCATGCACATAGAAGCGCTCGGCCGAAGTGCAGACCTGACCGCAATTCAGGTAGGCCGCAAAGGCTGCACCCCTTGTCGCGATGTCGAGCGGCGCCGACGGCATCACGATGAAGGGATCGTTTCCGGACGCTTCAATCAGGCAAGGCTTGAATGTCTCGGCGCAGGTCCGCGCCACGGACTGGCCGACCGCAACCGAGCCCGTATAGGCGACGCCGTGGGTCTTGAGACTGGCAACAAGCCGCTGTCCCACTCTGGCGCCGCCGGTGACGACCTGCATGAGACCGGGGGGAAGAGTCGAAAACACCTCCATGAACTTGAGCGTGGTGATGCTGGTCTGCTCGTGCGGCTTGACGATCACGGAATTGCCGGCCGCAAGTGCCGCCGCCGCTTCCCAACAGAGAAGAACGAGCGGATAGTTGAACGGCAAGACGATGACGATGGTGCCCAGCGGCTCCTTGACGCTGAAATGGAATTGCCCCGGCACGGTGGCTCCCGCCAGCCGGCCGGTTTCATGGCGCGCCAGCTCGGCGTAATAATCGATCGCCGTGGCGCACCACGAGACCTCGTCGACCGACTCCTTGAAAGGCTTTCCCTCCTCCCGCGTCAAACACTCGGCATATTGCGCCTTGTCCCGGCGGATCACCGCCGCGATGTCGTGAAGGATGACGGCCCGGCTGCGCGGGTCCATGGCCATCCACACCCGCCGCGCCGCATTGGCGGCATCGATGACATGATCGACCTCGGCGTCCGTCGTGTCGGCAATCTGACCGATGCGATCCTCGGTGGCCGGCTCGATGACGTCGAGATGGGTTGTGGCGGCGCTCACGACATACTCGCCGCCGACATAAAGCTTGCCGGAAAGCCGCGAAAAATCGTCCAGTGCCGGCATCCGTGCCTTCCTCCCAACCGCTTCGGCGCAACGGCCGGCGATCTTTGTGTTTATATTTTTTGTAGATATGACATAAATGTTTTTGACGGGCAAGACGGTTTGCGGACCCGGCATGCGCTTGACTCCGGCCGCGAATGTGATCACGGAAGCAGAGTTGCTTTGGGGCAAGGAGAACGACGTGGCGAAAAAGATACCGGCCCCGCGCAAGACCAAGACGCCAGCCAGAAATTCGGCGGCGCGGGCCAAATCCCGCAGCCAGGCGAGCGATCTCGCCGTGGGTGCGCGGTTGAAGGCGGTTCGCGAGACGGCCGGACTGTCGCAGCGGGAGCTCGCCAAACGCGCCGGCGTGACCAATGCCACAATCTCGCTCATCGAACAGGAGGCCCATGCTCCGTCGCTGTCTTCTCTGCACCGGATTCTGACCGCGATCCCGATTTCAATCGCGGATTTTTTCGCCCTGCCCACGTCACGGCAGAACGTGCTCTTCTATGATGCCGACAGTCTGGCGGTCGTAACCCGTGGCGCGGCAGATCTGCGCGTGCTCGGCAGCGAGCGGCGCGACAAGAAGCTGCAACTCTTTATCGAACGCTACCAACCCGGAGCCGGCACCGGCGGCGAACCGATCGCACATGACGGGGAAACCGCCGCCATTGTTATCCAAGGCATCGTCGAAGTGGTTGTCGCAGGTGAAGCGAGGCGGATCGAAGCGGGCGGCGGCTATCAGCTTATCGGCAATCAGCCCTATCGCCTCAGAAACGTCGGCAAGACGGTTGCAGTCGTTGCCTGCGCCTGCACACCGCCAATGATCTGATACGGAAGCGCGGTTAAACGTCGAGATTGGCGACATTCAGCGCGTTCTCGCGGATGAAGTCGCGGCGCGGCTCGACGACATCGCCCATCAGCTTGGTAAAAATTTCGTCGGCCTCGTCGAGTTCCGAGACCCTGACGCGCAACAGCGAGCGCGCATTAACATCGAGGGTCGTCTCCCAGAGCTGCTCGGGGTTCATTTCGCCCAGGCCCTTGTAGCGCTGCATGGTGATGCCCTTGCGGCCGGCGGCGAAGACGGCTTCGAGAAGATCGCTGGGTCCGTGGATCGCGGTGTCCGCATCCTTGCGGCGGAGCCTGGCCGGCTTGGCATAGATTTCCTGCAGATGCGCCGCCTTCTTGTCGAGGCGCAGCGCGTCGGAGGAAGCGATAAGCTTGCCGTCGAGAGTCCAGCTTTCCTTCACGCCCCTCACTTCGCGGGCGAAGATCAAGCCGCCGTCGGCGGTCGGCGTGCCGGTCCAGCCGCGCTCGGTTTCCTCGGAGATCGCATCGAGGCGCCTGCCGATATAGGCCGCGGCGGCGGCGGCGTTCCCGGCGTTGGAGAGAACGACGGGACTGAGGGCGCCGGCGATCGCCGCCTGCTCGATTACCATGCGCGAATAGCGCGAATGCAGCGCATCGAGGGCGGCGCGGATCGACAGCGCCTCCTCGACGATCGCCCGCAAATCCGCGCCGGCGCGTTCGGTGGCGTTGGCGAGCAGCAGCGACGAACCTTCCAGGCCGGTATCGATCAAATAGTTCTCCAGCGCCTTGCCGTCCTTGAGATATTGCTCGGAGGAGCCGCGTTTCACCTTGTAGAGCGGCGGCTGGGCGATATAGAGATAGCCGCGCTCGATCACCTCCGGCATCTGCCGGTAGAAGAAGGTGAGCAGCAGGGTGCGGATATGGGCGCCGTCGACGTCGGCGTCGGTCATGATGATGATCTTGTCGTAGCGCAGCTTGGCGATGTCGAAATCCTCGCGGCCGATGCCGGTGCCGAGCGCCGTGATCAGGGTTCCGATTTCCGCCGATGACAGCATCTTGTCGAAGCGGGCGCGCTCGACATTGAGGATCTTGCCGCGCAGCGGCAGCACCGCCTGATTCTCGCGGCTCCTCGCCTGCTTGGCGGAGCCGCCGGCCGAATCGCCCTCGACGATGAAGATTTCCGATTTCGCCGGATCGCGCTCCTGGCAATCGGCGAGCTTGCCGGGAAGCGAGGAGATATCGAGGGCCCCCTTGCGCCGGGTCAGGTCGCGGGCCTTGCGGGCGGCCTCGCGGGCGGCGGCGGCTTCGACCACCTTGCCGACGATGGCGCGGGCTTCCGCCGGATGTTCCTCGAACCAGGCGCCAAGCTGTTCGTTGATCAGGCCTTCGACAGCCGGGCGCACCTCCGAGGACACCAGCTTGTCCTTGGTCTGCGACGAGAATTTCGGGTCCGGCACCT
>CAYOZR010000174.1:0-6204 GCA_964408555.1 uncultured Aestuariivirga sp.
CGGCGCCCATGTGGGCGAGACGCTGCCCGGCGACGTGATCGTGGAGGAGCACGACGCCGTGGTGCTGACCGGCGGCGCCGAGAAAGCGCGCGACCTGCCCATCCCCGGCCGCGACCTCGACGGCGTGCATTTCGCGATGGATTTCCTGCCGCAGCAAAACCGCCGCGTCTCCGACGAGCCGCTCGGCAACGTGCAGCCGATCCTCGCCGGCGGCAAGCACGTGGTGGTGATCGGCGGCGGCGACACCGGCTCCGACTGCATCGGCACCTCGGTGCGCCAGGGAGCACTTTCGGTGACGCAACTCGAAATCATGCCGAAGCCGCCGGAGAAGGAAAACAAGCTCCTCACCTGGCCCGACTGGCCGTTGAAACTGCGCACCTCGTCCAGTCATCAGGAAGGCGCCGAGCGCGACTTCTCCGTCGTCACCAAATTCTTCTCCGGCGAGAACGGCGAGGTGAGGAAGCTTCACTGCACGCGCGTCGATGCCAAGATGCAGCCCATCGCCGGCAGCGAATTCGTGCTCAAGGCCGATCTCGTTCTCCTCGCCATGGGCTTCGTGCATCCGGTTCATGACGGCATGCTGGCGGGCCTCGGCGTGAAGCTCGACAGCCGTGGCAATGTCGAGGCCGATGTGAAGACCTACCGGACGAGTCTCGACAAGGTCTTTGCCGCCGGCGACATGCGCCGCGGCCAGTCGCTGGTCGTCTGGGCGATCCGCGAAGGCCGTCAGGCGGCCCGCGCCGTCGATGAATATCTCATGGGATCGAGCGACCTGCCAAGGTGACGCTCACGGTATCGGGGCGGCTGTCAGCGCCGGCCCGAAGCAACGAGAAGCTCGTTCGGCCCTTCCCATCCGGCATCCGTCGTAAATGCGGCCAGCTTCTGTTCGATTTCCGCCCACGCCGCCGCCTTCGCCGTGCTGTCCAACCGATCCAGGATTTGCAGCACGGGACTTGCCGAGCTTCGGATGAAGGCCAGATAATCGCCCACGGCAGGCAGACGGAACGGCGCGCTCATTTTCACAGTCGCAATGCTGGAAAACCCGGCTCTTTCGAATAATTCGTCGATGCGTCCGGCCCGGCCGAGACTGAGCAGCCCACCCGGCCGATCGGGATTGGGCATCGGCAGACCCGCGTGGCGCAGTGCCGTCGACATCAATATGGAAACGCATGGGTTCGCCTCGGGAACCGAAAACACCATGACCGAGGCGCGGCCGCCTGGTTTCAGGGCGCCGAACATCTCGCGCAGACCCTTGAGCGGATCTGGAAAGAACATCAAGCCAAGCCGGCAGATCACCGCATCGAAACTGGCCTCCGGCACATCGAGATGTTCCCCATCGGCGACAGTTGTCTCCACGTTGTGGAGACCCGCCCGCCGGGCGTTTTCCCTAGCGAAATCGAGAATCGCCGGCGACAGATCGGTGGCCAGCACCGAACCTTCGGCACCCACCCGCCGGGCGATATCGAGCGTCTGGTCTCCCGCGCCGGCCGCCACATCGAGCACGCGAAAGTCGGGGCTCAGCTGCGCCATCTCGAGCATCACCTCGGTCGGCTTGAGCAGCCAATCGCGGATCAGCGTGCTGCTGTCGCTCCAACCTTTCGCGGATTTGTCCCATTGCGCGCGCGTGGCGTTCTTGAACGTCGTGGGATCGATGGCCGGTCCAGAGTTCATCCCGGTTGCTCCTACAGAAGTTACCGGCAATTCCATCATGGCTGGGCCGAGAGTCGCCAATGACGGAAGCCGGGTTCGCCTGGGCAAACACAGTTTTTCTAGGCGTGAAAGCGCCTGAGCGGCAGCCGCAAGATTGCCAAGTGGTCCTGCAGAAGTGCATAACTCGGCGATGTTCGACTGGAACGATCTTAAACATTTTCTGGCTGTCGCCCGGCATGGCAGCACATTGGCGGCGGGCCGGGCACTGGGATTGAGCCAGTCCACTGTGCATCGGCGCCTGGCGGAGCTGGAAAAGCGGCTCGGCCGCCCGCTCGTCAAGCGCCACCCGACCGGCTATCGTCTCACCGAGCCCGGCGAGCAATTGCGTCCGCTCGCCGAAGCCGTCGAGAGCGCGGTGACCGCACTGGAACGGGGTCTGGCGGCCTCCGAAAAAGACGTCGCCGGCACGGTTCGGGTGACGTGTCCCGAGCCACTGGTGACGCGGCTGACCAAGTCTCCGCTTCTGCAAATCTTTCACGCGCGCCATCCGGGGGTGCGCGTCGAATTCGTCATGAGCGACCGGTATCTCGATCTGGCGAAAGGCGAAGCGGACATTGCGATCCGCGCAGGCGAGATGCCGGACAGCGCCCTTGTCGGGCGCAAGATATCGGATTCGCCCTGGGCGCTCTATGCCAGCCACGCCTATGTCGAACGCCACGGAAAACCGGAAGGCCTGCGCGATCTGAACAAGCACATGATGATTGGGTTTGACGGCCCTCTGGCCGGCCATCGCGCCGCCCTCTGGCTCGCTGAAATCGCGCCCGACACGACGATCGCGGCGCGCAGCACCAGTATTCCGGGACTGGTCTACGCCGTAAGATCGGGTTTGGGACTGGCACCCCTGCCGGTCGCGCTCGGCAGTTCCGAGGCTGATCTCATCCTTGTGCTGGGACCGATCGGAGAACTGGCAACGAGCTGGTATCTGCTCACTCACCCCGATTTACGCAATACGCCACGGGTTCGGGTGTTTTTCGATTTCGTCGCGAGCCATCTCGATCTCGTACGGCCGATTCTCCTCGGAAAGTCCCGTGAGCCATTTTGCACAGCACCTACGGAGCATAACTGAAATCATCGGCACGGCCGGCCGGCGGCGGCGGCATCTGGCCCACGGAAAACAGCATCTCCGCCGCGCTGCCGGGAACCACGAGCGCGCGCAGGCCGGCAAGCCGCGCGCCTGGCCCCGTGAGGACAGCCGCCTCGGATGGCTTGGCGATGAGATCGGCAGCCATGACATCCTCCGGGCGCATCGTCACCGCCGCACCATCGGCAGCCGCCTGACCGAACAGCGGCACCTTGGGAAGCGGCGGGCCATCGCCCTTCCCGGTTGCAACTTCGCTGCCCTGCGGCGGTACCTCCTCCGCCATGCCCTCTTTGATCGCCGCCAGCGCCAGTTGACCCAGGCGGTTGTTGCCCTGCTTGAAAAAGGTGACGCCGTCGCGCGACCTCAGCCGGCGGACGACGCCGTCGTCGCCGGGGCCGGTGTCGGTGTAGCTGCCGTCGGGACTAAGGAAGGCCTTACGGATGTCGACGAAATTGGCGCCCTTGGCCTCGACGCGCTCGCGCTGCAGACCGGCGATCTTGCGCATCGCCGCATCATACTCAGGATCGGCCATCGGCGGGATGCCGACCCAATAGACCTTGACCCCGGCCGCAAGCAGGGCATCGAGAATGCGGTCGGTCCGCGCCTTATAGGCCGCCACCCATTCAGGTGTATCGAATTCAATCCGCTGCTCGCCGATGCGGATCGCCTGCCGGTCGTTGCCGCCGAGCAGCACCACGACGGCATCGAAGGCATTGCCTTCCAGCAGCTTGGGCAGCGCCACCCCCCAATCGTGGACTTCCGGCCGCGCCACGCCCGATTCCTCCTTGAAGCGGTTGGTCACCTCGAAGCCGGTCCCAAGGTCCGCCATGCGCGTGAGGCCCGCGCCCAAACCGCCGCCCAGCGCATCGCCAATCACCAGAATGCGGTAGTTCTGCGCTTCCACTTCGAAGCCAAAAACCGGCTGCTCCGGCAACACCGCCTGCGCCGCGGCGGCGACGGCCGCGGAGACGAACAGCAGCAGAGCCATGAGAGCACGCAACGCCATGTCCGATACCTAACTTCCTTGCCGCATGTGCCGGAGCAGTTTGAGCGACGGTACGCCGTCGAGCGGCAGGCCGGCGCTTTTCTGATAGGCGATGATCGCCTCATAGGTGCGGGCACCGAAGCGGCCGTCGCTGCCGCCAGTCTCGAAGCCGAGCCGGCTGAGCCGCCGCTGCAGTTCGATGCGCTGCTCGAAACTGAGATCGTAACTGGCATCGGGCCAGGCGGCGACGATGGGCCCGGCCCCGCCGATGCGGTCGCCGAGATGGCCCACGGCCAGCGCATAGGAATGCGAATAATTATAATCCATCAGCGCCAGGAAATTCCGCGTCACCAGGAAGGCGGGGCCGGCGAGGCCCTGCGGCACCATGACGAAGGCCTCCGCATGGGTGGCGCTGAAACCGCCGCCGCGCGCCGGCGCGACGCCGAACTTTTCCCATTCGGCCACGCTGCGCCACTTGTTGCGGCCAATCAGCGCCTTGTTGAAGTCCTTGGGCAGCGTCACCTCCCAGCCCCACGGCCGGTCGGATTTCCAGCCGGCCTTGGCCAGGTAATTGGCGGTCGAGGCGAGTGCGTCTTCCTTCGAGCCCCAGATGTCCTTCACTCCGTCGCCGGTCCAGTCGACCGCATAGGCGAGATAGGATGTCGGGATGAATTGCGTATGGCCGAGTGCCGCCGCCCATGAGCCGGTGAAGGATTCGGGGCGGACCACGCCGCTCTTCAGGATTTTCAGGGCGGCGACGAACTGCTGGCGGGCATAGTCCTTCTTGCGCCCGGCATAGATGAGGGTGGCGAGCGACCGCATCACCCTCATCGATCCCTTATCCTTGCCGAAATTCGATTCCATTCCCCAGATGCCGAGCAATATGTGACGGTCGACGCCGTATTTTTTTTCGATCGCCGTGAGCAACGCGGCTTCGCTTGCCTGCATCTGCTTGCCGGTGTCGATGCGGATGGGGGTGACCGCCTTGGCCAGATACTCCGACGTGGTCGAGGTGAATTCCGGCTGGTTCTTCGCCAGTTTCACCACCGCCGGATCGGGCTCGGTGATGCCGGCGAAGGCGCGGTCGAACAGCGCCCGGGAAATGCCGACCGCCTTGGCCCGGGGCCACAGGGTTTCGATGAAGGCCACGAATTTCGCATCCGCCAGTGCCGGGGCGGAGGTGGCCAGCAGCGAGCCCGCGATCGTCGCGGCGGCCAAGAGACGTTTCAACATGAATCACCGTCCAAATCCGGGACCTTTCTACAGGGTGAGAGAAAAACCGCCAATTGCGGCTTCAATCAGGCCGCGTTGCGGCGGGCCAGCCGCCTTTCCCAATCCAGCGCCGAGGCGACGATGAAGTCGAGATCGTCATGTTTGGGCACCCAGCCAAGCACCTGGCGCACCCTTTCGGCCCCGGCCACGATCGCCGCCGGATCGCCCGCCCGGCGCGGCGCCATGTTGACTTTCAGCGCGCCGCCATGAACCCGCTCGACCGCCTTGATCACCTCCAGCACCGAAAATCCCTTGCCATAGCCGCAGTTGAAAACCCCGCTTTCGCCGCCCTTGCGCAGATGGGCGAGGGCATCCATGTGGGCGGAAATCAGATCGCTGACATGGATATAGTCGCGCAGGCACGTGCCGTCGGGTGTCGCGTAGTCGGTGCCGAAGACGTCCAGACGATCGCGCTGGCCGAGTGCGGTCTGGCAGGCGACCTTGATCAGGTGGGTGGCGCGCGGTGTCGACTGGCCGGACCGGCCCTTGGGATCGGCACCCGCCACATTGAAATAGCGCAGCGCCACATAATCGAGACCATAGGCCGCATGGCTGTCGCGCAGCATCCATTCGGTCATCAGCTTGGACGAGCCGTAGGGCGAAACGGGCGCCGGCGCGGCCGTCTCGAACACCGGCTGGCCTCCCGGATTGCCGTAGACGGCGGCGGTCGAGGAAAAGATGAAGCGCGGAATTCCGGCCTTGACCGCGCATTCGATGAGGGTTCGCGATTTGACCGTGTTGTTGAGGTAATAGCCGAGCGGATCGGCAACCGAATCGGGCACCACGATCGATCCGGCGAAATGCACCACCGCATCGAATTTGTGTTCGGCCATCAGGCGGGCGAGCAGGACTTCATCGCCGATATCGCCTTCGACGAGCTTGGCCTCCGGCGCCACCGCCCACCAGTAACCGGTCGTGAGATTGTCGACCACCACGGCGGTTTCGCCGGCATCGGCCAGCGCCAGCACCATATGGCTGCCGATATAGCCCGCCCCGCCCGTCACCAAAACGCTCATGAACCCTTATCCGTGGTTGAGATTGCCGTGAAAACCGGCTTAATCGGCACAGATTCGTGAAATCCCTTAGGATTGCAAGGTCTAATCATGGCGCGCCCGATCAAGAAAGCCGTCTTCCCCGTGGCCGGCCTCGGCACCCG
>CAYOZR010000175.1:0-6197 GCA_964408555.1 uncultured Aestuariivirga sp.
GATGGCACATGAACCAAGCCGACTTGTAGGTAATGTCCAGCATGCGGTGAAGCTGATGGGCGGAAACGCCGGTCTTTGAAGCCGACATGATATGCGATGCCAGAACCCACTTGTTCAGAGGGATTTTGGAGCGCTCGAACACGGTTCCGACCGTCACCGTGAATTGCTGACGGCAAGCATTGCAGAAATAGAGGCCCGCGCGTCCGCCCTTGATCTTGGAGGCGCGGTCGCGGGTCTGGCAATGCGGACACACGGGGCCGTCAGCCCAAAGCAGGGCTTCCAGATGTTCGCGGGCCTTGTCGGCGTCGTGATAGATGGGGTTCGAGAGGTTCATAGTCCTAAGTCCTGTATCCGATTGAACTGAATATAGGACTTTGGACTGCATGTGTCAAGTATATAAATGCGAACGGCAATACGAAAAACCAAGCAATTGCGGGTGGCTGTTGAGTGAATTCGGGAGCAAATGGCGTGCAAAGCTGCACGGAATTGCTTGATTTTTGCTGCATTTGTCGAGGCTTTAGCGACATATTCGTGGAGGCAAAGACGACACGGCCGGGATGAGCCGACATGCCAGCATTTCAATTCAGGCCAGGGGCGAGAGGCTTGCGCGGGCTTGAAGATACCTTAGGGTTAGGCCCATGGCGAAAGCGGCGGCAAAGCGATCAACCGGCTCGGCAGGCAAGCTGAAGGCCCATGGCCGGTCGCTTGCGGATTTCGTGTCGCTGCTGCCGGCGGAGAAGACGCTGCTTGAAGCCTGCCGGATGGGCATGAGGGCCGACATCGGCGAGGGCAAGCGGCCAGAGAATTTGTCCGACGACAACCAGGTTCGGCCCGGCTTCATCCGCTTCCTCGCCCTGGGAGGCGACGACCGGGCTCCAGTCCATGAGAAGGGCGTGCAGATAGCTGGCGCATGGATCGATGGCGATCTTGATCTCGAGGCCTGTCATTGTGTTGCGCCGATCTTGATCCACGGTTGCAAAATTGCTGGCGACGTCATTGTCAGGGATGCCACGCTGTCGATTTTGTCCCTTGTAGCCACTGCGATCGATTCACTGCAAGGCGACCGCCTCACCACGTTTGGCGCCATTCTTCTGCGCGACGGCTTCAGCGCTTCGGGCGAAGTTAGGTTATTGGGTGCGAAGATCGGCGGCGATCTTTCTTGCAATGGTGGAAAATTCGAAGCCAAGGAGGGAAACGCGCTGAGCTGCGACGGAGCAGATATTTCAGGCGCAGCATTCTTCGCCAATGGTTTTCACGCCACTGCTGAAGTAAGATTATTGGGAGCAAATATTGGCGGCGATCTTTCCTGTAAGGATGGAAAATTCGAACCCAAGGAGGGTAGCGCACTGAGTTGTGAAGGAGCCAAGATAGGTGGAGTCCTGTTCTTCAGGAAAGTCGCGAAGATCACGGGGCACGTCTCCTTCATGGCTGCCGAGGTGAACTCCCTTTCAGATGATCGCGAGAGCTGGGCTCTGGCACCACACCTCATGCTAGATGGCTTTCGTTATGGCCGGATCGTTGAAGGGCCGACGGATGCCGCCACTCGGATTGCGTGGCTCAAAATGCAGTTTGCGGAGCATCTCAAGGAAGAATTCAGGCCGCAGCCTTGGGAACAGCTCATCAAGGTGTTGCGCGACATGGGGCATGAGGCCGATGCGCGCAAAATCGCGATCGAGAAACAGAAGGCGCTGTACGCCGCAGGCAAGATTACTGGAATTCTCCGGCCACTGCATAAGGCCTATGGGTTGCTTGCGGGCTACGGGCATAAACCCATGCGCACCATCTGCGCCATGCTACTGGTTTGGTTTGCTGCAAGCCTGATGTACTTCCTTGCCGATCAGAAAGGACTGATGGCACCGGCCTCTCCGATCATTCATGCCGATGTCAGGTTGCAAGATTCATGTGGCGGAGCAAAAGGCATCCGCGAAACCAGCTGGACGCAGTGTGCCAGCCTTCCACAGGAATATACGACATTCTATTCATTCGCCTATTCGTTTGATCTCATCTTGCCACTTGTCGACTTACAACAAGACGAGGATTGGGCACCTATTACCACAAAGAATGACGGCAAGACGTGGATAGGGTTGGGCCTGATTGCGAGACTTGTGACGTGGTTTGAAATTCTCTTTGGATGGACAGCGAGCCTGTTGCTTGTCGCCGTGCTCGGCAATCTGGTGAAGAAGGATTGAGAAAGGCCCTGCGTGACCGGGCAAAAGCCGGAACTCACGGGTCAGACTGCACGAACCTAAGTCGTTGAAGAAACGTCACGCGGAAGTATGGGTCCCGGCTTTCGCCGGGATGACGTGAGTTTGAAGTACGATCAACTACAACGCGAGTTGCTCTACCTCCTTGTCAGTCCGCCCAAAATCCCACGGATCAGGGCGTTGCCGACGGAGCGGCCGACGCTTGAGGCGATGTTTTTGACAAAGCGTTCGGTGACGCTCTCGCGCTGGTAGCCGGACGACGTTTTGCGCTCCGCTTTGGTGGCGGTGGCTTCCGATTGCGCAGCCGCGCGGGCGGTTGCCTTCATCGCCAGTTTCTCATAGGCCGACTCGCGATCCTCGGTCTTGTCGTATAGTCCGTAGACCGGCGAGTTCCTGACGATCGACTGGCGCTCGTCCGGGGTGATCGGCCCCAAGCGGCTGGAGGGCGGGCGGATCAAGGTGCGTTCGACCATGGTGGGCACACCCTTCAAATCGAGCACCGAGACGAGGGCCTCGCCCTTGGCCAACTCGGTGATCGCCGTTTCGGTCTTGAATTTCGGGTTGGGGCGGAAAGTGGAGGCGGCGGTGGCGACCGCCTTCTGCTCGCGCGGGGTATAGGCGCGGAGCGCATGCTGCACGCGGTTGCCCATCTGGGCGAGAACGCTTTCGGGAATGTCGAGCGGATTTTGCGTCACGAAATAAACACCCACTCCCTTGGAGCGGATGAGCTTCACGGTCTGCTCGATTTTCTGCAACAGTCCCGGCGGCGCATCGGCGAAGAGCAAGTGCGCCTCGTCGAAGAAGAACACGAGCTTGGGCTTTTCCGGATCGCCCACTTCCGGCATGTCCTCGAAGAGTTCGGAGAGCAGCCAGAGCAGGAAGGTGGCGTAGAGTTGCGGCGAATTGACGAGCTTGCCGGCGGCGAGCACGTTCATGTAACCGCGGCCGTCGCGGGTCGTCCGCATCAGGTCCTTGATGTCAAGCGCCGGCTCGCCGAAGAACTTGCCGCCGCCCTGCTCCTCGATCACCACCAGGCGGCGCTGGATGGCGCCGATGGTCTGGTCGTTGACATTGCCGTAATCGGTGGTGATCTCCTTGCCGCGATCGGCGAGGTCCTTGAGCAGCGCCCGCAAATCCTTGAGGTCGAGCAGGGCAAGGCCTTCCTCGTCGGCGATCTTGAAGGCGATGTTGAGGGCGCCCTCCTGGGCGTCGGTCAAGCCCATGAGGCGGGAGAGCAGCAAGGGGCCCATCTCGGTGATGGTGGTGCGGATCGGATGGCCCTCAACGCCGAACAGGTCCCAGAAAATCGTCGGCACGGCCTCGAAGCCGTAATCGTCGAAGCCGATCTGCTTGGCGCGCTCCAACAGGAAATCCTTGGGCTCGCCCTGCTGCGAGATGCCGGAGAGATCGCCCTTCACATCGGCGGCGAAGACCGGAACGCCGGCATTGGTGAAGCCCTCGGCCATGATCTGCAAGGTGACGGTCTTGCCGGTGCCGGTGGCGCCGGTCACCAGGCCGTGGCGATTGGCCATTGGCAGGAACAGCTCTTCGCGCTTGCCGCTGTACCCCAGAAAAATCGTGTTGTTGCTCATGGCAAACCCTGCTCTATCGATGGGCCGATCAAATAGGACGGAAGACGAGAAATGCAAGAACTGATTGACAGGATTGTTTCGGCGACCGGGCTCGATGGGCAACGGGCCGAGAAGGCATTGGGCATCATGCTGTCGCTGGTCAAGACACAGGGCAACCAGGCGAAAGTCGGCGAGCTGTTCGCCAAGTTGCCGGGAGCGACGGAGCTTGCTGCACGCCACGGCGGCGATGGTGCCGGCGGCGGCGGGCTGCTTGGGCTTCTGGGCGGCGGATTGATGGGCGGACCGCTGGCGGCGATCTCCAAGCTTTCGGCGGCGGGGCTTTCCATGGACCAGATCAAGCTGCTGGGAAGCCTGACGCTCGATTACGCCAAGGAGAAGGCCGGGGCGGACCTGGTGAAGAATGTGGCGGGGTCGATTCCGGGCTTGAGCGGCTACGTATAGACGAACGGCGGGTTTGCCTCGGGGCCGCAGTACCGCTAGTTTGTTGCAATGCAACAGGTCGATCTGAGCGAGTTTTCCGCAGCTAGCCACGAGGACTGGCTGAAGCGGGTCAATGCCGTGCTGAAGGGTGCCAGATTTGAAACGCTGGTGTCGAAGACGGCCGACGGCATTGAAATCGCGCCGCTTTATGGCGAGGCTCGGGGCCGGCGCGCCGAGCGGGCGGTACATGCTCCGTGGACGGTCTATCAGCGCGCCGATCATCCCGATGGGGCCCGCGCCAATGCCCAGGCGCTGGACGATCTCGCGCACGGGGCGACGGGACTGACGCTGACTTTCGCGGGCCACGTTTCGGCGCGTGGATTTGGATTGGCGGCGAAGGACTTGCCGCGCATTCTCGACAGGATCGCACTGCATGCGATCGCGCTCCGCCTCGAAGGCGGCGCGGCGGAAGCGAAGGCGCTGGCCGCGACGATCGCGAAACAGCCGATCGATCCCGGACGGCTCGATGTGTCGTTCGGGTTGAAGAGCGCGGAACTGGCGGGCGAACTGGCGGCGCAGGGATTTCGCGGGCCATTTCTCGAAGCCGACGGCCGGCCCTGGCACGAGAAGGGGGCAACGGAAGCGCAGGAACTCGGCGCGGTGCTGGCGGCGGCTGTCGCGCATCTGCGGGCCCTGGGGAAGCCGGCGCTGGGCGTGACGCTGGCGGCGGGCCAGGACATGTTCCTGACGCTCGCCAAGTTCCGGGCGATGCGGCTGTTGTGGCGCCGGGTGCTCGACGCAAGCGGATTGCCCGATGAGCCGCTGCGCATTCATGGCGAAACGAGCTGGCGCATGATGGCGACGCTCGATCCGCACACCAACATCCTGCGCGCCGTTGCGGCGGTCTTCGGCGCCGGGCTCGGCGGGGCGGATTCGATCTGCGTTCTTCCCTTCTCGCTCACCCAGGGCCTGCCCGACGCTTTCGCGCGGCGGGTGGCGCGCAATGTGCAGAATGTGTTGCTGGAGGAAGCGAATTTGTGGCGCGTTGCCGATCCGGCCTCGGGATCGGGCACCGTGGAGCATTTGACGCAGGCTTTGTGCGAAAAGGCCTGGGGCATATTCCAGAGAAACGAGAAAAGCGGCGAATGGCCCGAGCCCGACGCGCAATCGGCGGAAGGGTTGCCGGTCATCGGCACCAGCGCCTACCGGCTTGCGGCGGAATATCCGGCGGCGGTGGAGAGCTTCGCATGAGTCGCATTCCGGATTTCTCGAGCATTCCATTCAGTCCGTCATCTTCACGTGGTGAAATGGGTCCCGGCTTTCGCCGGGATGACGAAAATTGGTTGAGCGCGGAAGGAATTGCCATCAAGCCGAGTTACACGGCCGAGGACATACGCGGTTTCGCCCACTCCTTCCCCGGCATCGCGCCATACCTCCGCGGTCCCTACCCGACAATGTATGCAACGCAAGCCTGGACGATCCGGCAATATGCGGGCTTCTCGACGGCGGAGGATTCAAACGCCTTCTACCGGCGCAATCTGGCGGCGGGCCAGATGGGGCTTTCGATCGCCTTCGATCTCGCCACCCATCGCGGCTATGACTCCGATCATCCACGCGTTGCCGGCGATGTCGGCATGGCGGGGGTGGCGATCGATTCGATCCTTGACATGCGCACCCTGTTCGACGGCATTCCGCTCGACCGGATGACCGTGTCGATGACCATGAACGGCGCGGTGCTGCCGGTGATGGCGCTCTATATCGTGGCGGGCGAAGAGCAAGGGGTGCCGCCGGAGAAGCTCGCCGGCACCATCCAGAACGACATCCTCAAAGAGTTCATGGTGCGCAACACCTATATCTATCCGCCGCGCCAATCGATGAAGATCGTCTCGGATATTTTCAAATACACCTCCGAGCGCATGCCGAAATTCAATTCGATCTCGATTTCCGGCTACCACATGCAGGAGGCGGGAGCGACGGCGGA
>CAYOZR010000176.1:0-6182 GCA_964408555.1 uncultured Aestuariivirga sp.
CATCCCATCCTCCGCCGATCCGGACGAGACGCCGGCCGAAGACATGGCGGCACAGCTCGCCTTCCGGCTGAAGCGGCTGCAGGCGATGCGCGAGGCCTCGGCACAGCTCATGGCGCGCAATCTGTTCGGCCGCGACGTGTTCGGCCGCGGCAGCCCCGAACCCCTGGTGTTCGAGACGAAGCGCGAATATGCCGATAATCTCATCGATCTGTTGAAGGCCTATGCCGAGCGGCGGCAGCGCAAGCTCCGGCATCAAAGCTATACGGTGCACAAGCTGCCGACCTTCTCGATCAAGGAGGCGCGGGTGGCACTCGAGCGTCTGATCGGGGCGATGGACGACTGGGGCACATTCGACGCCTGGCTCGCCGATTATCTCGACGATCCGGAACTTCGCCGCTCGGTGAAGGCCTCGAGCTTCACCGCGAGTCTCGAGTTGGTGCGCGAGGGGCTGATCGAGATGCGCCAGGATGGTGCCTATGGGCCGCTCTACATGCGCCGGGCACGGGTGGGTTAGGCGGTTTTTGGGGGCATGACGATGGTTCAGACAAGCGCGCAGGCGATCGGGATGGACACGACCGGAGACGAAGCCGAGGCGGGCGCGACAGTGACCGTGCATCCGCGCGCCGACCGCAATCAGCATCTGCGGATTGTCGAAGCCATGCTGTTCGCGGCGGCCGAGCCCATCGGTATCGACAAGATCAAGGGCTTCTTGCCGGAAGGTGCCGACGCCGAGGCGCTGCTTGCCGATCTCAAGGCGAATTACGCCAACCGCGGCGTCAATCTGGTCGAAATCGCGGGCAAGTGGACGCTGCGCACGGCCGACGATCTGAGCTTCATCCTGCGCCGCGAGGCGGTGGAGCAGAAGCGATTGTCGAGGGCGGCCCTGGAAACGCTGGCGATCGTCGCCTACCACCAGCCGGTGACGCGCGCCGATATCGAGGACATCCGCGGCGTGACGATCTCCAAGGGCACGCTCGACATGCTGCTCGAAATCGGCTGGGTGACAATGCGCGGCCGCCGCCGCACGCCGGGCCGACCGGTCACCTATGGCACGACGGAGGCTTTCCTCTCCCATTTCGGCCTCAACAGCGTGATCGACCTTCCGGGCCTGCAGGAATTGAAGGGGGCCGGCCTCCTCGATGCCAATCTGCCGCCCGGATTCGATATTCCCACACCGCGCACCAGCGACGAACTGGCCCCCGACGAAGACCCGCTCGAGGGCGATGAAGAGATGCCGCTGGAAATGCATCTGCCCGACGTGGATGACGGGACGCCCACGCCCTAATTTACCATAACGATTCAGGTTAATCAGGAAAACCAAGTATTTACCAATACTTGGTCTGGAAAAGTGCACCGGTTTCGCGTAAATTTTTAAGCGAATTCGGAGCTGTCCGGAGGCCGCGACCAGGGCTCCCCAACAGACCTCCGGCGGGGCGGCGCAGACACTTCCAAAATTCCGCCTCGCCAGCATCTTCAGCGAAGCCCACAGGCGGGCTTCATGACATGCCCCACGGATCAGGTCCGCCGCATCTCCTGAGACGCGGGGCTTAGCCGGCCCGGGACGGAACCGAGTGGCCTCCTCGATCCCCTTGCCCCGGGCCGGCGCCTTTCCCGCAAAAGCAAAAGGCACCGCTTTCGGCGGTGCCCCCTGAAGCCGGATTGAAACCAGATTACTTGATCTTGGTTTCCTTGAACTCGACGTGCTTGCGCGCCACGGGATCGTATTTCTTGAGCGACATCTTCTCGGTCTTGGTGCGCGAGTTCTTCCTGGTGACGTAGAAATATCCGGTGTCCGCGGTCGACTGCAGCTTGATCTTGATGACGTTGCCTTTGGCCATTTCGGTCTCCGAGCGGGATTTGCCCGGGATAGACCCGAAACCCCGGGGAAAGTCAAGGCAATGGGCTCAGATCGTGTCTTCATGCCACTTGCCGCGGCGGGAATATTGAAACGAGACCGGACAATCGCGGCCGGGAAGGCGGCCCTTGTCGAGCCAGGGCGCCAGGCGGGCGAGAATATCCTTGGTAATCGCCGGGAGATCGAGAGCGAGCGCCTCGGCGAGACGAAACCAGCGCAGATCGAGAAGTTCGCCGGAGCCGCCATGTTCGGGCCGGTCGAGATTGCTGACGGTCGCGGCATCGGCCACGAAGAAGCGCGAGTCGAAGCGGCGGCTGCGACCCGGAGGCGTTACGGCGCGGGCGAAGAACACGAGGCCGGAGAGATCGGGCGCGGCCGCGGCGCTGTGGCGGCCGATCAGGAGTCCGGTCTCCTCGAAGGCCTCGCGGACCGCCGCGTGGGCAAGGCCGCGGGCGCGCGCCGCTGTGGGCCTTACGCGCATGCGGATCATGAGTTTCGCAAGTGTCGTCTGGTCGAGATCGCGGGCGGGGCGCACCCGGCAATCGGCGGGATCGAGGCGGCCGCCGGGAAAGACGAACTTATTGGGCATGAAAGCGTGCGAGCCGTGACGCTGGCCGAGCAGGATGCGCGGGGTGCCGCCGTCGCGGCGGACGACGATCAGGGTGGCGGCATCGCGGGGGAGTTGCGGTTTAGCGGTCATGGAGCGGGCTCGCCGCCGAAGCCATGCATGCGCAGCGCCCATTGCAGGCCGACGACGGCGCCCTTGACCCGCGGCATGAGAAGCAGCGTGAGCAGCACCGTCGCCGGCAGCCAGAGAGCGAAATGGACGATCAATTCCGGGCGCCAGAGGCGCTCGACCACGAGCACCGATGGCACGACGATGTGGCCGACGATCATGATGGTGAAATAGGGCGGCGCATCGTCGGCCCGCTGATGGTGCAGCGCCTCGCTGCAATGGCCGCAGCGATCGGCGATCTTCATGAAGGCTGCGAAAACCGGCCCCACGCCGCAGTAGGGGCGGCGGCGGCGGAGACCCCGCCACACGGCCTGTTGCCACGGGCGGGGCGGAAGTGCCGGCCGCCCGGCAGCATCGATGGTGACACTCATCCGCGCCGCCCCCGCGATTTGGGCGTCTGCCGGCTTTGGCGCCCGGCGCGGCGGGGCAGGGGCTTGCCCGCGCGCGCCGGCGAGACGATTTCGAAGCGCAAGCCGCCGGAGACGGGGGCGGCCTCGACGAGGCGGACTTCGAGGCGGTCGCCCAATTGCCAGGTCTCGCCACCGCGCTCGCCCACCAGCGCGTGGCGGGTCTTGTCGTAGACGAAATAATCGCGGCCCAAGGTGGCGACCGGCACGAAGCCGTCGGCACCCGAGTCGTCGAGGGTGACGAACAGCCCGGCCCCGACGACGCCGCCGATGCGGCCGCGGAAGACGGCGCCGGTCTGGGTGGCGAGATGGGAGGCGATGAGACGGTCGACGGTCTCGCGTTCGGCGGCCATGGCGCGGCGTTCGGCGTCGGAGATCATGCCGGCCGTCTCCTCGAGCCGGGAGATATCCTCCGTGGACAGACCATCCTCGCCGAAGCCCAAGGCCGAGACCAGGGCGCGGTGCACGATCAGATCGGCATAGCGGCGGATAGGCGAGGTGAAATGCGCATAGCGGTGGAGCGACAGGCCGAAGTGCCCTCTGTTGTCGGGCGAATAAACGGCTTGCGCCTGGGTGCGCAGCACGACTTCGTTGACCAGATGCTGGTAGTCCTTGCCCCGCACCTCGGCCAGAATACGGTTGAAATGCTTGGGCCGCATCACCTGGCCGAGCGGAATGCTCATGTCTACAGTGCGCAGGAATTCGGCGAGCGCGCGGACCTTCTCCGCACTCGGCGGCTCGTGCACGCGGTAGATGAGCGGCGTCTTCTTGGCCTCCAGTTCCTCGGCGGCGGCGACATTGGCCTGGATCATGAACTCCTCGATGAGCTTGTGGGCATCGAGACGCAAGGGCGTCACCACCCGCTCGATCAGGCCATGGGCATCGAGGATGAGCTTGCGCTCGGGTAGATCGAGTTCGAGGGGCTCGCGGCTGTCGCGGCCCTGCATCAGCACGTCATAGGCGCTCCACAGGGGCTTGAGCACGGGATCGAGCAGCGGGCCGGCCTTCTCGCCCGGCCCGCCGTCGATGGCCGCTTGCGCTTCCTCGTAGGAGAGCTTGGCGGCGGAGCGCATGACGACGCGCTCGAAACGATGCCTGGTCTTGCGGCCCCCCTTGTCGAAATGCATGAAGCAGGCGAGCGCCGGGCGGTCCTGTTTCTCGCGTAGCGAGCAGAGATCGTTGGAAATGCGCTCGGGCAGCATGGGCACGACGCGGTCAGGGAAATAGACGGAATTGCCGCGCAGCCGCGCCTCGCGGTCGAGCGCGGTTCCGGGCTGCACATAATGGGCGACATCGGCGATGGCGACGATCACATCGACGCCGCCGGTCGCGAGATCGGGCGCGGCCCAGACGGCATCGTCATGGTCGCGGGCATCGGGGGGATCGATGGTGACGAGGGGCAGATGCCGGAGATCGCCGCGGCGGCCGGGTGAAAAGGGTTTCAGCTTTTCGGAATCGGCCATCACCCGCTCGGGAAAGCGGTCCGGGATGCCGTGCTGGTGGATGGCGATAAGCGAGATGTTGCGCTGGTCGGTGAGATCGCCGAGGCGGCGGCGCACACGCGCCAGTGGCAGGCCGCGGCCTTGGCCGCCGGCCATCTCGGCCTCGACCAGTTCGCCATTGCGCGCACCCTGGTCGGAGCCCGCCGCCACCTGCAATTCATGGCGGGCTTTCTTGTCGACCGGCACGATGCGGGCGCCGTGGCCTGGAGCGATGCGATAGACGCCGAGCACGCGGCCCACGCGGTCGTCGAGCTTGCGGATGACGAGGCCCCTGAACTTGTAGCGGCCGCCGCGGGCGGGCGTAATCTTGACGAGCACCCGGTCGCCTTGGCGGGGTGGTGCGGCGCGGGTTTCGATCAGCACGCGCGGCGGCTTGGCCGCGCTCGCCTCGTCCCATTCGATGGGCTCGCCCCAGGCTTCGCCGTCGGCATCGAGGCCCATCACCTCAAGGGCCGTAACCGGGGGCAGGGCGGAGGTGTCGATGAGTTTCTTGCGGCTCTTGGCGAGCTTGCCCTCCTCGGCGAGACGCTTGAGGAGCTGCTTCAAGGCAATCTTGTCGCTGCCCTTGACGGCGAAGGCACGGGCGATGTCGCGCTTGCCGGCGGCGCCGGGTGCCGCGCGGATGAAGTCGAGAATTTCGGCCTCGCTGGGCAGGCGCGCGCGCGACTCTGTCTTGGCCGGCTTCTTGGTCATCCGGCGGGGCATAGCGGGAACGGCGCGTTTGCGGAAGAATTTTTCCGCAAGGCGGGCGGCGGCCTGGGCTGGGGGAGAAAAGGAGGAGGGGAATGCCGGAGCCGGGCTCCACGCAATCCTGAATATTCAACGGGCGTCGAGCCCGAGACTCCTGGCGCGGCGATTTCGGCTTCCGGCTTGCTCTTCGACCGCATGGCCCGGTTGCCCGGACCACCGTCTATATGCCGCGAGGCGCGCCGGTCGTAATGCCGACGGGTCGCATCGGAAACTCCCGGGACGGGGGATGCGTTACGTCCCCTGGCGCGGGCGCCGCGGACCGGTTCGCAATTTCGAGACGCTGTCGACATCGTCCCCTCCTGTGGACCAACCTGGGAATATGTATATTCCTAGATTGTGACGAAATTGAGGCAGCGAGGGATTTCGAAGCTCCCAAACATGCGACCAACTGGAAAATCCATAGTCGCTATGCAATCCTTGATAAAATTGCACTGTTGCCGACAGCACGTGAGCCTTGCCGATGACCAGCAATGCCGTAAAGCGGCTCTTCCGCGATTACGTGACAATTTGGGAATCTCGCCAGATCGGTGGACTGGATGAACTCATCCACGAGCATTACACCGGTCATCCCTCATGGGGCGATCGAAACCGGCGGCAACTCGGCGAGCGCATCGAGGCATTTCACGGCCTATATCGGAATGTACGCTTCAATGTGGAGGATCAGATTGTCGAAGGCGACATAGTGGCAAGCCGCCTCGCCGCTTCGGCAGTCCGCGCTGCCGATGGCCGCAAGGTGAAACTCTACGGCTTAAACATCAGTTGGATATTCGAGGGAAAGATCATCGAAGAGTGGATGGTCTGGGAAGTGCAGGACGCCGACTGAACATTGGAGCCGGTTCCGAATGACCCGGTCCATGTAGAAGGATCCGCACTTGTGCAAATGAAGAGTCTGCCGATCCAGGCAGAGATATTCTAATTCACGGTGCGCAGCG
>CAYOZR010000177.1:0-6164 GCA_964408555.1 uncultured Aestuariivirga sp.
GCTGAGCGACGTTTGTGGTGCTCCTGGTGGATTGACACCACCAAAAACTGATAGGCCCCAGAATCGCCTTTAAACGCAAAAAGAAAGGGCATATCGCCGACCGTGGTTTCGGGCTAACGGGCTCGAAACTACGCTAACCTCTTGAATCGGGAGGAATTATGAGACATTTATGTCTGTTTTTGGGGCTCATCGCCACCGCGGCAGCGGCGCAAGACGTCCCCCAGCCTGTCAGGCAGGCGATCGTCGCCAGCACATGGTTGATGCGCTCGTCGATTGTATCGGCTTTATCCAGTTCGGCCAGTTCGTCGGCGAGATCGCGGATCAAGCCCGCGATATCGCCGCCGGCAAGCGCTGCCGGCACTTCGCGCACGATGACCGCGCCGTCGCCGAAGGCCTCGACGGCAAGACCCGACTGGGCCAACAGCTCTGCGGCGCCGGCGATGCGTTCGACCTCGGTGGGATCGAGATCGACGACTTCGGGCACCAGGAGCGGCTGGGTGGCGATGCCGGCCCCTGCCCGCTCGCGCTTCAACCGCTCATAGACCAAGCGCTCATGGGCGGCGTGCTGATCGACCAGCACGAGGCCATCGGCGGTCTGGGCCAGGATGTAGTTGTCGTGAAGCTGGGCACGGGCGGTACCCAGCGGATGATCCGCCGAAACCTCGTCTCCCGCCACAGACGCGGCAAGCGGCATGTCCATGGCGAAGGCGGCCTGGGTCTCGGTGAAGCCAGGATAGCTGGGCGCCGGCATCGGCCGGAAGCTCGTCATAGTCTGGCGCGCCAGTTCCGTGTTGGCCGCACTTTTGCCGGCGCCGAGGCATCTGCGGATAGCGCCGACGATGAGACCGCGCACCAGTGCCGCGTCGCGGAAGCGCACTTCGGCCTTGGCCGGATGGACATTGACGTCGACGCGGTCCGAGGGACAGGTGACGAACAGCACGATGGCCGGAAAGCGGGCCCGCGTCATCAGATCGGCATAGGCGCCGCGTATGGCACCGGCGAGCAGCTTGTCGCGCACCGGGCGGCCGTTGACGAAGATGAACTGCATGGCGCCATGGGCCCTCGACCAGGTGGGCAGACCGGCGTGGCCTTCGACGCGCAGCCCGTCGCGCTCCGCTTCGAAGGGAACCGCATTGTCGACGAAATCCGCGCCCATGATGCGGCGGACGCGGTCGGCTTGGGTCTCGCCGGGCGGTGCATCGATCAGGCGGCGCTCTTCGGTGACGAAGCTGAAGCCCACCGCCGGATGGGCGAGCGCCAGGCGGCGCACCACGTCGGCGGCCTCCGCCGTTTCGCTGCGCTCGCTCTTGAGGAACTTGAGCCGGGCGGGAGTGGCGAAGAACAGGTCGCGAACTTCGATCTCGGTGCCGCGCGACAGAGCGGCGGGGCGCACATCGCGCCTCACACCGCCTTCGACGGCGACGGCGTGAGCGCCATCGCCGCCCCGCGGTCGCGATATAATGCTCATGCGGCTGACGGCGCCGATCGACGGTAGCGCCTCGCCGCGAAAGCCGAGGGTGCGGATATCGATCAGCGCATCGTCGGACAGTTTCGAGGTGGCGTGGCGCTCGATGGCGAGGGCCAAATCTCCGGCGTCCATGCCGATGCCGTCATCGGAAACCTTGATGAGGCCGCGGCCGCCGCCGCGAAAGGCGATGTCGATGCGGGTGGCATCGGCGTCGATGGCATTCTCGACGAGTTCCTTCGCGACACTCGCCGGGCGCTCGATGACCTCGCCCGCCGCGATGCGGTTGACGGTGCCTTCCGAGAGCCTGCGGATGCGCATGGCGCCCCTTTCAGCTCAGGCCTTGCGGGCGGCCGACGACGGTGACGATGAGCCGGTCGGCATCGAGCAGGCGCTTGGCCTGGGCTTTCACCTGTTCGAGGGTCACCGCCTCGACCATGGCATTGCGCCGGGCGATGTAGTCGATGCCGAGGTTTTGCTGCTGGATGCCGAGAAGCTGGCCGGCGATCTTAGCGTTGCTGTCGAAGCGCAGCGCATAGGAGCCGGTGAGAAAGGTCTTGGCCTCGGCCAGTTCCTGGGCCGTCGGCCCCTCCCCGGCCATGCGCTTCATGACGTCCTTGACCAGCGCCAGCGCCTCGCCCGCCTTCTCGTTGCGGGTGCCGAGCGAGCCCATGAACAGCCCGGCCCGGTCGAGCGGCACCAGCCCGGCGCCGACGCCATAGGTAAGGCCGCGCTTTTCGCGGATCTCCCCAGTGAGGCGCGAGCCGAAACCGCCGCCGCCGAGAATTTCGGACATGATGTAGGCGGGGAAGAAATCCGGATCGCTGCGCAAAATGCCGCCATGGCCGAAGATGATGATCGATTGCGGAATGTCGCGATCGATCACCTTGAGCGAAGGTCCGGCGGCGGGTTTTACCATGGCCGGAAGTTCCGGTTCGGCACCTTCCGGCAGGCCGCCAAAGGTCTCGTCGAGCAGGCGGGAAAGGGTTGCCGCGTCGATGTTGCCGACAACGGCGATCTGCAGGGTTCGCCTCGCGAAAATCCGCTGGTGAGCGGCGGCAAGATCGGCGGCAGTGACGGCGGCCAGCGTTTTCTCGCTGCCGTTCATGTCGCGGGCATAGGGATGGCCGCCCAGGGCCGCGGTCATCCAGGCGCGCGAAGCGATCTTGTCCGGATTTTCGTCATCGTCCTTGGCGCTGACGAGAAATTGCTGGCGCACCCGCTCGAGCGGTTCGGCGTCGAAGCGGGGGCTGGTAATCGCCAGCTTCAGCAGGGCGAAGGATCGATCGCGGTTGCGCGACAGCGTCTGGAAGTTGCCTTCGAAATAATCGAGGCTGGCATCGAAGGACATCTTGAAGGCGAGTTCGTCGCGCTGCTTCTGGAAAGCGGCGGAATCGAGATCGCCCGCGCCTTCGTCCATCATGCCGGTGAGAAAATGCGACACGCCATCCTTGCCTGCGGGGTCAAGCGCGCCGCCGCCCTTGAAGGAAAACTGCATGGCGATCAGCGGAATGGTCTTGTCCTCGACCAGCCAGGCCTTGATGCCGCCGGGGCTCGTCACTTCCTTGATGTCCATCGCCAGCGCCGGAATGGCGAACAGGATGAGAGCCAAGACGGCGGCGAAGGGTTTGCAAATCGGGTTACGCATGGGGTCCGGATCAATTCTGCGATTGCGGCGGTTCGGGAATGAGCGTGCCGGTGACGGAGGCTTCGATCTTGAGCACGCCGGCGGCGGCCTTCTGGATATCGGCAGCGGTAAGTTTTTCCACTTCACTTTCCCAGCCGAGCACGTCGGCCACCGTCGAACCGGTGGTAAGCGCAATACCGAACATGCGGGCGAGTGTTGCCTGATTGTCGAGAGTGTAGACCGTGTCGGCGAGGAGCTTCGCCCGGGCGCGATCCAGCTCCTCCTGGGTGACACCGTTGTTCAAGACATCGGCGACCACCGCGTCGATGGCCTGTTCGACCTTGCCGAGATCGGCGCCGGGATTGGGCGCGCCATAGACGCCGAAGCTGCCATAGTCGAGGGCGTCACCCGAATACCAGGCGCCGGCATAGGCGGCGAGTTTCTGCTCGACCACCAGCTTTTGATAGAGGCGGCTCTGGGTGCCGCCGCCCAAGATTTCGGCCAAGACATCGAGCGCCTCGGCTTCGTTGCCCTTGGCGGTCGAATAGCTTGGCGCCAGATAATTGCGCTGGACGGTGGGCGAGGCGGCGCGCGCATCCTTCATGATGACGCGGCGGGCGGCGATGGGCCGAGGCTCCATGGTGCGCTTGCGGAGAGCAGGCTCGAAGCTATTCTTGAGGCCGCCATAATATTTCTCCGCCAGCGCCTTCACCGCTTCGGCGGTCACATCTCCCGCCACGACGAGGACGGCATTGGCCGGGGTATAATGGGCCTTGTAGTAATCGGCGGCGTCCCGGCGCGTGAGCTGCATCACCTCGGACATCCAGCCGATCACCGGCTTGCCATAGGGGTGTGCCGCATACATGGCGGCATCGAGCTGCTCAGCCAGCAGGCTCGAGGGATCGTTGTCGGTGCGCTCGCGCCGCTCCTCCTGGACGACCTGCAATTCGGGCAGCACATTTTCGTCGGTGAGCACGAGATTCTGCATGCGGTCGGCTTCGAGTTCCATGACCAGATCGAGACGGTCCCTGGCGATGCGCTGGAAATAGCCGGTGTAGTCGCGGGTGGTGAAGGCGTTCTCCTCGCCGCCGTTGACGCGGATCAGGCGGCTGAATTCGCCGGCGGGATATTTGACCGTGCCCTTGAACAGCAGATGCTCGAGGAAATGGGCGATGCCGGACTTGCCCTGGGGCTCGTCGGCGGACCCCACCCTGTACCAGACCATGTGGGTGACCACGGGGGCGCGATGGTCGGGAATCACCACCACTTCCATGCCGTTGGCCAACTTGAAATCGGCGACATCGATGTCGAGCGCCCAGCCCGGAACGGCCCAGGCGGCAAGCATGAAGAGACCGGCGATCAAACCGGCAATTCTGGAGTTCATGGCGTCAAACCGTCTCCGGGCGTGAATCGATGCAAAGACGGTGCGGAGACTGCCCCGGCCCGCCCGGCCCGTCCAATGAATTCGCCGTCATGGAAGGCGGCGCCTACTCGTCCTTGAAGATATTGCCGATATTGAAGATGGTGCCGTAATTCGCGTTCTGCTGGCGCTTCTTGGCGAGATAGATTGCCTTCAACTCGGTCCGCAATTCTGCATCCGTCTTCGGCGTGCCGTCGGGATGGAATTTGGAAATGCCGTTGCGCTCATAGATATCGCCGGCAGGCTGAGCCGGGGTTGCCGCAGCCAGACTTTGCGGCGCGGCCGAGGCCGAGGCCGGATCGCTGCCCGCGGCTGCCGTGTTCGGCGCGAAATCTTCGGTGACCGGGCCAGACGGCGCGCGAAGCTGAAGATCGGGCGGCATGGCCAGATTCTGACCGGACCTTACGGCAGTTTCATTCGGCGCCATGGACTTGCCATAGCCGGCGACATCGAGCAGTCCCCCACCCGCGCAACCGGCCAGGACGGCCCCCGTGGCCACGATGCTGATGACGGAAACGATCCTATTCACGGCCAAACCCTTCCAAACGCAACCGGCCCGGGAGGCCTTGCCGCCAAAACCGGGCATTTCAAAGGCATTCATTTTGCCTGCCTGACAACAGCGGATTCATAGAGCAAGAGCGCCACCCCGGCAACGACCGCCACATCGGCGAGGTTGAAAATATACCAACTGAAACTTCCCACATGGAAACGAAAGAAATCGGCAACCGCGCCATGGACCGCCCGGTCGAGGGCGTTGGACAGCGCCCCGCCGAGCACGATGGCAAGCGCCGCGGCGGTCAAGGCGCTGCGGCTGCGGGTGAGCCAGAACCAAAGCATGGCGGAGGCCACGAGGCTCACGGCGATGAGGACGCCCTGCAGATCGGTCTTGAGCAGGCCGTAGGAAATGCCGCGGTTCCAAGTCAGGACGAGATCGAAGAAGCCCGTCAGCGTCACCGGCTGGCGCGCCTCGATGCCGTAGACATGGAGCATCCACCATTTGTGGGTCTGGTCGAGGCCGAAGACGAGGGCCGCCAGCGCCAGGCCGAGCGGCGCCAACGGACCCCACAGGCGCATGCGCATCAGACGGTCTTCCCGGAGCGCGTCCGCCATTCGCGCACCGCTTCGGCATCGCGGGGCGTGATGTCGGGGAATTCGGGATCGCTGCCGACCTCGGGCGTGAACTTCCAGGAGCGGGCGCATTTTTTGCCCTGGGCCGGCTTGAAGACCACGGCCACGCCCTTGACGGTGTCGAGCCGGAAGGCATCGGCCGGGCCTTCGCCCTCAACGACGCGGGCGCCGGAGGTGATGCAGATTTCGGCGAGATCGGCGCCGGCAAGCGCGGTGCCATAGTCGGAATTGGCGATGTGGATTTCGGGGGCGGCTTCCAGCGCCGAGCCGATGGTCTTTTTCACCTGACGCTCGATCTCCAGCGCGCCGGTGACGACGGAGCGCACCTCCCTGATCTTCTCCCATTTCGCGGCAAGCTTGGGTGCAGCCCATTCATCGGGTGTTCGGGCGAATGGCATGACGTGGACGGAGGAGCCCTCGCCGGCAAAGCGCGTCAGCCAGACCTCTTCCATGGTGAAGGCAAGCACCGGCGCCCACCAGGTGGTGAGGCAATGGAAGAGCTGATCCAGCACGCTGCGGCAGGA
>CAYOZR010000178.1:0-6150 GCA_964408555.1 uncultured Aestuariivirga sp.
AAAATGTCGGGGCGGCCCCGCTAGGCGATCCGGCGGGGATCCGCCGCCGGTCGGTCGGGCAGGTGACGGGCACGGTGCGCTGGCGCGAATGCGTCGGCTACATGGCCGCCCACGGCGTTAAACTGTTTTGTGAAGTAGGCGCCGGCAAGGTCTTGACCGGACTCGTAAAAAAGAATGCGCCAGAGGCGCAGGCGCTGGCTATCGGCAGCCCCGGCGATATCGCCGCCGCCGTAGCCCAGCTCAAGCAAGGATGACGCCCATGTTCGATTTGACCGGCAGGACTGCATTGGTGACGGGTGCCACCGGCGGCATCGGCGCCGCGATCGCCAAAGCCCTGCACAAGGCCGGTGCGACGGTTGCGATTTCCGGCACCCGGGCTGCCGTTCTGGAGGAATTGGAGGCCGGACTGGGCGAGCGCGTCCATGTTCTGCCCTGCAATCTCTCCGATGCGGCCGATGTGGAAAAACTCGTGCCCGCCGCCGAGGCCGCCATGGGTTCGCTCGATATCCTCGTCAACAATGCCGGTATCACCCGGGACGGGCTTGCCATGCGCATGAAGGATGCGGACTGGCAGGCGGTGCTCGATGTCAATCTCACCGCCTGCTTCCGGCTGGCCCGCGCCGCCATGCGCGGCATGATGAAGAGGCGCTGGGGCCGCATCGTTAACATCACATCGGTCGTCGGTGTGACCGGCAATCCCGGCCAAGCCAATTACGTGGCCTCCAAGGCGGGCATCATCGGCCTCAGCAAATCCCTGGCCCAGGAGCTGGCCAGCCGCAATGTGACGGTGAATTGCGTGGCACCCGGCTTCATCGCCACGCCGATGACCGATGTCCTGAACGACAAGCAGAAGGAAGCGATCCTTGGCCGGGTGCCGGCCGGCCGTCTGGGCTCGCCCGAAGACATTGCCGCCGCCACACTTTACCTTGCGTCGCAAGAAGCCGCCTATGTCACCGGCCAGACCCTCCATGTGAATGGCGGCATGGCCATGATCTGAAGTAATTTTCCTTGCGAAATCAAAGTGCCAGAAAGGCCCTTTTGCCACCTGAGGAATCTGTGGTAGGGAACCCTCGGCGTGAGGGGGACCGGAGCAATCTCCGAGGTCCGGCCGTCCGGATAAAAAAACTAACGAGGACCATGGAATCATGAGTGACGGTGCTGAGGGGGTGAAGAAGATCGTCGTCGAGCATCTTGGTGTGGATGCCGACAAGGCCAAGGCGGAAGCGAGCTTCATCGACGATCTCGGCGCCGACAGCCTCGACACCGTCGAGCTGGTCATGGCGTTTGAAGAAGAGTTCGGCATCGAAATTCCCGACGACGCGGCCGAAACGATCCAGACGGTCGGCGACGCGGTGAAATTCATCGAGAAGAGCGCCGCCTGATTGGGTGGTACCCCCTCGTCGTGAGGGGCAGGAAAGGTTTGCGGCGCGGAGGCAGGGGATCGAAACATCCTGCCGCCGCGTTTTCGTATCGCGAAGGGATGATTGCGCATGCGGCGGGTTGTTATCACGGGTCTTGGAATCGTTTCGCCGCTGGCGACCGGCATCGAGGAAACCTGGAAGAGGCTTCTGGCGGGCGAATCCGGCGCCGGCCCGATCACCAAATTCGAGGCCTCGGACCTGCCCTGCCGCATTGCCAATGAGGTGAAGCGCGGCGACGGTTCCAACGGCTCGTTCAATCCCGAGCACTGGATGGAGTACAAGGAACTCCGCCGCTACGACGATTTCATCATCTATGCGGTGGCCGCCGCCAAGCAGGCGATGCGAGATTCGGGCTGGGAGGCCAAGACCCACGAAGCACAGTGCCGCACCGGCGTTCTCGTCGGCTCCGGCATCGGCGGCCTCACCAGCATCGAGCAGACCGCGCTGCTCTTGGCCGAGAAGGGCCCACGCCGGGTCAGCCCCTTCTTCATTCCGAGCGCCCTCATCAATCTCGCCTCCGGCCTTATCTCCATCGCATTCGGCGCCAAGGGGCCGAACCACGCCGTCGTCACCGCCTGCTCGACCGGAACGCACGCGATCGGCGATGCGGCGCGGCTGATCGCGTTCGACGATGCCGACGTGATGATCGCCGGCGGCGCCGAATCGGCGATCTGCCGTCTCGGCATCGCCGGCTTCATCGCCTGCAAGGCGCTGGCGACCAAGTTCAACGACGCGCCGGCGCGCGGCTCCAGGCCCTATGACAGGGACCGCGACGGCTTCGTCATGGGCGAGGGGGCGGGCGTCCTGGTGCTCGAGGAGCTCGAACACGCCAAGGCCCGCGGCGCCAAGATTTACGCCGAAGTGGCAGGCTACGGCCTGTCGGGCGATGCCTATCACATCACCGCCCCCGCCGAGGACGGCGACGGCGCCTATCGCTGCATGCAGATGGCTTTGAAGCGCGCCGGCCTACCCGCCCACGAGATCGACTACATCAACGCTCACGGCACCTCGACGCCCTTGGGCGACGAGATCGAATTGCGCGCCGTCGAGCGCCTCATGGGCAACCGCACCGAGGGCCTGTCGATGTCGTCGACCAAGTCCTCGATCGGCCATCTTCTCGGGGCGGCCGGCGCGGTCGAGGCGATCTTTTCGGTGCTGGCGATCCGCGACAATGTCTGCCCGCCCACCCTCAATCTCGACAACCCTTCCGTCGAGACCGGGATCGACCTGGTGCCCAAACTGGCGCGCCAGAAGCAGATCAACACAGTTCTGTCCAATTCTTTTGGTTTTGGTGGTACCAACGCATCACTGGTCATGCGCCGCTATGCGGCCTGACCGATCGAAGGACGCCACGTGAACCAGCCCAGCCAATCGGTACGAATTCCCGGACCGCAGCGGACCAAGAAGCGGCGCTCGGCCGCCTCGCGCGTGTTTCTGTCACTGCTGTTCATCGTCGTGAGCGCCGGCCTGACCGCGGGCCTCGGTGGCCTCTTCGGCTATCAGGCCTTTACCGGTCCGGGTCCGCTGCAAACCGCGAAAGTCGTCGAGATCGACAAGGGGCTGCGCACCCCCGATATTGCCGCCCGCCTGGAAGAGCAGGGCATCATCGGCGATGCACGGGTTTTCTCCGCCGCCGCCTTCCTGACCGGCTCGCGCGGCCGCCTCAAGGCGGGCGAATATGAATTCGCCGCCGGTTCCAGCATGCGCGATGTCATGAACCTGATCGTCAGCGGCAAGTCGCTTGTCTACAAGCTCACTATCCCGGAAGGCTGGACCAGCGAGATGGCGGCGGCGCGCATCCGCGAGAATGATGTTCTGAGGGGCGAGATCGCCGCCACTCCGCCCGAGGGCAGCATCATGCCCGATACTTATGTGTTCAAGCGCGGCACCACGCGCCAAAAGCTTGTTGAGGACATGCAGGCCGCCCAGGTGCAATTGCTGGACGAGATCTGGCTGAAGCGCAGCGGCCTCATGGTGCTCAAGACCAAGGAAGAGGCGGTCGTCCTCGCCTCGATCGTGGAAAAAGAAACCGGCATTGCCGCCGAACGCCCGCAGGTCGCATCCGTATTCATGAACCGCCTCAAGAAAGGCATGCGCCTGCAGTCCGATCCGACCATCGTCTACGGACTGGCGGGCGGCGCGGGCAAACTCGGCCGCGATCTGACGCGGGCCGACATCCAGAAGCCGACGCCCTACAACACCTATGTGATCGACGGCCTGCCGCCGGGCCCGATCGCCAATCCGGGCCGCGCCGCCCTTGAAGCGGTCATGAGCCCGCCCGATACCGAATACCTCTATTTCGTCGCCGACGGTTCGGGCGGCCATGCCTTCGCCAAGACGCTGGAAGAGCACAACGCCAATGTCGCCAAATGGCGCGCCATCGACACGACGGCCGCATCCGCCTTGGCCGCCGAGACCGCCGCGCTGCTGGCCGAGCCGCCTGCCGCTGCAACCGAGGTGACGGTTCCGGCCTTGCCGGAAATCGCCGAACCGGCGGCACCGCCCGCGCCGGCCAATGTTCCGGCCCAGACCGCCGCCATCGACGCCGAGGAACCGGCGGTGGAGCCGCCCGCCCCCGATGCCGTTGCCGATCCGCTGCCCGGGGCGGAGCCCGCGGCCACCGCCGCCGCCGGGACGAAGCCGGCCGAGGCCGAGAAAAAGCCGGAGGCCATCGCCAAGCTGAAGCCCGGCTCCATCGTCTGGGTCGACGACCGGATGATACCGATCCCCAAGCAGAAGCCCGCGCGGTAGCGCGCGGCTTGGCGCCCGCCGGCGCTGCGACTACACTCGCCGCCAGTTGATTCTTCCGGGATTGCCAATGCCGCTTTCCAGCATGACGGGTTTTGCGCGCAGCGCCGGCGCGCTGGACGGCCTGCATTGGCAATGGGAAGTGAAGAGCGTCAACGGCAAGGCGCTGGATCTGCGCTGCCGCCTGCCGCAGGGCTTCGAGGGGCTCGAGGCGGTACTGCGCGCCGCCGCCGCCCGGCACCTGAAACGCGGCAATATCCAGGTCAATCTGGCGGTGAGCGGGCTTGCGGCGGGCGAAACGGTTGTCGTCAATCGCGAGGCCCTCGATCGCGTCGCCGCCGCCGCCCAGGCCCTGCACGCGCGGATCGGCGGCGAGCCGCCGCGCGCCGATGCGCTCTTGGCTCTCCGCGGTGTTCTGGAAATCTCGCAGCCGGAAACCGATGAAGCGGAGATCGAACGCCGTAACCAGGCCATGGCCGCCTCCTTCGAGGCGACCGTGGTGGCTCTTGACGCCGCGCGCCGCGCCGAGGGTTCCAGGCTTCAGGCCATTCTCGAGGCCCAGATTGGCCGCATCGAAAGCTTGAGCCGTGCCGCCCGCGATTGTCCGGCGCGCTCGGCGGATGCGGTCAAGGCGAGACTCACCGAGCAGGTCTCGCGTCTCATGGAAACCGGTGCCGCCTTCGACCGCGACCGGCTGCATCAGGAAGCGGTCCTCGTTGCGACGCGCGCCGACATCCAGGAGGAGCTCGACCGGCTCTTCTCGCATGTCGTGGCTGCCGGAACGCTCCTCGCCGCCCCCGATGCGATCGGCCGCAAGTTCGACTTTCTCGCCCAGGAATTCAACCGCGAGGCCAATACGCTGTGTTCCAAGGCCATCGACACGACGCTCACCCAGATCGGCCTCGAACTCAAGAGCGTCATCGACCAGTTGCGCGAGCAGGTGCAGAACATTGAATAAGCCTCCGGCCAAAACCGAAATCCCCCGCCGCGGGCTGTTGCTGGTCATGTCCTCGCCCTCGGGTGCCGGCAAGACGACCCTGTCGCGCCGGCTGCTGGCGGCCGATCCCAATATCGCCATGTCGGTGTCGGTGACGACCCGCGCGGCCCGCCCCGGCGAGGTCGAGGGCAGGGACTATCGCTTCATCTCCAAGGAGAAATTCGCGTCCATGCGCGATGGCGGCGAGCTTCTCGAATGGGCCGAGGTGTTCGGTAATTTCTACGGCACGCCGAGGCAGCCGGTGGAGGAAGCGCTGGCCAAGGGCCGCGACGCGCTCTTCGACATCGATTGGCAGGGCACCCAGCAACTGGCCCAGGCCATGAAGGACGATCTCGTCCGCATCTTCATCCTGCCGCCTTCGGCCGACGAACTGCGCGACCGCCTGATCGGGCGCGCCCAGGATTCCGCCTCCGTCGTCGCCAAGCGCATGGCGGAAGCCTCGCGCGAGATCAGTCACTGGCCGGAATACGATTATGTCGTGGTCAACGACGACATCGAGCAGGCCCACGCCCAGATCGTGGCGATCCTCACCGCCGAGCGCCTGAAGCGCCGCCGCCGCCTCGGCCTCACCCAATTCGTCCGTGAGCTGATGAAAAAACTTTAGGCTCCAAGCAGCGCCGCCAGCCGGGCGATGCCGGCAACCGGCACGTCTTCGGCGCGCCGCGTGGGATCGATGCCGGCCTTTTCCAGAAGCGTCTCGGGCGTCTCGACAAGCGCCTTGAGGCTCGACCGCAGCATCTTGCGGCGCTGGCCGAAGGCCGCCGCCGTGACCCGCTCGAGGACCTTAACGTTGCAAGATGGCGAGGGTTGCGGACGCGGCACCAATTGCACGATACTGGATGTCACCTTGGGCGGCGGCGTGAAGGCGGCGCGGTTGACGTTGAACAGCTTGCGCGCCGCGCAGCGCCACTGGCACAAGACCGCCAGGCGGCCGTAATCCTTCGATTCGGGCGCGGCCACGCTGCGCTCTGCCACCTCCTTTTG
>CAYOZR010000179.1:0-5595 GCA_964408555.1 uncultured Aestuariivirga sp.
GACATCGCCATGGTGTTCCAGAATTACGCGCTCTACCCCTACATGAATGTCTACGAGAACATCGCTTTCGGGCTCAGGGCGCGGAAATTCGCCGAAACCGAAATCGACAAGAGGGTGAAACGCGCCGCCGACATGCTTGGTATAGAGGCACTGCTCAAGCGCCTGCCGCGCGAGCTTTCCGGCGGCCAGCGCCAGCGCGTCGCCATCGGCCGCGCCATCGTGCGCGATGCCCGCCTCTTTCTCTTCGACGAACCCTTGAGCAATCTCGATGCCCAGCTTCGCGACGAGATGCGGGCCGAAATCAAGCGGCTGCACCAGGAACTGGGCCGCACCATGATCTATGTGACGCACGACCAGATCGAGGCGATGACGCTGGCCGACCGGGTGGTGCTGCTGCGCGACGGAATGATCGAACAGCAGGGGGCGCCGCTCGACCTGTTCGAACGGCCGGCCACGCGCTTCGTCGCGGGATTTCTCGGCAGCCCGAAGATGAATTTCATTTCCGCCACCTTGTCGGGCAAAACGCTGACGCTGGCGGACGGGACCAGGCTTGTACTGCCGGAGGCGCGGAAATCGGTATCCGGCGCCGTCATTCTCGGCATCCGGCCGCAGCACATCGCCAAGGCCGGTAAGAGCGTTGCCGCCGGCCATGCCAAGGTGGCCGTCAAGATCGAGCTGCTGCAGCCCACTGGATCGCGGCTGCATGTGACCTTCCCGCTCGGAGGTGCCGCCGCCGTGGCCGAGATCGAGGCCCATGACGCGAAGGCGCCGGGCGAGACACTGATGCTCGACATCGACATGACCCGCGCCATCGTCATCGATCCCGCAAGCGGGCGGGTGATCTGACAAAAGGAGAGTTCCATGGCCCAGAAGAAGCCGAGCCGCGCCATCAAGTTGTTCGGAACCGAGGTCCCGGACGGAAAGCGGCGCGAACTCAAGGCCGGCCATCTGACGGCCATGCTCGACAATGGCGGACTTCGCTACATCCGCTATCGCGGCGTCGAAGTGCTGCGCGGCATTGCTTATCTGGTGCGCGACAAGAACTGGGGCACCTATGCCCCCGCCATCGAAGGTCTGAAAGCGAGGCAGGGCAAGGACAGTTTCACGGTGAGCTATGGCGCAACCTGCCGCGATGCCGATCAGGCCATCCACTATGACGCGAAGATCGAAGCCAAGGCCGACGGCATGCTGGTCTTCACCGCCACCGGCACGCCCCTGACCGATTTTCTCACCAACCGGGCGGGCTTCGTGGTGCTCCATCCTCTGGACGGCACCGTCGGCAAGCCCGTCGCGGTGGTGCACACGGACGGCAAGCGGGAGAACCGGAAATTCCCCAAATTCATCAGCCCCGGCCAGCCGATCTTCGAAATCCGCTCGCTCAAGCACACGATCATGCCCGGCGTTACGGCAACCGTGCTGATGGAAGGCGACAAGTTCGAGATGGAGGATCATCGCAACTGGATGGATGCTTCCTACAAGACCTATGTATGCTCGCTGCTCGATCCATGGCCCTACACGCTCGCCAAGGGCAAGCCATTCTCGCAAGCCATTAAGGTGACGGTTTCGGGCAAGCCCGCCAAGGTCGCGGCGAAGCGGACCGGCGGCACCATCCAGGTTTCTCTCGGCGGCGCCAAGGGCCGCCTGCCGGCCATCGGGGTCGGCGTGCCGATGCGGGAAGCGCAGGCGGCGCTGGCGAAGAGCGATCTCATCGCGGCGGCGCGGCCCGCCCATCTCGTCTGCCAGATCGACGGCCGCGAGACGGGACAGGCGCAGGCGGCAGCGGCCTTCCGCGAACTGAAACAACGCACCAACATTCCAGTGACGCTGGAGATCGTCCTGCCGGCGAAGGAGCCGGTTGAAAGGGAAGTCGCGAGCATCGCTGCGGCGCTGCGCGAGGGTGGGCTCAAGCCGGATGCGGTGGTGATCACGCAAATGCACGATCTCAAATCCTTTCAGCCGGACACGCCGCGCCCCTGGGGCCCGAGCTACGAGGAGATGGCGGCCGCCGCACGGAAAGCGTTTCCGGGCCTGCGCCTTGGCGGCGGCATGCTTGCCTTTTTCACCGAACTCAACCGCAAGCGGCCGCCGCAGGGCGTCTTCGACTTCATTAGCCACAGCGTCTGCCCCATGGTCCACGCGGCCGACGACATTTCCGTCATGGAGACGCTCGAATCCCTGCCATGGATATTCGCCTCGACGCGCGCCATCATCGGCAAATCGCCTTATCGTATCGGGCCTTCCAGCATCCCCTGCCGGGACAATCCCTATGGCGCGGCTGCCGCTCCCAATCCGCATAATGGGCGCGTCTGTCTCTCCGCCATGGACCCGCGCCAGCGCGGCTTGTTCGCGGCGGCGTGGAATCTGGGCTTGCTGGCCGCCGCAGCGAGGGGCGCAATCGACAGCGTGGCGCTGGGTGCTGTCACCGGTCCCCAGGGCGTCATCTATCGCAAGGCCGATTATCCGCAGCCGTGGTTCGACGGCAGCGGCGCTGTGGTTTATCCGGCCTACCATGTGCTCGCCGGTCTGGCAGGTGCCAGCGGCGCGGCACGCATCGAGGCAAGTTCAACCGCGCCATCGCTGGTGACAGCCCTCGCGCACCGGTCGAAATCGGGTGAGGTGCTGTGGCTCGCCAATCTCACGGGCGACAAGCAGAAGGTAAAGGTCGGCGGAATTGCCGGCCCGGCAAATGTCCACGTTCTGAGCGATGCCAATTTCGAGGCGATCGCCAAAGACCCGCACTTCCTGAGCAAGGGCGGAAAGGCCCTCGCCCGGGTTAGCAGCGTCGAACTCGGCCCCTACGCCGTGGCACGCATCGCCGCGGCCTGACCGATGCTGCTCGGCTGCATCGCCGACGATTTCACCGGGGCAACCGATCTTGCCAACACGCTGACCCGGCGCGGCCTGCGCACGCTGCAGACGATCGGCATTCCGCACCGCGGCCTGCCCGCGGCCGAGGCGATCGTCGTGGCGCTCAAGTCGCGCACCATCCAGGCCGCGGAAGCGGTCGCGCAATCGCTCGCCGCCTGCCGCTGGCTCAAGCGGCAAGGGGCGCGGCAAATCTATTTCAAATACTGCTCGACCTTCGATTCGACCGACCATGGCAATATCGGACCCGTGGCCGATGCGCTGCTCGACGAATTGGCAGGCGACTTGACCGTCGCCTGTCCGGCCTTTCCGGAGAACGGCCGCACCGTCTATCTGGGACATCTCTTCGTCGGGCGCGAGCTGCTTTCCGATTCGAGCATGCGCGATCACCCGCTGACCCCCATGCGCGATGCCAATCTGGTGCGGGTGCTGGCGCGGCAGACGAAACACAAGGTGGGGCTCGTGCCCTATGCCACGGTCGGCAAGGGCGCGGGCGCCATCGTCACGGCGCTCGCGGACCTGCGCCGCAACGGCGTTCGTCATGCGATCGTCGATGCCACCGAAGACATCCATCTCGAACATCTCGGTGAAGCCTGCGCCGGGCTGGCGCTGGTCACCGGCGGCTCGGGAGCGGCCATCGGCCTGCCCGGCAATTTCCGCAGACAGGGATTGCTGGCGGAACGGCCGGGTGCGGCGGAGCTGCCCGCGGTCGGCGGGCCAGCGGCCGTTCTGTCGGGGAGTTGTTCGCAGGCAACGCTGGCGCAGGTGGCGGAGATGAAAAAGACCTGCCCTGCGTTGGCGCTTGATCCCGTCCGGCTTGCCGCCGATGCGGAAAATGCGATTTCCGCGGCGGTGGCGTGGGCCCTTCCCCGCGTGGCGAAGGGACCGGTTGTCATTCACGCCGGCGCGCCACCGGAGGAATTGGCGGCGACGCAAGCGAGATTCGGCCGCGAGCGGGCAGGAGCGATGATCGAAGAGGCGCTGGCGAAAATCGCCAAGGCGCTGGTGGCGGCGGGCGTGCACCGGCTGGTCATTGCCGGCGGCGAGACCGCCGGCGCGGTGGTCAACGGGCTCGGCATCGAGGCCCTCGAGATCGGCCAGCAAATCGAACCCGGCATTCCCGCCACCGTTTCAACCGGAACCCCGCGATTGGCATTGGCGCTCAAGTCGGGCAATTTTGGCGGCCCCGGCTTCTTCCTCAAGGCGGTCGCGGCAATGCGCTGATCGTTGCTGCCGGCGATAGCACATTGGCTGGCCGGGCGGTGCCGGTCTCAATAGAGGTGGCAAGCAACCGCGCGGCCTTGCGTGACCTTCAGGGCGGGCGGCGTTTCCCGGCAAGAGGCCATCGCCGAGCGGCAGCGCGGATGAAACGGGCAGCCCGGCGGAATGTTTTCGGGATTGGGCGGATCGCCGGCCAGCACGATGCGTTGCCGTTTCTTCTCCGGGTCGACCTCCGGCACGGCGGAGACCAGCGCCTGGGTGTAAGGATGCAGCGGCGAACCGAACACCCGTTCCGCCACGCCGTATTCGACGACGCGCCCGAGATACATCACCGCCACTTCATCGCTCACATGTTCGACGACCGACAAGTCATGCGAGATGAAGATGTAGGACAGCTTGAGGCGCCGCCGGAGGTCGATCAACAGGTTCAGGATCTGCGACTGGATCGACACGTCGAGCGCCGAGACCGGCTCGTCCAGCACCACGAGCCTGGGCTCCAGCGCAATGGCGCGGGCAATGCCGATGCGCTGGCGCTGGCCGCCGGAAAACTCATGCGGGTATTTGGCCGCGGCGCCGCGGTCCAGCCCGACGAGATCGAGAAGCTCAAGCACCTTGGCCTGGCGCTCGGGCCTGGTGCCGATGCCATGAATGTCGAGCGGCTCGGATACGATCGCCGCGACAGTCATGCGGGGGTCGAGCGAGGCATAGGGGTCCTGAAACACGATCTGGATGTCGCGCCGCCGCCGCCGCAGCGCGGCGCCATCGAGAGCCAGAAGACTTTCGCCGTCGAATATAACGTCGCCGCCCGACGGCTCGATCAGCCGCAGCATCAGCCGCGCCAGTGTCGACTTGCCGCAGCCGGATTCACCGACGATGCCGAGCGTGTGCCCGGCTTCGACGACAAGGCTCACGTCGTTGACCGCCCGGACCAGCCCCTTGCCGTCGCGCGCCGGATAGTGCTTGGAAAGATTGCGGACTTCGATGAGCGCCGTCATGGCACGGGATTCCAGCAGGCCGCCGCCCGGCCGGGCGCAGGCGCCAGCGGCGGAATTTCGCGGCGGCATTTCTCCTGCGCGCGCAGGCAGCGCGCGGCAAAGCTGCAGCCCTGGCCGCGCTGTCCCGGCGGCGGCACCTGGCCCGCAATGCTGGGCAGGCGTTCGCCCTTCTTCACATGACGCGGCGAAGAGCCGATGAGACCCGCCGTATAGGGATGCCGAGGGGCGGCGAAGACCGCCGCCGTGGGTCCGTGCTCGACGATGCGTCCGGCATACATCACCACCATGTCGCGGCACATCTCGGCCACCACGCCGAGGTCATGGGTAATGAGCAGGATCGACAGGTCGAGATCGCGCTGCAATGCCTTCAGCAGCTCCATGATCTGCGCCTGAATGGTGACATCGAGCGCCGTCGTCGGCTCATCGGCGATCAGCAGCTTCGGCTCGCAGGCGATGGCCATGGCGATCATCACCCGTTGCCGCAATCCGCCGGAAAGCTCGTGGGGATATTGCT
>CAYOZR010000179.1:5605-6095 GCA_964408555.1 uncultured Aestuariivirga sp.
GGTGTGTGGGCTTGTGGGGGTAGCGGGTTTTGGGCCCCCAGTAGTGCGCAAGGCCGTTCATCGCCCGTTGCTGCATTCCGCCGGAAGGTTCGTGGGGATTTTGCTCGAGCCGCCTTTCGGCATTGCCGATGCCGACCTTCTTCAGCACATCGATGATCAGGCCCTTGGCTTCGCCATAGGCCATGCCGCGATGCAGCGAAAGAACTTCGGCAATCTGCCGGCCGATGCGCTGGGTCGGGTTCAGGCTGGTCATCGGCTCCTGAAAGATCATGCCGATGCGGTCGCCGCGGATCTTGCGCATCCGCTGCTCCGGCAGCGCCACCAGATCCTCGCCTTCGAACCCGATGCGCCCGCTCTCGATGCGGGCCGGCGGACTGGGCAGGAGGCGCATGATGGACTGGGCGGTGACGCTCTTGCCGCAGCCGGATTCGCCCACCAGGCCGAGCATGTCTCCCGCGGCAAGCGCGAAGCTCACATCCTCGACGACGCG
>CAYOZR010000180.1:0-6089 GCA_964408555.1 uncultured Aestuariivirga sp.
TACACCGGCGAGGAGGTGACGGATTCGCTGCGCTGCGCCAAATGGTTCTACGAAGAGGCGAAGCTGCAGGCCGAGGGCAAGCGCTTCGGCGTGAGACTCGACACCCATGGCGGGCGCTTCGCGGAAGGCCTCGATTACGAGAAATCGGTCGACACCGTCGGGCACTGGCTGGGAGTTCAGGGCGAATACAATATCGTCGAGCAGGTCTTGGGGGGCCGCGCCTTCCAGCTCGATCCCAACAACATCCTGGTCGACAAGGTGCGGCGCATCCTGTTCGGCAAGGGAGTTTCGGTGGCCTCCATCATCCATGCGCGGCTGGCGCTCGACCGTGCGGGCTACAAGCAGGCGCTGATCGTCGGCTCGTCGGGCTTCGATCCGCAGAAATGCCAGGTGATGGGCGCGGCGCGGGCGCCCTTGGACATCGTCGGTACCGGGAGCTTCCTGCCGGCGACGCTCACCGAGACTTACGCCACCGCCGATATCATCGACTATGACGGAGTGAAGCGGGTGAAGGTGGGGCGGGAGTTTTTATTGGATTGAGGCAGCGGATTGACCGCATCGCCGGGCAGAGATAGGGTGAAACTAGAGGTGCGGCCAAAGCTGACTTCATGCCCCGGAATTGCGAGCGGGGCATGGTTATGTTGGAGGGACGACCGTTGCCGATCATGTCTCCTGTTGCAGGACGCAGGAAATCGCACCTGCCGCGCGCGGTGGCTTTGGCGCTCGCCGCCTTGGCCTCGACGGCGCTGACACAGGCGGCGCGAGCGGCGGAATTCGCCTCGGCCATCGATCTCGGCAGCCTCAATGGCGTCACTGGCTTCCGGCTCGACGGCATCGATGTCGGCGACATCAGCGGCCGTTCCGTTGCTGCGGCGGGCGATGTGAACGGCGACGGTTTCGCCGACATCGTCATCGGCGCCTGGCGCGCCGATCCGGGCGGGGATTCTCGTGCCGGGGAGAGCTATGTGGTGTTCGGCAAGGGCCCGGGTTCGGGCGGCTTTGCCTCGGCCATCGATCTCGGCAGCCTGAACGGAACGACCGGCTTCCGGCTCGACGGTATCGATGTCGGCGATCAGAGCGGCGTTTCCGTCGCTTCGGCGGGGGATGTGAACGGCGACGGCTTCGCCGACATCGTCGTCGGCGCCTCGGGCGGCGATCCGAACGGGAATTCCTATGCCGGAGAGAGCTACGTGGTGTTCGGCAAGGCCTTGGGCTTTGCTTCGGCCATCGATCTCGCCAGCCTGAACGGTACCACCGGCTTCCGGCTCGACGGCATCGATGCCGCCGACTTGAGCGGCTTTCCCGTCGCCTCGGCGGGGGATGTGAATGGCGATGGCTTCGCCGACATCGTCGTCGGCGCCCATGGCGCCGATCCGGGCGGAGATTCTTTTGCTGGAGAGAGCTATGTGGTGTTTGGCAAGACCTCTGGCTTTACCTCGGCCATCGATCTCGGCAGCCTGAACGGCGCTACCGGTTTCCGGCTCGACGGCATCGATGTCGACGACCGCAGCGGTTCTTCCATTGCCTCGGCGGGGGATGTGAACGGCGACGGCTTCGCCGACATCGTCATCGGCGCCTGGGGTGCCGATCCGGGCGGAGATTCTTTTGCTGGGGAGAGCTATGTGGTGTTCGGCAAGGCCTCGGGCTTTACCTCGGCGATTGATCTCGCAAGCCTGAACGGCGCTACCGGTTCCCGGCTCGACGGCATCGATGCCTTCGACGAGAGCGGCCTTTCCGTCGCCTCGGCGGGCGATGTGAATGGCGATGGTTTTGCCGACCTTATCATCGGCGCCAATGGCGGCGCTCCGAACGGGGACATCGATGCCGGGGAGAGCTATGTGGTGTTCGGCAAGGCGGGCGGCTTTGCCTCGGCCGTCGATCTCGCAAGCCTCAACGGCACCACCGGCTTCCGGCTCGACGGCATCGATGTCGGCGACATCAGCGGCTGGACCGTTGCCTCGGCGGGCGATGTGAATGGCGACGGCTTCGCCGATATCGTCATCGGCGCTCAAGGCGGCGATCCGAACGGGGATTTGTTTGCCGGGGAGAGCTATGTAGTGTTCGGCAAGGGCCCGGCTTCGGGCGGCTTCGCCTCGGCCATCGATCTCGGCAGCTTGAACGGCAGCACCGGCTTCCGGCTCGACGGGATCGATGTCGGCGATAAAAGCGGCGTTTCCGTCGCTTCGGCGGGGGATGTGAACGGCGACGGCTTCGCCGACATCGTCGTCGGCGCCTATTACGCCGATCCGGGCGGGGATTCCGCTGCCGGGGAAAGCTATGTGGTGTTCGGCCGCGTGCCCAATGGGCCGGTGACGCGCATTGGCTCCGCGGCAAGCCAATATATCAGCGGCGGCGCTTTCGTTGACAGTTTATCAGGATTGGGAGGTAATGACACCTTGGAAGGCCGCAGCGCCGCCGACACGCTCAATGGCGGCACCGAAAACGATACGGCCACATATTTGCATGCGCCTGCCGGCGTCATCGCCAATCTCGCCTCGCCGAGCGGCAATACCGGCGATGCGGCGGGCGATACATACACTTCCATCGAGAATCTGACCGGCTCCCAATTTGCCGACATACTGACCGGCAACGGGTTGGCCAACCGGATCGCCGGCGGCAAGGGCAACGACACCCTGCGAGGGGCCGGCGGGAACGACACGCTGGTGGGCAATTTGGGCAAGGATGTTCAGACAGGTGGCCCCGGCTCCGACATCTTCCTGTTCAACAAGCCAACGGAAAGCGCCGTCGGAACGTCGCGCGACCGGATCACCGATTTCAATGCGGGGTCATCGGGCACGAGCGTCGACAAGATCGATCTCAGGCCGATCGATGCCAAGACGAATGTCGTGGGCAATCCGGCCTTCACCTTTATCGGCACCGGCGCCTTCTCCGGCGTCTCGGGCCAGCTCAGGATTTCGCTTTCCGGCACGACCACCATCGTCAGCGGCGACGTCAACGGTGATTCAGTGGCGGATTTCCAGATCGGGCTCGTCGGCTTCACCAATCTGGCCAATCTGACAGGCATCGACTTTCTTAAATAGAGATTGATGAATTCAGACCGAATAATCCTGTCTGAATTCATCAGGCTCTAGCGGGCACGGGCTGGATGCAGCCCGCATCGCCATCACGCAATAGCCGGTTCACTCCTCGAAGAAGTCGCCCTTGTCGGCGCTCCTGTGGCAGGCGATGCAGTTGGCGGGCGATTTGATCTTGGGTTTGAGATAACGCGTGGGATCGATTTCGCCGTGACGGCGTTTCCACCAGGGCAATCCGGTGATGCGCAGCGGCACGTCCTCGGGCGCCACTCCCTTCAATATCCTGATCATCTTGCCGCTGGCCGGAGCATCGGCGGCATTGGCCTTGAGATAGGCGACAATATCGGCCTGCACATCGGGAGCGAGGCTCGCGTCTTCGCCAAAATGATCGCCGAGGGTTTCCATGAGCTTCGTCCACGAACGCGCCGGCAGCATCTGGGCGGGGTAGACCATGTGACAGGCGGAACATTCGGCGACGGTGGCGGGATGGTCCACCGGCGGCAGGCGCAGCGCCTGTGAGGGGGTGGCGAAAAGCGCCGGGCTGATCAGCGCCATCAGGGTTGCAGACAGTCTGAACGGTTTCATCGGGGGCTCCTTACAAGCTCATGAGGTAGGTGACGATATCGCCTTTTTCCGTGGCGGTGCACTCACGGCCGAGAACGCTGTTGCAATTACGCAGAAACCATTTCGCCACCTTTTCAGGATCGGTGAAGCGATTGGGATTGGCCGAAACCGCCATGGGCTCGATCGCCTTGCCGGCCCGCGTCTGGCCGGTGGCGGTGGCATCCTTGGTGTGACAGGTGGTGCAGGAGGGCGTATCGGGCTTGCCGCCGCTGGGATTTGCCATCCAGAAGCTCTCGCCGTCACTGGCCGAGAAGGCCTTGAATGCCGGGTCGGCCTTGGCGGCTTCCGCCGCCAATGCAGCGAGAATGGCATCGCGGGCGGGGTCGGCGAAGGCAGCGCCGGGCATGGCCAGGGAGGCCAGGAGACAGGCGGCAAGGACGTAGTTTTTCATGGCGAGACTTCCTGTGCTGTTGACGATGGCATGGCAATGAACTGGTCGTCGAACCGGCCGGTCAGGGCGTCGCTGTGGCAGGCCGAGCAGTGGGCCTTGCCCGATACGGGCGGCGCGGCGAAGACGGCATCGGCGATTTCCCGGTGGGTGGCGCGCCAGTAGGGGGTGGCGGCGATGCGCAGGGGTTCTTGCGGCGAGACGGCGAGGAAGCGGTTCGACGCCTCGCTGTCGATGGCCTCGGCGGCATTGCGATCCAGATAGGCGGCGATTTCAGCGGCAGCCGGCGCCGGCAGGCTCGCATCCTCGCCGAAATGATCGCCGAGGCCGGCCATCATCGCCGCCCAGGAGGCGCGCGGCAGGAGGCTTGGATGATAGGGCTCGTGGCAGGCGCCGCATTCCTTGGCGTGGGCAGCATTGGGGGCTTCGGCAACCGGAACCCGTGGCCCAGGCAGGCTCGACAGCCAGAGCAAGCCCGCGGCAACCGGAATGACGAGACCCGCCAGCGCGGTGGCCGCCCGCCAGGGCCGTGCCGGCCGGGGCGCCGGCACCGGTTCGTTTGCAGGAACCGGCAGCCAGCCGGTGATCATGCCGCGGATCAGCGGGATGCGCAGCAGCCTGCCCTCCACCAAGACGCCGGCCACGTGGGCGGCAATCATCGCCATCAGCGCGAGGGCCAAGAGTTCATGCACGCGCCGCGCCGTCTTGCTTGCGGCATATTCGATGACCGCCGCGAGCGGGCCTTGCATTTCCTCGCCACCCTGGACCATGAGGCCGGTTATGACGAGAACGCAAAGCACGGCGAAGAGCGCCATGATCATCAGCGAGCCGGCCGGATTGTGTCCCATGTAGTGCGGCGGCCGCAGCATGATGAGGCCGCGGAGATGGACGTGCAGTTTGCGCACCGAACGGACCATGCTGACGAGCCGGCTATATTCCGGCCCGAAGAAAGCCCAGACCAGGCGAAAGGCGAGAAGGGCCACGATGGCATAGCCGGCCGCCAGATGCGTTCCCATCCACCATTCGGGGGTGACGTAGCCGGTGACCAGCGCGGTCGTCACGCACAGCACCAGGCTCCAATGAAAGAGCCGGGTGGGCATGTCCCAGACGCGCAGCAGGCGCGGTGACGGGCTGTGATGAGTCGCCATGCGGCAGAATTACAGACGATTCATTGACATTTCGCTGACAGGAGCACGGGAGAGGTGCTTTGCGTACATTAAATCTTTGTCATTCAAATAGCCGAACCGGGTGTCAGGCAAAGACCCGGGCGAAGATCGTGTCGACATGCTTCAAATGATAGGCAAGGTCGAAGAGGGACTCCAGTTCGGCATCGGACAACAGCCGTGAGACGTCCTTGTCCTTCCGCAACAGATCGCGGAAGTTGCCTTCGCCGCGCCAGACCGGCATGGCATTGCGCTGCACGGCGGCATAGGACTCCTCGCGGCTCATGCCCTTCTGGGTGAGCGCCAGCATGACGCGCTGGGAATGGACGAGACCGCCCAAGCGGTCGAGATTGCGCTTCATGTTGTCGGGGTAAACGATGAGCTTGTCGACGATGCCGGCGAGGCGATGCAGGGCGAAGTCGAGATGTACGGTGGCGTCGGGGCCGATGCCGCGCTCGACCGACGAATGCGAAATATCGCGCTCGTGCCAGAGCGCCACGTTCTCGAAAGCCGGCAGGGCGGCGGAGCGCACCAGACGGGCGAGACCGGAAAGATTTTCGCTGAGCACCGGGTTGCGCTTGTGCGGCATGGCGGAGGAGCCCTTCTGGCCGGGGGCGAAATATTCCTCGACCTCGAGCACTTCGGTGCGCTGCAAATGGCGAATTTCGGTGGCGAGCCGCTCGATCGAACTGGCAACGACGGCGAGGACGGCGAAATACATGGCATGGCGGTCGCGCGGGACGACCTGGGTCGAGATGGGCTCGGGCCTGAGGCCCAGCTTCGCCGCCACATGGGCTTCGACGCGCGGATCGATATTGGCGAAGGTGCCGACGGCGCCGGAAATCGCGCAGGTGGCCACCTCGGCGCGCGCCGCCTCGA
>CAYOZR010000181.1:0-5884 GCA_964408555.1 uncultured Aestuariivirga sp.
GGGGGAGCTGGGCGACGCTCTTGGCCGGCCCCGCGACCAGGCGGGGCCAGTCCAGGGCCAAGGCGTCGCCGGACACCACCGTGAGCCGCCCCGGATAGGCGGCGGCGCTTTGATCGAGCGCCGGCAGCACTCTGGCGTCGCGCTCGATGGCGATCACCCGTGTTGCACCTTCCATCAGCAGTGCCCGCGTCAGGCCGCCGGGGCCCGGTCCCACCTCCACGATGGTGAAACCTTCGAGCGGTGCCGCGGCGCGGGCGATGCGGCGGGTGAGATTGAGATCGAACAGGAAATTCTGCCCGAGGCTCTTCTTGGCTGCGAGATCGAGGCGCGCGATCACCTCGCGCAGCGGCGGCAGGCCGTCGTCAGCGGCGGCCATGGCGCGCCATTTGGGCGGCGAGCCGGAGCGCCGCGATCAGGCTTCGCGGATTGGCCGTGCCTGTGCCGGCAATGGCGAGTGCCGTGCCGTGGTCGGGCGAAGCGCGAATGAAAGGCAGGCCGAGCGTCACATTGACGCCGCCATGGAAATCCAGCGTCTTCACCGGGATCAGCGCCTGATCGTGATACATGCACAGAATCGCATCGTAGCGGGCGCGGGCTTCTTCGTGAAAGGCCGTGTCGGCGGCAAGCGGGCCCGTCACGACAAGGCCGCGGGCTTCGAGTTCGCGAAGTGCGGGAGCGATGATCTCCTGTTCTTCCCGGCCCATGGCGCCGCCTTCCCCGGCATGGGGATTGAGTCCGGTACAGGCCAAACGCGGTGCGGCGATGCCGAAATATCGCGTCAGGTCGCGCGCCACGATTTCCGCCTGCGCGACGATCGCTTCTTTCGTCAGGGCGCCCGGCACCTCGGCCAGTGGGATGTGAACCGTGACCGGAACCGTCCGCAGATCCTTGGCCACCAGCATCATCACGTCGGTTGCCGCATGGCCCCGGGCGCGGGCCAGATGGGCGAGGTAGTCGGTATGCCCCCGATGCCGGAACCCCGCCTTATAGAGGCTTTCCTTGTGAATCGGATTGGTGACGATTGCGGCCGCCGCGCCGGTCATGGCCAGCTCCGCCGCCGCATCGATGGCGGCGACCACCGCGGCGGCATTGCCGTGCCCGATGCGGCCCGGCGCGGGATGATGCGTGAGCGCACGGTGCAGAACCGGCAGCGCGGCGGGAAAAATCCTGGAAGCCTCTTGCGGGGCGGCGATCCTCGCCACGGGAATGGCAAGTCCGGCCGCTTTGGCGCGCGCCCGCACATAGTCCGCATCGCCGATCAGAAAGAAACACGAGCCGGCTTCGGCCTTCAGCGCATCCCAGGCCTTGGCGGTGATTTCGGGACCGATGCCCGCCGGCTCGCCCGCCGTCAGTGCGATCGCCTTGGGGCCGCTCATTGCGAGTAGCTGCTGTCTTTGTATTCGATATAGGCGGTCAACCGCAGTTCCTTGATGTATTGGTCTTCATATACGGCGAATTTCTCGTTGCTGAGCGCATTGGCCACCTGTTCGTCGGTGGGCATTTCGAATTTCGGCGTGGGCGGCGTCAGCTTGCGCACCCCGCAAAATCCGATCACCTGGATTCCGTCCTTGCCGCGCACCGGGCCGATGGCCTTGCCGGCCCCCACCTTGTCGAGCGCCTCTTTCAACTGCTTCGGCAGCTTGGCTGCATCGGCCTCCATCGGCTTGCCGACCTTGACGTTGAAGATGCCTTCGGCCGCCGCCTTGGCGCTCTTGCAGCCCTGGTAACGCCGGATGAACTGCATCGCCTCGACGGCGCGCGCCTGCGCGAGCTGGGCGGCCATGGCATCGGCGCCGCTCTCGATCGGCAGCTCGATCTGCTGGATGGTATAGACCGTCACCGCTTTCATCCGCGGATCGCGCTGGATTTCCTGCATGCGCTGCTTGATTTTGCTCTCGATCTCGGCCCGTTTGCGCGCCACATCCTCCGGTTTCGCTTCGACGTTGGCCCGGTATTTGCTGCCCACCATGCGGCTGAAGCCGATCTGGGCGGCGAGATACTGGCGGAATGAAGTCATCGATATGCCCTGTTGCTTCAGCCGCGCCTCGAGGCCCGCTGCATCGGTCCCCATGCCCTTGCCCATGCGCTCCAATTGTTTCTCGATCTGCGCCTCGGTTGCCTCGAATTTGAACTTGCGCGCCGCGTCGAGCTTGATCACCTCGTCGATCAATGACTGCAGCGCCTCCTTGCGGCTGGCCGCGGTGCCCAGAATTTTCATCAGCTTCTGGCGTTGGTCGATGTCGAACCCAGTGATCGGCCGGTCGTTGACGGTGGCGATCAGCCCCTGGCTCTCGGCCCGCGCCGGAATGGGCGACGCGGCCAGCAGCAGGGCGGCGAGGCACAAGACAGAAACGGCAAGACGTTGCATGATGATTCTCAGAACCCGGTGCTCACGCTGGTCTTGCCGAGAGTGCGGAATTCGACGCTCAGCATGATCGAACGGTCGACCGGAACGTCGGGGTTGCTGGTCCGGCTCTCGGAATAGGCGAGGCTGGCGGTAAGACAGTCGCATTCGAAGCCGATCCCTAGGGTCTTGTCCATGAACAGGTCGCTCTGCAGATCGTAGCGCAAACCGCCGAACAGGCTCCAGGCCTCGCCAAGCCGGTAGCTGGCGTCGCCCCAGATCTGCTGCTGGCGTTCCGGCCGGCCGGCGCTAGGTTCCGCGTCCAGATCGGCGTAGCTCAATGAGCCCGCAATCCTGTCGAAAGTGAGGCTCAGCGAGGCCTCCTGCACGTTGACGTCGGAGAAGTCCTCCTCGACCCGGGTCTCATAGGTGAAGCGGAGGTTCTCCCAGGGCTGCAGGGCCACCGCCCCGACGAGATCGGAAGTCGTGCCGTCGAGCCCCGTATCGGCCGCGAAACTGTTCTGGCCGGCGATATGGAAGGACTCGCCGAAACTCGCCCGTGCAAAGCCGCCATTGGCGGCGGTGAAATCATAGACGACGCCGGCATTGGCGCGGGTGCCGCCCTCGTAGCGGTCAAAGCCGGTAAAGCGGTCCTGCAGGAACAGGCTGCTATGGTCGAAATTGAGGGTGATAGCATCCTCATTGCCGATCAACGCCTGATCGGTCTCGTCGGTCGCCGCGATGATCTGGACCACCGGCGTCAGGATGCTTTGGCCCAGGTCCTGCATCGACAAGAGCGGCCAACGCATGTCGACTCCCGCCGAGGGCAGGATGCGCCCGGCGGTTTCCTCGCTATCCACGGCACCCGGCAGGTTCTCCACCACATAGACATCGCCGCGCACCCGGGCGAAGGGCGTCACCACCTGGCCCAGGCCGTTGATGGTCTGCCGCTGCCAGGTGAGATCGGTGATGGCGCGGCTCTGCGAGGTGCCGTGGTCGATGCCGGGGAAGGGTGAATCCGCCGTCGCGCGGGTCAGCGAATAGGCGCTCGAATTGAGCCCCAGCTCGCCGCCGAACACCGGCTGATCGAAGACATAGTTGCCCTGCACATAGGGCAGCGCATAGGGGATGGTGTCCTGGCTCTCGTCGGTCAGCAGCGTCTGGAAATAGATCGCCTGGGCCGAGACATAATTCCGGTCCTCCATCCCCGTGACATAAAGCCGGCTCGTTGCCATGTCGCGGTCGTCGAAATTGTAGCGCCGCAGGAAGGTCTTGTCCGAGGTGAGCGTTCCGTCCCAGCCCCACGACCAGTCCTTGCCGAGGCTGAATTCGCCCGCCGAGGTGAGGGCTCCGCGCCAGCCCTCGTCGTTGGGCGGCGCGTCGGGCTCGAACTGGTGCACGCCATAGCCGTGAATGTTGTAGATGCCGTTCGCCAGCCGGTGCCGCCATTCCACATCGCCGACCGGTCCCTGCTTGGTGGTCCACATCGGCCTGAGTGTCAGGTCGGCATTGGGCGCCACCTCCCAGAAGTAGGGCGTCACCAGTCCGAGGCCGAAGGCATTGGCTCCCTTGATCTCCGGAATGAGAAAGCCGGTCCGCCGTTTCACCGAAGGATCGGGATGCTCGAGATAGGGAAACCACGCCACCGGAATTCCGGCGATCTCGAACCTGGCATTCTTGTGAATGAGCGTCCTCGTGTTCTCATCGTGAATCGTCTCGCCGGAAACGATTTGCCAGATCGGCGTGCCGCCTTCGTCCACGCAGGTCTTGCAGGCCGTGTAGGTCGCCCGCTCATAGACGGTGATGCCGTTTTCGAAGCGCTGTGCATAGTCCGCCGTGATCGTCACGTCGTTGGTCAGCAGCGCGCGCAGATGCCGGGCGAAGCCTTCCTTGAATTTATTGTTGAGTTCCACCATCGCCGCCTGCAGCACATTGCCGTTGGGCTCGCGGAATTCGACCGAGCCGTTGGCGGTGAGCCGGTCATGGACCTCGTCGTAGACGACCTTGCTCGCGGTCAGCGTATAGGGGCCGTAAGTGATCCGAACCAGGCCGGTCGCCGTGGCGATCTTGCGCTTGCTGTCATATTCGATGCGCGTCGCATAAACATTGACGCGGGTGCCCGGCGGCGGTTCCTTGAGCAGCGGCTTGATGAATTTGGGTGGCGCGGGATCGCTGGCGGTGACGGCCGCGAGCGCCGGTACGGCGAGGCTGCTTGCCGCTGCCAGACACGCCAAGACGGCCCCGCGGGAAACCTTCCCCCGCAAGCGGCACTCGAGCCAAGCCTTTTTGCCCGACAACCTCACGCCACAAGCCGCTCTTTTCACCGATCCTTACACTTTCTTAACCGGATTCACGGGCAGCGGGAAGGCGTGAATTCTACCCGGTGGGGGATCGGTTTGAACTACCGATTTGGGGCCAGGAGCAGCATCAGCGCGATCGATGTTCTGTTATTGGATTCGTGCTGCCTGGTAGGTGGTGAAGGCGATCACCCCGCCCGCCCGCGCCAGCCAGCTTTCAAAGCCGCGCGAGGTGGTAATTGCGAAGGCTTCCTGCGCCATTGCCATTATCCCTAACCGTTAAGCGCCGAGCCAAGCATCCGCACCGGACGATTGCAATGCGGCTCGCCGGCCATTGCGTCCATAGTGTCTTAAAGTTAAGGTCGTTTATCGCTGATCTGCTCCGATCATCGGGGAATGCCATCCCATCGGTTCTTGGCTGGCCCATTCCGAACCGCGCGAGGGAGTCCTGGGATGACAGCCATCGGTCAAGCCATGCCGGCAGCAATACCCAAATTATCCCGCGCTGCGGTCTACACGCTCGCGGCGCTGGCTTCGACGGCGCTGTCTGCGCCGGCCCTGGCGGCGGAGTTTACAGCAACCATCAATCTCTCCACCATCAATAGCACCACCGGCGTACGTCTCGACGGCGTGGCGGCCTATGACAGAAGCGGCCGTTCGGTTGCCAGCGCCGGGGATGTCAATGGCGACGGCTTTGCCGACCTGATTATCGGGGCCTTTGGCGCCGATCCGAATGGGCTGTCTGCCGCGGGATCGAGCTATGTGGTGTTCGGCAAGGCCGCGGGCTTTGCCGGCGGCAACCTCGATCTCTCGGGCCTCAATGGCGGCAATGGTTTTCGCCTCGACGGCGTGGCGGCTAATGACGGCAGCGGCTTTTCCGCCGCCGGCGCCGGGGATGTCAATGGCGACGGCTTTGCCGATGTGGTCGTCGGTGCCCGTAACGCCGATCCGAATGCGCTATCTTACGCGGGATCGAGCTATGTGGTGTTCGGCAAGGCTTCGGGCTTTGCCGGCGGCATCCTCAGTCTCTCGAGCCTCAACGGCGGCAACGGTTTCCGCCTCGACGGCGTGGCGGCCGCTGACTTCAGCGGCCGTTCGGTCGCCAGCGCCGGGGATGTCAATGGCGACGGTTTCGCCGATGTGATAATCGGTGCCTTTGGCGCCGATCCGAATGCGCTGTCCAACGCGGGATCGAGCTATGTGGTGTTCGGCAAGGCTTCGGGCTTTGCCTCCGCCATCAATC
>CAYOZR010000182.1:0-5871 GCA_964408555.1 uncultured Aestuariivirga sp.
TCACCGTGCCGCCGAGGCCGAAGGGATTACCCACCGCCACCACCCAGTCGCCGACCCGCGGCTCGATTTCCGCGAACTTCACGAACTGGAAGGTCTTGTCCGACTTGATCTTGATGAGCGCCAGATCGGTCTTGGGATCGGTGCCGATCACCTCGGCCTTGAGTTCCTCGCCGTCCTTGAGCTTGACCGAGACCTCCTCGGCGTTCTGCACCACGTGATTGTTGGTCACCGCATAGCCGTCGGCCGAGATGATGAAGCCGGAACCCTGTGCCATGCCGGGCTCGCGGCGTTGCGGCTTCTCCAAGGGCTGTCCATTGCGGAATTGCGGAAACTGCTTGAAGAAATCGCGAAATGGGCTGTCTTCGGGAAGATCGCGGAAATCGGGCTGATCCTGGCCATCCATGCCGGTGTCGGCGACATTGGAGAACTTGACTTCGACGCTGACGACGGCGGGCATCACCTTGTCGACGAGGTCGGCAAAACCCTTGGTGGGATCGATGGCAGCCTGGGTTTCCGCGTGTACCGGAACTGCGGGGACAACCAGCATGGCCGCCGAAAGCGCCGTCGCCGCGAACAGCCCGGCGGCAAAGAGACTGAGCATGCGGCTGGTCTTGCGGGTGGCAACGACTGGCATGGGAAAACCTCCAAATTGGGAAACCGATGACTGAGATATAGGAGCCCCCGGCTTACGGCAGTATTTCGGGCAGATGAACATTCGGTAATGTTCGGGCTATTGCATCGCCCGGTCCAAGGCGGCGCGCTCCTCGGCGGAGAGCGGCGCCTCATTGCCAGCACCGGCCTTCCTGCGGCGGAACAGGAACAGGGCGGCGAGAAGCAGGACGGCGAAGGGTGCCGTCCACAGCACGGCGGTCTTGGCGGTGAGACGCGGCTTGAGCAGCACGAAGTCGCCGTAACGGGCGACGACGAAGTCGATCACCTGCGTGTCCGTCTCTCCCGCCGACAGGCGCTCGCGGATCAGAATGCGCAAGTCCCGGGCGAGCGGCGCATCGGAATCGTCGATCGACTGGTTCTGGCAGACGAGGCAGCGTAAGCCCCCCGACAATGCCCGGGCGCGCGCCTCCAGCGCCGGGTCTTTCAGAATTTCGTCGGGCTGCACCGCGAGAGCGGGTGAGACTGATAGTGCAATCCACACTATCGTCATCCCGGCAAAAGCCGGGACCCACTTCGCCGCGCGACGCTTGCGAATCGGTGGGTCCCGGCTTTCGCCGGGATGACGGATATAATGAAGAAACGCCCGCCTCATTCCGCCGCCACCGCCTCCGTCTTCGCCAGCCGTTTCGGTGCGCCGACGCGGTAGCGGCGGTCGGTCAGCGAGAAGATGCCGCCCATGAACATCACCACCGCACCCAGCCAGATGAGATTGACCAGCGGGTTGAAGTAAAGCCGCATGGCGCGGCCGCCGTCATTGGTCCTGTCGCCCATCACCACATAGAGATCGCCGGCGAGCGTCTGGTGCAGGCCCACTTCCGTGGTCGGCATGCGGCTCGGCTGGAAGATGCGCCTTTCGGAAGCCAGCACCGTTACCTCGCCGCCGCCGAGGGAGACGCGGAAGCGGCCCGTCTCACCGGTGTAATTGGGTCCGGTCAGCGGCGTCTCACCCTGGAAGGTGACGGCATAATCGCCCACCTCGACCGTCTCGCCGGGCTTCATGGCGACGATGACTTCCACTTTCCACAGGGAAATGGCGATGATGCCGACGATCATGATGCCGAGACCGGCATGGGCCAGGCTCATGCCGATGGCGGCGCCGGGGAGACCGAGAAGCCGCGACAGGCTGGCGGGCAAGGGCGCGCGGAACAGGCCGATGCGCGTTGCAATCTCACTCAGGGAGCCCATGACCAGCCAGATGCCGAGCGCAATCCCGACTGGTGCCAGCCAGGGACCGCGCTGTGTCAGCACCAGAGTCAGCAGTGCCGCGCCCGTTGCCACGAGTGCGGCAAACCACAGGCGCTGCACGGCTCCCCAAAGGTCGGCGCGCTTCCATGACAGGAAAGGTCCAAGCGGCACCAGCAGAAGCAGGGGCAGGATGATGGGCCCGAAGGTGAGATTGAAATAGGGCGGACCGACGGAAATCTTCTCGCCCGTCACCGTCTCCAGCGCCAGCGGATAAAGCGTGCCGATGAAAACCGAAAGACAGGCGACGCAGAGCAGGAGATTGTTGACCACCAATCCGCCCTCGCGGCTCACCGGCGCGAACAACCCGCCCGCCTTCAACAGCGGCGCGCGCCAGGCAAAGAGCACCAGCGCCCCGCCGATGAAGAAGCAGAGAATGCCGAGAATGAAGATGCCGCGGGCCGGATCGACGGCGAAGGCGTGCACCGAGGTCAGCACGCCGGAGCGCACCAGGAATGTACCCACAAGCGATAGCGAGAAGGCGAGAATCGAGAGCAGAATGGTCCAGATTTTCTGCGCATTGCGCTTCTCGACCACGATGGCCGAGTGGAGCAGCGCCGTGGCGATAAGCCAGGGCATGAAGCTGGCATTCTCCACCGGGTCCCAGAACCACCAGCCGCCCCAGCCCAGTTCGTAATAAGCCCACCAGGAGCCCATGGCGATGCCGATGGTCAGAAACATCCAGGCAACCAGCGTCCAGGGCCTCACCCAGCGGGCCCAGGCGGCATCTACCTTGCCGTCGATCAGGGCCGCCACGGCGAAGGAAAAGGCGATCGAGAGGCCGACGTAACCGGCATAGAGAAAGGGCGGATGGAAGGCGAGTGCCGGGTCCTGCAGGATCGGATTGAGGCCGTTGCCTTCGATGGGGGCGGGATCGAGGCGAGTGAAGGGATTGGATGTCGTGACGATGAAAAGGAGGAAGGCAGCCCCGATGGAACCCTGAACCGCCAGCACGCGCGACTTGAGTTCGAGCGGCAGATTGTTGCCGAAGAGTGCGACCGCCGCGCCAAAGAGACCGAGGATCATCACCCACAGGACCATCGAGCCCTCGTGGTTCCCCCAGACGCCGGAGATCTTGTAGAGCAGCGGCTTGGCCGAATGGGAATTCTCGAAGACATTCTGTACCGAGAAATCGCTCGTCACATAAGCATGGGTCAGCGCCGCGAAGGCGATGACGATGAGACTTAACTGCATCAGCGCCGCGGGCGCGGCCATGCGCATGACGGCGGCATCGCCGCGCTGGGCGCCGTACAGCGGCACGGCGAATTGAAAGAGCGCCACGGCGAGCGCCAGGATCAGGGCGAAATGGCCGGTCTCGGCGATCATTGCGAAGCCCCCTGTCCGCCCTGCCAGACGCCCTTTTCCTTGAGCTTGTCGGCGACATCCTTCGGCATGTAGTTCTCGTCGTGCTTGGCCAGCACCGTATCGGCGATGAAGGTGCCGCCGGCATCGAGCTTGCCTTCGGCGACCACGCCCTGGCCTTCACGGAACAGGTCGGGCAACTGTCCGAAGTAGGTGACCGGCACGGTCCCGATCGTGTCGGTGACGATGAAGCTCACGACCGTCCCTTCGCCTCTCCTGACGCTGCCCAGTTCCACCAATCCGCCGAGACGGAATCTCTGTCCCGGCTTCACGCCTTTCTCGGTAATTTCGCTCGGCGTATAGAAGAACACGATCGTATCGCTGAGTGCGTAAAGCACCAGCCCCAATGCAATGCCAAGCACGGCGAGACCGGCGACAATGACGGACAGGCGTTTCTGTTTCCTGGTCATGCAAGAGCACTCCAACCAATTCCGTCATCCCGGCGAAAGCCGGGACCCATCCAACCACGCGATGGAACTGCAACGATTAATACGCGTTCAAGTCGAACAATGGGTCCCGGCTTTCGCCGGGATGACGAAACTATGGTGCGGTGCAAGCTCACTCTATCCCCATCTCCTTGGCCAGACTCTCGAGCGACGCAAGCGCCTCCGGTCTGTCCATGAAACGATGTCTTGCCATGGCATAGGCCGCCTTGGCCTTGTCCGGTTCCTTCAACACAGCGCGGGAGCGGATCAGGCGCTGCCAGTCTTCGAGATTGCCGCCATCGGTCTTTAGCCGCTCTTCGAGACCTTCGACCATGGTGCGGATCATGGCTTGTTGTTCCTCCGCACCCGCCATGTCCTGCAGTTCCGCCTCGACCATGGGCCGCCAGGCGGCATCGGCCGGGCTCCCGGCAAGCAGAGCTTCGAAGGCCTGCCGCGCTTCTTCCTTCCTGCCCTCCTGCTTCAAGGCGAGGCCTGCGAAGAATCGCGCCTTGAGCAAATTCGCATCGATCTTCAAGGCCGCGCTGAAGGCGCGGGCGGCCTCCGCCGTCACCATGCCGTCATTGGCGAAGACCAGCATCTCGCCATAGTCGGCGATCATGGCGGCATCCGGATGCGACAGGCGGACGATGTTGGCATAGGCATCGGCCGCATCCTGCCAGCGCCCTTCGCGCTTGTAGGAGGGGACCAGAACCTTCCAGCCTTCGACGTCGTCCGGGTTCTGGGCGAGGTGCCGTTCGACCTTGGCCACCAGCGCGGCGAAATCCTGATTGTCCACCGCCTTTTCCATCCGTGCCGCCAGCGGCACATCGGCCAGCCGCGGCATGCCGGAATTGAGATAGAGCGGGATTGCCACGAGCGGCACCAGCACGGCGCCGATCAACCCCACAACGCCGGCCTTGCCGGCGGCGGGTTCCGATGGCGGCCGTGCCGCCTGGATGAGGCGGCGGGAAATCTCGTTGCGGGCGGCCCCGGCCTCGGCAGCGCCGATCACCCCCCGCGCCACGTCGCGGTCGAGTTCGGAGAGCTGATCGCGGAAAACCGCCTGATCATAGCGGGCGCGGCCCGGCGCCACGGCCGCCCGGCCCTTCCACAGCGGCATCAGCAGAACCGCCAGCACCGCCGCCGTCATTATCGTAAATACCAACCAGATCATGGCTCTATGAGTTTTTCCCGTGGTCATCCGCTATCTAGTTCATCGATGCGGCCCAGGCTTCCGTCGCATTGTCGCATGGCGGCATTGGGGCGTCGGAAAACCCTTGGTGGCGGCATCGCCCTTTTGTTACATAGCGCCAGCCTTAAGGATACCTCCATGAAGCCGCGTTATTCCGTCTTCTCGCTCGCCCGCAACGCGATGAACTACCACAAGGACTGGGAGCGCGCCTGGCGTTCGCCCACGCCCAAGCCCGAATATGACGCGGTGATCGTCGGGGCCGGCGGCCATGGGCTCGCCACCGCCTACTACCTCGCCAAGAACCACAAGATGACCAATATCGCGGTGGTGGAGAAGGGCTGGCTCGGCGGCGGCAATACCGGGCGCAACACCTCGATCATCCGCTCCAACTATCTGCAGGATGCCTCGATCGCCATCTATGAGCTGGCCCGCTCGCTCTACGAGGACCTGTCGCAGGAACTGAATTTCAACATGATGTTCAGCCCGCGCGGCGTCATGATGCTGTGCCAGACCGAGCATGAATTCCGCGCCTTCAAGCGCACCGCCCATGCCAACCGCCTGGCGGGCCTCGACTGCCGCATGATCGCGCCCTCCGAGGTGAAGGAGATCGTGCCGATCGTCAACGGCGATCCCGATTGCCGCTATCCGATCCTCGGCGCCTATTACCAGCCGCGCGGCGGCACCGGGCGTCACGACGCGGTGGCCTGGGGCTATGCGCGGGGAGCCGATTCTTTCGGCGTCGACATCATCCAGAATTGCGAGGTGACCAGCATCAACCGCGAGGGCGGCAAGGTCACGGGCCTGGAGACCACCAGGGGAACCATCCGCACCGGCAAGATCGGCGTGGTCACGGCGGGACATGTCTCCACCATCATGCAGATGGCGGGGGTGCGCATGCCGATCGAAAGCCTGTGCCTGCAGGCGCTGGTGTCGGAGCCGATCAAGCCGGTGATCGACTGCGTGGTGATGGCCAACACG